>JBMYXO010000034.1:0-19355 GCA_049608465.1 Solirubrobacterales bacterium | reverse complement strand
CACGAGAGACGTGCAAATCGGCTGCTGGTGGCTGCAGCCACCGTTGAGTCGACAGCGGGTGGCTATCGAGACGAGCCCAACTGGGAGTATCTTGCGAGAATCGCGGCCTGGAAAACAAAGACCTCGAAAGTTGATCGCGCTCACCTGTCGGATGAAGAGTTCTGCCGAGCGGTCTTCAGGATCAAGTGATCGAGCTTCCCGAATCGCCCGTCACTAGGTTCAACGACTACCCGGCGGACGACCCCGACGACGACTAAGCGTGACATGCAGACCTAACGCGTCTGCCAGCTCGATCAAGGTATAAAGCTCGGGATTGCATTCAGTGGTGAGTAACCGCCGCACGGCCGCCGGCTGCTTGCCAATCTTCCGCGCAAGATCCGCCTTGCTCACGCCACGACGGCGACGTTCGGACTCGATCTCGCGGATCAGATCAGCGGCGAGAGTTCTGACTTTTTCGTTTGCATCGCGCCCGCTCGCGGACCGCAGTCCGACGTTGTCCTGATCATCTTCGGCGTACTCGTCGTACTCGAATTCAAGCTGCCAATCAGTGCCCATTCGCCGTAACTTACTCGTTACGCCTTCAAAACACAACTGCGCACCGCGAATCCCGCTCCAGCAAAGGGTTTCCGCGTACCCGACACCCCGTTTCGCACATTCTGTGCAACTGTGTCTTTTTGTTTTATACCTCTCAGATGACTACCTGGACTCAGCATGCTGGTTTTTGTCAGAAAACCAGCATCCTCAACTGCTGTCCAACCATAAATCCCCCTCGTTTTCTCCTCGCCTGAGATGCCTCACTGATCCACATCGTCTCAGAAAGTTTTCGATCCACGGGTACCGCTTACCCACCTGATTGCCCTTTACCTATTGCCCGCTCCGAAGCGATCCAAGGAATGGACATGAGGGCAAAGCAATCAACACCGCAACTCAACCCCTCCGCCCCACCGATCAAGGTCGATCGGATCCTTTTGCGGCGCGAGGAGGCCGCCCAGTCGATCGGCGTCAGCGTCGATCACTTCGATCGCAACGTGCGGCCGTTCCTCAGGCACGTTCGCATCGGCCGCGTGACGCTCTATGCACCGCGGGAGTTGGAGCGGTTCGTCAGCGAGCACACCGAGCCGTCGCCTTATGAACGCCTCGGCCAATGAATCGCGTCGCGTCGGCAACCGCGCCCGTCAATACGCTGGAGCAGACAAGTAAATGCCCCGGCGGCGGTGGAACGCCCCGGGGCCCGGCACCGGAAGGTTGGATTCCGATGCGACTTCGCAGAGTAACGGCGCCTGTTGCGCGCGCGTGCTTTCGGTGCTTATTAGTTGAGAGGTGGCACTGATGAGCAGGCACGAACGACACAGCGACGGCATCTACTACCAGCACAGCTCCAAGTGCGGCGGCAAGAAACTCGACGGAAGCTGCCGCTGCGATCCGAGCTTTCAAGCAGCGGTATGGAATCCGCGATCGCAGAAGCGGATCAAGAAAGTCTTTCCGACGGTCAGCCAGGCGAAGAGTTGGCGCGCGGAATTGACGGCGGCATCGAAGATCGGTGGATTGCTGCCCGGGACATCGCGGCTGACGGTCGCTCAGGCGCTGGACGAATACGTCGACGGGATGAAGACCGGAACGATTCTGAACCGTTCGCATCGCCCCTACAAACCGTCGGTGATCCGGAGCTACGCGCGATCGGCCGAGCTGGTCAAGTCGGAACTAGGCGGAGTGCGATTGATCGAACTGACCCGTCGAGACATCAAGCAGTTCGCCGCGAAGCTCTCTGCGTTGGGCTACGGACCAAGTTCTGTTCGTAACCACATAGACCCGATCCGCGTGATCTGCCGCAAGGCGTTTGACGACGAACTGATCATGCACGACCCGACCGCCAAGCTAAGGCTCCCGCCGAGCAACCGGAGGCGTGATCGAACCGTGTCGCCGGCCGAGGCCGAAGCGCTGATCGAGGCGTTGCCGATCGCGGAGCAAGCTCTTTGGGCGACCGCGCTTTACGTGGGCCTTCGGCGCGGCGAACTGCAGGAGCTGAGGTGGGACGATCTTCAACTCGATCGGGGCGTTGGTCGGTGTTCTAGGGCTTGGGACGACGAGGGCAGGTGCGTGGTGGCAACCAAAACCGAAGCAGGCGACCGAATGTTCCCGCTGGTCAAGCGCGTTCGCACACGGCTCGTCAAGCACAAGCTCGCGACCGGTCGCGGCGGGTTCGACCTTGTGTTTGGCCGGACAGCCTTCGATCGCTTCGTGCCCACGACCGTAAACCGGACAGCTCGCCCCGCGTGGGATCAAGTCGGCCTGCAGCCGATCACGCTCCACGAGGCTCGCCACTCCGCAGCGACGCTAGGCAGTTACGCGGGATTGGGCGATCTTGAGCTGACGCACATCATGGGCCACAGCAGCGTGAAGGTGACCAAGGACATTTATGGACATGTTCGTGAAGATCAGATCGTGGTGGTTGCGCAGATGCTGGATTCCTACTTGGATGCAGAGGAATCAGGATGAGCGCGAAACCGTTTCTGTTCCTGGACGTTGACGGTGTGGTCGCACCGTTCGGTAATCGTCCGGAGTGGCCGAAGCAGTTTGTGGGCGTTGCGATCGTTCCGATCGTGCCGGAGAATCACGAACGGCTCGCGGTGCTTGACGATGTGTTCGAGATTGTCTGGTGCACGGACTGGATGGAGCACGCGAATGAGCTTGGCGAGATATACGGGCTTGCGCCGCGACCGTACTTGGAGATTCCCGAAGGAAAGTACAGTGATTCGGCACACTACGAAATCGAGGACGAATCAGGCATCCCATCTTGGGAGAGCGACCCCTACACGCGCCCCGAAGACCTAGTGCTCGATCGAAGCTATGGAAGCCACTCGCTCCCGCGCAAACTGAAGGTCGTCACCAAGTTTCTTTCCGCTCGCGAAAATCAGAGCCGACCGTTCGCTTGGGTTGACGACCACGTCAACTTTGAGGCGAGAAGGTTTGCGGCGAACTGGCGGGGGTCGGCGATCGCTATCCGCACGAATCGTGAGGCCGGACTCTCTAAGTCAGAGTACGAGCAACTCATGGCTTTCGCTTCCAGCTTCAGCAGGCGTCAGTTGTAGTGAGCGCCGTGCCTCATGCAGACGATGCCCTAAAACGCACTGGGCGGAACCTTCGGCCCCCATGAACTCTGCGGGCAAAGAGCAATGACGTCGGAGCCGTCAATGTAGGCAAGGCCGAGAAAATTCTCTTCCTTGTCGACGGTCTCTTTTGGGACATAAAAGACCAGGTCATCCTCGTTATGGCTGAACGTAATCGTTTTCAAAACACCGCTTTGATCTTGGTAGTTCAACTCGCGATCACCACCATTGGGCGGAATCGAGACCTTGCCGGGGCCAAGGAACGTGTTGCTCCAATGCGTCGCAAACGTGTAGTCGTCTGTCTGCGGTCGGTACTCGGCTGCACCGTCTGGATTGGAAAATATCGCCCAGTATCGCAGTCCTTCGTATCTGACTCGCTTCGGAACGGGCCCATTGCTATCTGGCGGTGGGGACCATTTGCGCGGATCAAGACTCTTCCAAACAAGCGCGAAGCGCCCTTGCCTGATATCTAGCCGCCTGTTCGCGTTGTTAGTTATGGATAGCTTCAACTTGAATTGGTATTGCCCGCGCACCGCCTCGGGCGCGCACCACATAAGTACATGCATGTCGAAATCGCGCTTGCCAACATCACCCTCCACAGAGCCGCAGCCGGCATCGGCGGTATTAAGTTTGGGCTCGCTCTTGGGCGGCGTCTCGACTTTTGTGCAATTCGCGTCGCCCTGTACCAAAACGCCTCCGCTGAAACAAGCATCGTCGGAGACGCTAGCCCCAGCATCGACAACGGGCTGATCGTCCGCAGCGGTCAAACCTTGAATAGATGCGGCGGCGACTAACGCCAAAGCGCCAATAAGCGCAATAGCGATCTTGATTCGATCCTTTTTGTTTATCCGTACGCGTTTAGGCATATTTTGGTTGGATTCGAGAGTACGAACTCGGGCACAGGAACGAGTCTCGGTACCGCTGTTGCCGATCCGGGAGATTCGGATTCGACATTCGAACGATGGTGCCTGGCACGCGATGCGTTGAGGGTCGAATCAACGGGATAATGATCCTGTCGCCAAAGTCCCAAGACGGTCACGAACCCGAATGTGCTCCCCGCAAGACGGCGGCGGAGAAAATCTGGAGGCTGGCTCAACCGGGCGTTGGATTCGTGATCTGGGGATCACGGACAGCCTCCCCCGCATCATCCAACCCTCCACGAGAAAAACTGTCCGCAGAACTGTCCGCAATTCCACTTTTGCGGGGCTCTGTCCCCTGCAAACCCGCATTGCTGCGGGGCTTGCTGCAGTACCGCCACGGGGATTCGAACCCCGGTTTCCGCCGTGAGAGGGCGGCGTCCTAGTCCCCTAGACGATGGCGGCAGGATGAGGTGAATCTAGCAATCGGGCGATTCCGCACCGCTTGCGGCGATGCCTGGAGATTGCGACGGCTCATGCGGCAGGTGCGGGTAGGCTCGCCGAATGCCCGACGAAGCGGAGACCGCGACGATCTCAATCGTCTTCGTCGACCTCTCAGGCGCCGAGCCGGATGAAGCGGTATCCCCCGCGCTGCCGCGAATACTTCGCTTGCTGGCAGAGCGCGACTTACCGGCGAGCTTTGTTTTGCCGCCGGACTTGGCGGCGGCCGAGCCATTCGCGCTGACGCTGATCGAGAACGCACGGCACACCGTGCTCGGCTCTGCTCCGACCGGTGACGCCTACGCCCGAGCGGGCTCGAGCCCGGCCGAGTGGCACGTCGCGATGCAGCAGGCCATCGGTGCGGCCACGTCGAGTCGCGGTCACACCACGCTGGCTTTCGATCTTGCGGCCGTCGAGCGCGCCGACAGCGCCTCGTTGCTGGCGGAGACGCTCGACCTGATCGCCGGGCTGCGTCGCGCCGAGAGTGTCAAGGTCGTCAGTTTCGACGCATAGCCAAAAGATTGGCTCGCCGATTCGCCATCATCTGCGCATGAATCAAACTTATGAAGAGCTCGTCGCCGCCGTTCTGAACCTGCCGCTGCACAAGTCCGTCGGAATCGAGCTGATCGACTCCAACGACCCAGCGCGCGGTGTAACAGTCGTCACCGACGAGAACAACGTCAACCTGTACGACGTCCTGCACGGCGGCGTCGTGCCGCTCCTGCTCGACGTCGCCGCGTACCTGGCCGCCGCCGAGCTGTTCGAACCGGGGACAAATGCCGTCACCGCCAGCAACAGCGTTTCGCTGCTTCGTCCGCTGCGCATCGGCAAACGGATCAAAGTAACCGCCAACGTGGATCGGCTTGGACGCAACGCGCTTTTCGTGACCGCGCGCGCCGAGTGTGATGGTCAGATCGTCGCGACCGGGCAGATCGTCAAAGCCGTCGTAACGATCGAGCAACTTGAGTCAGGAGACAACGGACTCCTAACCTGAACCGCGTCGATGCGAACGGCGCCCTGGACGTCCAAGATTGATGCGGGCGCACAGCGAGTTGCGGTCGTTTCACCGCTCGCGATTGAGATCATCAACCACGGCAAATAGATCGCCCTGGCGGTAAAAATCGACGGCGATCAAATTGCCGAGCAACTGGCGGTCGTTCTGACAGCGCTCGACGCGATTCTTCAGGAACGCGAAACTGTTGACGCGAGCGGCGATGGTCGGCCGAGGATTCGGCGCGGTGTCGACCCAGTGGTTGATCAGAAAAACCGAGTTCTCCGGCGCGCCGCGACTTTCGTCGCATGACTTGGGCGCACGCAGCGACTCAATCGTCGGGAAGTTGAACGGCGTTTCCTGAATCGACTGAAACGCGTTGTGAATCCAATCGACCTCAGGTTCGGCGTTCTCGGTCAGCAACACAAGCCGATTGCCGTCATCGATCATCTTGCCGAGCGTCGGCCACGTCGGCCCCCACGGCCCGTCGTAGGCGTACTTGCGCAACCCGTTGGTCTCGATCTCTTCGGCGAGGTCCGAAACCGGCACGTAGTCCTCGAACACGATCACCAGCACCTCGCGTGGATTCTTTTCCAGGTAGTCGCGCACCTCGATCAGCACTTCGGCCAGTGGCGTGGCGCCGAGCTCGCAGAAGCCGTGGCAGAGAAACAGTCCCGGATCCACGCCCTTGCGTTTCGAAGTCGATCGGCGAATTCGGTTGGCTGCGCCGACGAACTCGGCACCGAACTCCTTCAGAATCACCTCGGCCGCCTTGGGTGTGCTCCGCTCTGTGTCGGTGTACACGCGCTTGCCGGGATACGCGAAGTAGACGTCGATCAGCAGTCCGTGGATGCCGTCGGCAAGCTGTGTGCTGACCGGCTCCTCCTGTGCTGGGAACAGCCAGTTCGGTTTGGCCGCGACGGACATCGAGTTGTGCGTCGCAGCAATCGCGACTTCGTTCAGTGGTCGATCGCAGAGATCACGGCTGCCGTTGCAGGCCTGTGGGTCGTTGATGATCCCGAGTCCCTCGAGACCGCCGCCGACTCGGATCGCGCCGATCGACACGACGACAAAGACCCCGACCACAGATGCGATCGCGAGCGTTCGTACCAAGCGCCTTTCACCCACGCTGCGGACCGGTCGTCCCTCGCCTCCGGGAAGTGCCGATTCGTCGACAGCCATCAGGGCAAGCTCCTGAAGTCCGGCGGCCAAAACGATCAATCCAGCCACGATCGCCGCCACCGCGGCGGCATCTGTCGGGTTCAGCGCAATCAGCACGCCCAGCGCGATTGCGCCCACCGACCACAACACCCGCAGCTGCGGACGCTCCGGTACGCGACCGAGTGCCGCGAAGTTGGCGAGGCGATCCTTCAGGCGAATGCCGCTCAGCGTGCCGTCGCCGACCGCCGCGATGACGGCGCCGAGCGCGGCAACGATGATCGCCACGCTGAACAGTCCGCCCATGAAGGTTTCCCAGATCAACTCGCCGATCTCGCGATCGACGACGCCCTGGTCGGCGAGTTCGTCCAGCACGAGCATCCTCGAAACGAAAACCGCGATTCCGATCAACACGCCTGACACGATTAGTGCGTAGCCGACTTGACCTAGCGTGCGCAAACGATTCGGCGAGACGACAAACGCGAGTACGACGAGGAGAAGCGCGAGCAACGGGAAGATCGCGGCCAGATCGTCTCCCAGGTCCGCAGCGGTCGACAACTCGGCGACGGAATCGAACTCGGCGATCTGCAGCAGGGCGTCGTCGAACTCATCGGGGATCTGATCAGCGAGTTGCGGCGACAACTGCCGCAGACCTTGGCTGATCAACACGCCGACGTTCGCGATCGTCAGCACGGCGTCGTCGGTTTCGCCATTGATCGCCGCCTCGTGCGACTGCAGCACCGCGCTACGGAAAAAACGTTGAAAGGCCGCCGTTTCGATCACCGAGTTTGAGATCGTGTCGATCAGTGGGCGCACGGCCACCGCATCCTGCGAGATCTCGTTGACGATCAGGTCGCCGATGTCGTCAACGACCACAGCTCGAACCTCGTCGACTTCGAGCGACGCCTGCGCGTTGTCGGCAAACCGCGCCGAATCGAAGACGTTGTACTCCACGTAGAGCACGCACACCGCGCCGGCGATCGCAAATGCGGCGAACGCCAGCAACGTGACGCTTACGCGCCGCCGCAGCTTCGCGGATTTGGTTTTAGCTCGCGTCATGACGCGGGTGGAGCCGCCATCAGCTCGACGCTGTTCCCGGCCGGATCGCCCACCAGGCATCGCGGCGCGCCCCAGTACTCGGTTCGACGGTCCACATCCAACCCCGCCCGCTCGAGCGCGCCGACCACGGCCTCGTACTGCTCAACCACATACGCGACATGTCCCGAGCCGGGCAGTGATCGAACAACGTCCACACCGTCGGAATCGCGAAAGATCAAGTGAATCGTCGTATCACCGAGCCGCATCCAAATCGCGCGATGCTTCAGCGCGTCGGGCGGTTCGATTCGGCTGAATCCAAGGATCGAGTAGAAGCCGACGCATGCCTCCGCATCTTTCGGCGAGACGATGTAGCTGACGTGATCAAGCATCGGTGGATCCTCGCCAGCCTACCGGTCGGCTCGCCGCATTAGGACGCTCTGAACCATCAACGTCGGCGGTTCCGATCAGTACAGGTGGCGGTCAGCGGTTAAAGCTCGTTTCGCCTACCGCCGAAGCCACATGTTGGGACTTCAGGATGGGAACATGAGCGAAGCAATGGCAAATCCAACCACTCCACCGATCGCGGCAGCGGACGTCTTCGATGGCGCGGAAAGCTCAGCACTGCGCGATCTGCGCACGCTTGTGTTGTCACGAAGCGCCGGTATTTCGATCGAGACAGAGGACGAGGAGCGCGCCGACGCACTTCTTGCGCAGACGGCGGACGATCTTGATCTGACCCTGATCGAGTGGTCGATCGCCCGGGGCATGACGTTCCACGGCTCCGGCAACTACGTGGCCGACAGCCAGAAGCCTGCAGCCGCGCTGAAGGCGATCGACGCGTTCGTCGGCAACGCCATCTTCGTGCTGAAGGACTTCGCCAGGCACCTGTCAGATCCGGCGATCTCGCGCACGCTGCGTGAACTGCTCGAGCGCTTCGCGAAACCGCCCTGCCTTTCAACGATCGTGATGATCGACGCACAGGCGTCTTTGCCCGGCGAGATCAGTCCGATGGTCGCGACGCTCGACATCAAGCTGCCGGACACCGCCGAGTACGAGCGCGCAATCCACTCCGTGATCGAGTCGTTGATGATCAGCGGACACGCTCGCGTGGAGGTGACGCCGAATGATTTTCCTGAGTTGACCGGCGCGCTGCGTGGCCTGACCCTGAACCAAGCACGGCGTGCGATTGCGCAGGCTGCCGTCAGGGACGGGCGACTCTCGCGCGACGACATCGCGCACCTCGTTGAACTGAAGGCGGGAATGCTGGAACAGGGCGGGCTGCTCGACTACATGCCCGCCAAGGCGATCGACGCAGAGATCGGCGGCTTCGCGAACATGCGCAAATGGCTCGAACGCCAGCGCATGGCATTTGGCCCCGACGCTCGTGTATTCAATCTGCCTGCCCCGAAGGGCGTGCTGCTCGTCGGCGTGCAGGGTTGCGGAAAATCGCTGGCGGCAAAAACGATCGCGAACAGCTGGCAACTGCCGCTGCTCCGCCTTGATGCGGGTCGGCTGTATGACAAGTTCGTCGGTGAATCTGAGAAGAACTTTCGCCAGGCGGTGTCGATCGCCGAATCGCTGGCACCGGCGGTGCTCTGGATCGATGAGATCGAGAAGGCGATGAGCCCGTCCGATGGTGGCGACACCGACGGCGGTCTCAGCCAGCGGTTGTTCGGCGCTTTTCTGACGTGGCTCCAAGAGAAGGAGGCCGGCGTGTTCGTCGTTGCGACTGCGAACGATCTGAGCAAGCTGCCGCCAGAACTGCTGCGCAAGGGCCGTTTCGACGAGGTCTTTTTTGTTGACCTGCCCGACGCCGAGGAACGCGCCGAGATCTTTCGCATTCACCTGTCGTTTCGCCGCCAGGATCCAAACGCATTCGACCTTCAGGCGCTTTCTACAGCAACCGAGGGATTCAGCGGTGCGGAGATCGAGCACGTGGTCGTGACGACGATGCTCGATGCACTCCAGTCGCGAGTGCAGCCAGACACCGCGGCGGTGGCACGTGTTGCGGCGTCGGTGATCCCGTTGTCGGTCTCACGCCGCGACGACATCGAGCGGTTGCGCGCGAACGCGCGTGAGCAATTCGTGCCCGTTCGCTAGCGAATCGCGAATCTTTGACGTGTATTCGGATCGCCGTTGGGATCCTGGATTAGCCGACTGCCAATCTTGATCTCAGTCAGCCGCCCACTGCATCGAGGGAGCGAAAGGCAGAGATCGTGCATGTTGTCGGCGTTGGCAACGTTGGGGTGATCGTAAAGATCCGCGACGGCGCGCGGCGCGACCGAGACGATCCTGCCGCTGCGCAGCTTGTATTGAGCCCGGTAGGACCTGACGACGCGCCTGCCGACTTCCTTGCCACTCGGAAATGCCGTCAGCCCGTTGGACCACATCACGCGAATGAACGCGTTGCCGACCTTGCAGCGGTTTCTGTCGCGGCGATAGAGCGCGGGTGTGAGTTGCCATGCGTCGACGATGAACGGGCCCCCTGAAAGTGGCTCCACTTCGGCCTTCAGCGTGCGCGGCATTTGTCGCCAACGTCGCGCCGTCGGAGCCCTGCCTTGCAGCGCGCCAACCACTCGCACCGAGATCGGCCTCGGGCCGCTCATCGAATCGCCAAAGTCGCCGATCAAATTCACCGTCTGGCGTTCATCACGCTCATCTGGCGGGAACTGCAACGCGCAGGTTGGCGTGGCAACGCTGCCGTCGCTGCGCACGATCCGGAAGTCGCTGGGCCGGATCGTTGCGCGACGGACGAACCAATTGAACGTGACGGGGATGTTGTCGAGGCCCTGCTCGCCGGTCGGGCATCCGACCTGATTGTCCGTGCCCCATGACGCGCTGAGAATCTTCACCCGTGGGCGTTCGGCAGCGCCAGCCGCGTTGGCGGTGGCGGGCAATGCAGTCACACCTACGAGGGCGGCAAAGATGGAGAGGGACAGTCGCACCACTAGCACTGGTTCTATCAGTGATCAGGGCGTGCCCATCCGCCAAACACCGCGCGGTTCCGCATTTGCCGCCTGCGGCTAACTGCCCGACCACGGTCGGCGACGGTCCCCGTCGTGGACCCCTCCGGAGGCGGGACGTCAAACAAGGATTGCTCGTTTGACCAATCAGAACAATGCGCTTGAGCGGAGCATGGTCAAACCAAATCCGATTCGCCGTCGTTCGAAAAGCTGCCGAGGCGCGCCTCAAGTTGACCACCAAGCAGGCGAAAAAGTCAAGCAATCCGCCAATTCGGCTCAGGCAAGGCGTGCTCCAAGACACCATGTTGACGGTGCGCCGCCAGCACGGGCGAGCCCTGAGACCGAAGGAGGTTCAATTGCACGTTGAATATCAGCTCGAGTGCGACGTCTCGTACGTCACTGGTTCAAGGTTTTTGGTCGTTTGCCGACTCGGCGATTAGGACCTTCGGTTTCGCGAGTGGGCCGCGACCGACGAGCATCCGGCCGGTGCGCCGATACAGCTTCGAGTTCCCACGCCGTTGGCCCCGCTGTACGAGCAAGCACTACGCACAGCCATCGGGGCGTATGCCCTGGCTCCGAAGTGATTTCAGCGTATAGCGCGCGGAACAAGAAAACTCGAATCCAACAGTTTGCGTTCGCCTATTGGGCTATTGAGCGTGACATTCACCGATTTCGCCGGCCAAATGCCGATGCAATTCGCGGAACCATCGTCTGATGGTTTGTCCTTCGAAAACGTCGCGCGAACGAGCACTTCATCTTTGGTTTCACTCACCACTACTCGTGGGCTATCTGAAACCGCGCACCAAGGTACCTCGGCTTTTAGTTCGAGCTTCCGCCCGTCGTCCTTGACCGACGACCGATTTAATGTCAGATCGGCTAAGAACTGGCCGGTGAAGAAATACCGCGCCTGACAACCTACGGAAGGCTGCGCGAGCCATGAACCGTTGGGCTCCCGCTTTACCAAGATGACTCGCTCGGTCTGGCCGTTCGGCGCCTCCCAGCCGAACAGTGCATCTTCATCTGACACACGAAGCTCGCGCCACCCCGACGGCGAAACCCGATCCTCCGCCGATCGAGGCCCATTCAAGTAGCTGTTTAGCGCCTCATTGGGCGGATCTGAACCGTTTTCGGCACCCAGTGGGTTGTTGATTGCCGTCGCGGGGAAAGTGAGTCGCTCCACCGCGGTATTCATACAGCTTCCAGTCTCGGAGGTCAAATTCTCCGTCGTCTCTTCGCTGCCGCAACCGGCAATCAGCGTCACGAGGATCAACCCGAAAAATAGATTTGGCTTTTGAAGGTTCATACGCGGTCTTTCGGGTGTGCGGAAACTGTCGTTGACAACGTCAGTTGAAGTGGACCGAATGGCCGGGGACCGGCCGGACACTTGGTGCGTGGATCAGAGTGGAGTCGAGGATGCGAGCCGCCACGCAGCCAGGTCCAAAAGTCGGCGGGGTTTGGTGTCCCGTGTGAAGACGGTCGCGGCCCGCTTGAGGATTTATCGCTCATGCTCGAGCCGCTTGACGCGTTTGCGCAACTCGCGAAACGCTTCGCGCTTGCTCGTAGCGAACCCGTCGTCACGTTCTCGACGGTCCAGATGGTCCGGCTTCGCCCAGAGGTGCGCAGTTTATCCAGAGATGCCGAGGCTCGTTGCCACGTCGCAGATAGTGCGATCGGTTCTGGCGAGCGACACGGCATCACGACGGAAATACTCCGGGAATGACGGCCTGGTCGCGTGCTTGGTTGACATCCGTCCAGCTGCGCGTTACCGCGTAAGCGGAAAGGTGGCTAGCAATGCGGGGGAAATCCAGAAGGCTCCGTCCGTGCTAGCTGATCTCGCGAGGCACCAGGTAACTTCCATCAACGACCTTGCGATTGCCCACTGGCTCCGCCAAGTCGATTTCTAGAAGTTGCGGTTTGAAACGCTTTATGCAGGTGGTTTTGTCGTTGTCACTAGCGATCTTCTCGTCGACCGCCACGACTACGCGAATCTCAGAATCCGTCTCTTCGACGTCGATGTGCGGATTCTTGGACACGGCACAGGCATACACCGGAAGGGATGCCTTCAGCCTCAAGCTCGTACCGTCAACGTCCGGCAACGCAGCACCAAGCCGAAGATCCGCGAATAGTTCGCCAGATCGGAAGTAGCGGGCGTCACAATACTGAGCGCTTCTAGCCGACCATCGCGGGCCAGGTTCTCGTTCCACGATCACGCTACGCACAGTTTGACCGCTCGGATCTTCCCACCCGAACATCGCGACGTTTTCGTCGGCAACCAACTCCCGCCAGCCGGTTGGCGACAGCCGATCGCGTCTCGCGCCATCGCCATTCAGGTAGTCGGCCAGCGCTTTGTTGGGAGGGTCCGAATCCGCTTCCGCGCCCAATGGGTTATCGATGTTGCCCGCCGGGAATGTCTGCACGCCTGAAGCGGTTTGCATGCACGTGCCTAATTCGCTGACCGCGCTAACGCCGTCATCGGAACTTCCACACGCCGAAATCAACAGCATGAGGGCAAACAGAGCAGCAACAGTGCAAAATGGTTTCATCGTCGAGAGGTGGCAAACTAGCTAGGCGGACAGTGCTCTTCCACCTCGAACCATTCCGTAGCCGATGTTCCCGCTCCGTTCGAGGCTGCGAGGCGTACAAAGGACCCTTGACTCCAAGTACATGAGTTGTAGCCGCCGTTCTGAGACACGTATGTCCCGGAGAACGAATCGATATATTCACGATGGAAAACAGCGAATGGGGAGCTACTACTGGCTACCTCTGCCCAAAGCGCTGATTCGAGACCATGCGCATCCACCGCGAATCCAAGTTTCGAGTAACCGCCAGCATCCAAGTATGGATTCCCAGCGACAGTGGGTGCCAATGATGTCGCGAGGCTCGCTGGGCGCGTTTTTTGTCAGGGTCTTCATGTGCGTCCTGTTCTGTGCACCGTCATTTCCAAGCGATTGGGAATTTGAGACCCTGTAGCAGCCATTGCTATCACTCGGTCCTCCCCCGGCAAGAATTCCAAATGCCTTCCTACCACGGAACGCCGGCGCTCAGCCTGTCGGACCGTATCTACGAGGCGTACTGCTCAGCCAGACCCAGCACGCGTCGCCTCTTCAATCAGGCCATCTTCGAGTGGATCCGAATCGACGTCGAACAAGTTGCCGACGTCAAATACACGGAGCAGTTTGCTGCCCTGCTAAGCGACGATCTCGCATCTGAACTCGACTACGACGATCCAACCGTCGCTAAAAACGACAAAACCTCCACGGCGGACAAACACCGTGGAGGTTTGAACGTCGAAGCTATGGTGCGCTTGAGCGGAGCATGTTCAAACCAAAGCCAACTCGCAGTGGTACGAAAAGCCGCTGAAGCGCGTTCCAAGTTAACCACTGAACCAGTCGCCGAGTCAAGGCGGGATCCGCTGCGACAAAGGCTTGGTGCAATTCAGGAAGCCATCCTGGACGCTATGTCTTCGAGCAGCAAACCGTTACGGCCCACCGAGATACGCCGGCAGGTGATAGCGGGCACAAACAGAGAGATCTCATACGACACCGTCGCTAGTTTCCTGTCAGTTGCGTCTCGCAGTGTCAAGTGGCCGGTTCAACGGGTCGGACCCGGCCTCTATCTGATCGTTCAATCACCCGACTGACCGGTGTTCAGTCGTTTTGGTCGATTACGTGCCCAGACGTCGTCCATGTCCACTGTGTCAAGCGCCTCCCGCATCCGGGGAAAGCACCATGCCTTCGGCAAGCTGGGACTTCGAGATGTGAAATCGATTGTGTAGGTCAACCTCGCGCACCGCTGCAGCTTCGGTGGGGTCCCGGACTCCGACTGCCTGAAACGGCCCTTGTCGCCGGCCGCGAGTCGACGTAACGTCTGCTCTATCTCTGACGGGATTGATGCGCTGTTCGGCGAAGACTCCTGAAGCTGGACACGGCGCAGCCGGAAGAGCGAGTCGCGCGGCGGCTCGTTTACGTCGGGAACTCGGCTGAGTCCGTCGGTTTCGGTGCCGAAGCTGAGGCGGCAGTGTTGCGCGAGGACGCCAGCAGTGAGATACCGAGGAGTGCGAGTCCCGCGGTCGCCAACGTCGCGCCGGTGAGGCTCGGGGCGGCCCAGGTGGCGGTGGCAGTGAAGGCGATCCCCGCGAGCCAGGGTCCTAGCGCATTGGCAGTGTTGACAGATGCGTGCATCATCGTTGCAGCAAGCGTCTGGGCATCTCCGGCAACGTCCATCAATCGGGCCTGCAGCGCCGGCGCGAGGATCTGGACGTGGCCGAGCGCGAAGACGCCGAGCAGCGCGGTGTAGCGGTTGAGCGACGCCCCCGCGAAGACGGTGAGCACAAGAGCAAAAGCAGCGAGTCCGCCTGCAAGCGTCCCGAGCACAGAACGATCGACGAGGCGGCCCCCGAGGAGGTTGCCACTGACCATCCCCACTCCCCAGACCAGTAGATAGATCGGAACTGTCGACGCCGCCACGCCGGTGCGCTCGGTAAGCGTGGGCGTGATGTAGCTATAGACCGCGAACATGCCGGCGAAGCCCAGCGCGCCGACGCCGAGTGTCAGAAGGACTTGCGGGTTCTTGAGAGCGCCAAGTTCTCCGCGGATGCTCGAGGACGGGTCAGCAGCGATGTACGGGACGTTCCTCCACAGTAGGAACGCAGCGGCGGCGGCGATTGCGGAAACCACCATAAAGACCGGCCGCCAGCCAGCCGAATGCCCGAGTGCCGTCAACAGGGGCACGGTGACTACGGTCGCGAGGCTGAGTCCGAGCATTACGCGTGCAATCGCCCATCCGCGCATCTTGGGACCTGCCAGTTGGGCGGCAACCAGTGCCGCAACTCCGAAATACGCGCCATGCGGCAGCCCGGTGACAAACCTCGCGACGAGCAGCGAAGGGTAGGTGGGTGCCACAGCACTGGCAATGTTTCCCACGAGGTAAATGATCAGAAGCCACACCAGCAGAGCGCGTCGCGGGTACTGCGCACACAGCACCGCAAGCAGCGGTGCGCCGACCACGACACCGAGCGCGTAGGCGCTGATGAGATGACCTGCGGCAGTAATCGAGACATCCACTCCGCTGGCGATGTCAGGAAGCAGCCCCATCGGAGTGAACTCGCTGGTTCCGATCGCGATTCCGCCGAGCATGAGACTTAGCACTGAGCGATGTAGGGGGCTCAAGGCTAGGGGGCTTCCCGGAGTAGGTGTCGACGCAGCCAATCGACCGTGAGATCGATGGCCTCCTGCCGATGTGTCTCCAGAAACCCGAAGTGGGTGCCAGGCAGAACCGCGATGTCGATATCGGTGTGGTTGTCTTCGCGCTGAGCGAGCGCCTTTCGGACCAAACTAGGCGGGTTGACGGTGTCATCCGTGGCGACGATGATGCGCAGGGGAACGTCGAGCGACCGCAGCGCTAGGTCTGTGCGGTATTTAGAGACGGCCACTAGCGAACGGACGGTGACCTCGTTGACAAAGGTCGGCGCGTCGGCCGCCATCCTCAGTATTGCTTCTGCTCCGTCACCGACCATCAGCGCCCGCGAACCCGGCCTACCCGCTACGGCAACTCCGCCGTCACGGCCGGTGAGGAGGCGGCGCGGCGTGTCCGCTATCACTTTGCGCAAGAGCCAAGCAGGCGGCCGGCCTCGGTTGGCGATGAACGGGGCCAGCGAGACGGCGCACCGGATCCGTCCATCGGCTGCGGCCGCGGAGAGTGCGTGGCCTCCGGCCATGCTGATCCCCCACACGCCGAGCCGGTCGCCATCGATCGCCGGGTGCTCAGCCAGTGCGGCTAGGGCGTCCGAAAATCCCCGCACCTGGGCTGCCGGGTCGAAATGTTGTCGGGGCTCGCCGCCGCTGGAGCCAAAGCCCGCGTAGTCGAAGGCGAGGGTGGCGATTCCGGCGGCCGCCAGCGCCTCGCCGAACGGTTCGATTTCCATTTCCTTGACTCCGGCGAATCCCGGCGCGGTCACCACCGCAGGCGCGGGTCTGGCCGGTTCCTCGGGGAGATATAGGTCACCCGCGAGCTGGATGCCTCGCGAAGTAAATCCGAACGGGAGCATCAAGACGTCGCGCCGCCAACTCGCTCACAAAGAAACTGCGTCTCTGCGTGGGCGATGTCGGTGATTTCCCTTACCAGTGTTGCCTCGACCTGTGCGCCGAACATCGGCAGTGGAATCTTGATGTCGCAATCCAGCGAAAGCGAACTTCCGGCTTCATCGGGGCGCAGCTGCATCTGGCCGGTGATGTCGGAGGGCGTGCCTGAAAGGTCGACTTCCATTAGGCAGTCGTAGCCGTCGGCGGCGGGACTCCAGCGCTCTGTGCGGCTGAAGCCAGGCTCACCGCGCACGAATCCGCGGACGGCCTTTGGAAGCTTGGTACGCGGGACGGTGCTGTAGACGGTGGTGACGAGGGTTTCGCCCTGGAATCCGTGCTCGCGGACTTCTGCTGTGCTGGCCGCCAGGACGGTTAGGCGGTCGACAATAAAGTCGCGGTCTTGCATGAGGCCCATCAGGACCGATGGCGACGCCGGAATCGAAAAGTTGAGGGATACGACCGAGGGCATGGCATTCATTCGCTTTCTATTTGGGTTGGTCGGGGTTTAGGAGGCGGAGGCCTCGGAGGCTGACGACGGCGGACCGGCGGCGTATGCGCGCATCAGCCAGCCGTCAGGGTCTGCGCCCTCGGCGGTCACCAAACGGTCGGCGATCAGCCAGCTGCCGTCGGACTGTTTCGCGAGTGTGTCGCGCCAGGTTCCCCAGTGGTCGAGGCCGGCCTCATCGGTAATCGCCAGGTAGAACGTTTCGGCGTGCGCGATGTCCGGGTCGGAGTCCCAGCGGATGTCGACGGTCGTGCCGTGGTGGCGGATGTACGAGGCCTCGTCACCCTGCACGACATTTGAGATCTCAGACCGCGACCAACCGGTCCCGTCTTCCAGGCGAAACTTGGCGTCCGGAGTAAAAAGGGCAGCGATCGCGTCCCAATCGGCATCGTCGCGCGCCAGATTGCAGTAGCGCATAAGAAGGGCTGTGATGCAGGCCCGGTCTTCGACGCGCGCTTGGAGGTAACTGGTGTCTCGCATGGTGTTCTCCTGTTCGAAATGGTCTGTACTAACTCGCGACGGCAGGGATGACTGCGGGGCTGGGTGCCGGGATCTGGGCGAGCAGATCGTCAACAAGCGCCAGCGTGTCGTGGACGCCGTTAGCGATGCCAAAGAGGTAAAAATCCGGGCGGCTGATCAGCGCAGTGGCGCCTCTGGTGCCGAAGAACTCCGCGTACGTGCCGTCGGCATCCTCGACGTTTTGGGCACCGGCGTCTTTGCAGTCGACGGCAATGAATAGGAATCCCAGTTCGGCCAGGCGCTGACGACGTTGGTCGCCCAGCGCCTCTATGACGGGCTCGCGGAATAACAGCTGAAAGCCATAACCCACGACGTCATCGAGCAATTGCGGAGAACTTCCGTCAACGCTGACCTGTCCCTGCGGGGCAAGCTCGCCAGCGTCGCTGGCAGGCGTACCGTCCGCGGATCGGCGGATGACGCCGTCCATGATCGGATCCGGATGAAACTCAACGGCGCCTTGATCTTGGACGAAGGTGTCGCGCATCGCTGCCTCTTCAGGGTCGCTGACAGTGACAAGGGAAAGCGTTCCGAACGAGCCGTGTACAAACTGGCCGCTGTGCTCGAGGCGCTCGGATTCGTAGGTGTCCAGCAGCGCCTCGTCGGCCTTGCCTGACAGCACGAGGTCCAGCTTCCACGCCAACCCTGCGGAGTCGCGCATGGCCGTGCAGGCGCCTTGTCCGAGAAATGGCGGCATGGCATGAGCAGCGTCGCCGCCGATGAACGCGTTGCCAACCCGCAACTGCTTTGCGATCTGCGAGCGGAACCGGTACAGCACGCGTCGCGTCACCTTGACTTCGCTGCGAGGCACCCCGACTCGGCGCTCAAGAAACTCGTAGGCGGCGTCGTGGTCATCGGCTATGTCGTCTGCATCGCCAGGCAATAAACGAACGTCTGTGCGGCAGCGTCCCTTGCCATTGGGACCGTAGAAGTACGGCTGCTCGCAGTCCATGTCGGTGTAGATCCGATGATCCAAACCATTTGGGAGCTCGCCGATAACGTCAAAGTCCGTCAGCACCCATCGGTCTTGGTGCTGGTGGACTACCTCAAGGTCGATGCCTAGCCTCTGGCGCACCATGCTTGAGGCACCGTCCATTCCGACCAAGAATCGAGCAGTCACAGATTCCTCTGACGGGTCGCCGCCGTCGATCCCGGGTGACGTCGCAGTAATTTTGTACCCGCCGCCAACCAGCGGCTCGAAGGACGTAACTTCCCGTCCCCAGCGCACATCCACCGACGGACACTCGGCGATCTTGATTTCCATGGCCGCCTCGATGTCTGGCTGGTTAACCGACAGGTGCGACGGGTGGCCTGCGCGTTTGTAGCGCCAGTCCAGGGATCCAATCCGCTGGTGTTGGGCGCCCCACAGCTCGACTTCCAACTGGGGGATCGCAGAGCTAAGCGCCCGCTCGCGATCGCCGGCGTGCTGTAGCAACCGAGCGATCTCGCCGTCGAGAGTGCTCATCCGCGGCAGCCCGTAGGGGTGCGGAAACTTCTCGAACACCACTATCCGGTGGCCGCCCCGCCCGAGTAGCGACGCAAGCGCCTCACCGGCCGGGCCAAAACCAACAATCGCGACATCGCATGAATACGCCACAGTCGTTCCCTACCTCCTTCACAGCGATGCCCTCAATGCCGA
>JBMYXO010000033.1:14486-19744 GCA_049608465.1 Solirubrobacterales bacterium | reverse complement strand
GCCCACATCGCGGCGATCGAGCGGAGGCGCAAGCTCCTTTCGCGCCAGCCCGTCAGCTAACCCGGTAGGCACACAAAGGAGGCTGAATGCCGCTCTCACGCGTTCTTCCGCACGACCGATCGACTCAACTGACCTGGTTTTTCCGCTCGTCGATCGCTTTCTTTTTGGTCCTATCGTTCGTGGTCAGCGCCGCTGCCACGGCATCCGCCAAGGTCGCCGAAACGGGCGGCGCTGGGTACGCACCCGCACCCGCCACGCAGCCCGGCATGCGGGCCAAATTGTCATCAGACGGACGCACTGCGATCGCGCCCGAGGGCGCGCCTCTTGAAGTCAAGAAGGCGATTTGGGCGGCCAACGAGATCACCAACAAGCCGTATCTCTGGGGCGGCGGTCACGCGAGCTTCAAGGCTAAGGGCTACGACTGTTCTGGAACGATCAGCTACGCGCTCAACGGAGCTGGCCTCCTTGACAGCCCCATGCCGTCGGGACCGTTCATGAGTTGGGGTCGTCCGGGCAAGGGAAGCTGGATCACTATTTACGCGCATTCAGGTCACATGTACGCGATCATCGCGGGTCTGCGGTTCGACACGTCGGGCAAGGGCGAGCGCGGGCCGCGATGGCGACCGGAGAAGCGTTCGAGCCGAGGGTTCGCAGTGCGCCACCCCGCGGGGTTCTAGCCGGATCTCAGATTCGCCGGAGGGCTTTGAGACGCGCGAGCAAATCCGCTTGCAGATTTCGTCGCGGAACACAGACCCACGACAATTGACCACGGATGACAAACTATTTCACCATCTCCTGCCGCCGGTCGAGGGCTCTCATCGCTCTCCGGATGCGTCTTTGCGGAGCACTGCTCGCCCTCTGCCTGGCCCCTTGGAGCTTCGCGCTCGCGGCGCCGGCACTAGCGGTCGCCGCAACGGCGACTGAACTGCAGGGCGAAATCGATCGCAAGCAACAGCACGAGGGAGTGCTGTCTGATGACATTTCTCGAATTGGATCCAAAGTTCGAGGTCTCACCGGTCGTATCAACCAGCTTCAACAACGACAGTCGTCAGTCGAGGCCGAACTACGCACAAAGGTTAAGCGCCAGCGAAGCGTTGCGGAAGAGCTAGCGGCGTCCCGACGGAGATTGGCGAAGATCCGACGCCGACTCACGGCTTCGAAAAAGGTTCTCGCCGATCGCTTGGTCGCCATCTACAAGGCGGGGCAGCCAGACATCATCACCGTGGCTCTCAACGCCGATGGATTCGCGGATTTGGTCGAACGCGCGACGTACTTTCGCGTGGTCGCCGAACAAGACCAAACGATCATCAACAAGGTGAAGATTTTGAAAGCGAGCACAAGCCGTGAGACTTCGCGCTTTGTCGCCCTCGAAAAGGAAGCGTCAGCATTGGTTGCTCAGGTTAGATCTCGGCGTGACGAGATTGCAAGCGCAAGCGATCAGGTCGTTGCGCGCAAGAACGAATTGTCGGCAGCCATCGTCGAACGCAGGGGCGCGCTCGCAATTGTGTCTCGCGGCAGAAGGAATCTTGAGCGCGATCTTGCCGCGATGGAAGCAAGCAGTCGCCAGGTCGCCGGAACTCTTGGAGATGTTGGGGGCGGCCCCGTACCAAAGGGAAGCGGACGACTTGCTAGCCCCATAGGCGGAACGTTCACCTCACCGTTTGGAACGCGTTGGGGCCGATTGCACGCAGGCATCGACGTCGCAGTGCCCGAAGGAACCCCGATTCGTGCGGCCGACAGCGGCACAGTCCGGCAGGCTGGATGGATGGGCGGTTACGGCAACTACACCTGCATTCTGCACACCGCAACGCTCTCCACGTGTTACGCGCACCAGTCATCGATCGGGGTGTCATCGGGAGCGTCGGTTAAGAAGGGCCAAGTCATTGGCCGTAGTGGGAACACCGGTAACTCCACCGGACCTCACCTTCATTTCGAAGTCCGCGTGAATGGTCAGCCAGTGGATCCAATGGGGTACCTCTAGCGCGAATTTTAGTGCTAGGAGCCGTGTGAAAGACTTTTGCGATCGGGTGCTCGGAACCCTGTTCCATGGATGCAGCGCCGATCGGCATCTCATCCTCCACTGCACCGATCGCCGACGTGGATTAAACTTCAGGACGCCGTTCTGTGAGCGTGCCAGATTTGTCGAATGCAACGGTGGCGACTGACGCGGCCTGTTCGTGATGTGCACCGCCCTTGATCAGGACGAAGCTCGTTCGTTCTCAATTATCCGTCAGCGAGCGTGTGCCGTGCTTTCGACGGAGTCACCGGGTCAAGGCCGAAATGGCTGTGGCGGCGGCAATCCTCGGCAGTTAGCTCAGCATTGAACTGCGTACACGAAGGAAACGAGGCACCGCGCGGCGGAATGACGAACGGCAAGGATTCATCCCTACATTCTTAGATCTGTTATATTGTTGGAATGAGTTTCGAAGCCGAACTTCTTTGTGCTGATCGAACGCACGCCCAAGCCGCGCGCACCGCTGTGCCGTCCGCCGAACATTTGGAGGAAACGGCACGACTTGCAAAGGCATTCGCAGAGCCAAACCGCGTCGCGATAGCTGCTGCTCTTTCCGCGGACGGCGAACTCTGCGGTTGCGATCTCAGCGAAATACTTAGGCTTCCGCAGAACCTCGTCTCCCATCACTTGGGCAAGATGAGAAGCGCTGGAGCAAGCCGCGCGCGACGCGACGGAAAGCTTGTCATGCACAGCCTCACGGATGACGGAATGCGGGCATTCATCGCGCTGGGAGGGGGGGAGAGATGAACGTTGCCGCCCTCGTCCTCTATCTCGCGTTCCTAATACTCGCGTTCGGCTTGCGCACGGTGATTCATATTCGCAACACCGGCTCTTCCGGCTTCCTTGGATTAAGCGGCCATGTCGGATCTGCCGAGTGGGTGGGCGGCGTACTTTTCATCGTTGCAACTGCTGTCGGCCTGCTTGCGCCCGTTCTCGCGGTCGCTGGAATAGTTGAGCCGGCGACGAACTTTGATTCGATTCAGCCGCTCGGCCTCGGGATCGGGGTTCTCGGACTAGCGCTCACGCTCTGGGCGCAAGCTGCGATGGGAAACAGCTGGAGAATCGGCGTTGACGAAGGCGAACGTACCGACCTCGTGACAAGTGGTGCATTCGGCTTGGTGCGCAACCCGATCTTCTCAGCGATGATCGTTTTTTCGATCGGCCTCTTACTAGCCGTGCCGACGTTTGTGTCCGTGATCGCGTTCGCGTCGCTAATGATTGCGTTGGAGCTGCAGACGCGGAAAGTCGAGGAGCCGTACTTGCTCGTTGCGCACGATCCCGAGTACCGCGAGTACGCGGCACGCGTCGGACGATTTGTCCCGGGAGTCGGTCGACTGAGACCTTAGGATCGTCCTTGGCGTATTCGAACGACCCGCGATCCTCGCCTAAACTGCGGCGATGCGGCGAATCAGCGCAGCGGTCGGGATCTGTATTCCGGTGGCGGTCCTCGGCTGTCTGCTGGCGCATCAAGCCGGATACTTTCTCGAGTCACCGGATCAAATCGCGAGGTCACTCAACCTAAGTCGCGACGGCCACGGCTATATGCGCGATTTCGTTTTCATGATCCCGGCCATCGCAACGATTGTGATGGGCGGTTTCCTCTTCACATTGCATGGTTCGATGGTCTCGAACTCGCCCGTGTCGATTTCACCGAAGCCCTTCGCACTTGCCCCCGCGATGGTATTTCTGGTCCAGGAATCAGCTGAACGTGTCGCCATCGGCGATGCGCTCGCCGTGCTATCGGAGTGGTCTGTGATCGCCGGCCTCGTCCTGCAAATCCCCTTCGGCTTGATCGCCTATCTACTCGCAAGGCTGATTCTTCAGGCGGCTGACCAAGTTGCGCGCGTCATCAGCGAGCGACGCGCACGACCGCAACCGGCGAAAGCAATCCTCCGATTGCCCTTCCGTAGAACGAAGTTCGTATTCACAGCCACTAAGCGCTTGATCGACCAGGCACCGCGACGAGGCCCACCGTGGGCACTCTCGCAGCCTGCGGTCTCGTCCTGATCTTTTCCTTCCTCGAAATCGTCGAGGCCAGCTGCCATCAGACTTTGCAACTGGTTTCGTGTCGGTCGTTCACGCAGATCGCACGAACACATCATTGGAGAAACACATGAACTCACGCATCAAATTCGTTGCGCTTGCCGCCGCAGTGGTAGTACTCGCGGGGGCAGTGCTCCTGATCCCAAGGGGAGACGAAACAGCCACGCCGCCATCCACGGCGCAGGCGGGTTCCGTCACCCCGCCGACCGGTGCAACTGAGGCGAGCGAGCCAACCAAGCCGCGAATTCCGAAGCCGCCGCTGTTGACTGCCGCCAAACCTAAAGAGCTCGAATTCACGGTTGGCGAGACGATTCGTTTCGCGGTTGAAAACGACGTTGCCGACGAAGTACACGTACACGGCTACGACAAGACGATGGAGCTTCCGGCGAATCGCAGGAAGACAATGCGTTTCAAGGCGGATATTGAGGGGATTTTCGAAATCGAACTCGAGAACTCCGGACAGCCGATCGGCACGTTGAAGGTGATCTCGAAGTGAACGCGGCGCGCATTGCGAACGTCCCAACGCGGCGGATTTGGCGCGGGATCATTCTGATGATCGCGCTCGTCAGTGTCGTGGCTGCGACGGCACCTGCGAATGCACTCGCACACGGCGTCTCTGGCCGACTCGATCTCCCGATCCCGGGCTGGTTGTTCGGATGGGCTGCAGCAATCGTCCTGGCCCTTTCGTTCGTCGCATTGGGCTTCCTCTGGACGAAACCGAAGTTCGAGCCGCCATCATGGCGACCGCTCCCGCTTGGTCTGGGCAAGGCAATCACCGCCAAGCCGGTGATTGCGGTGTGCCAGTCGATCGGAGTGTCGTTGTTGGCTTTGGTCATTTACAGCGGAGCGGCTGGCATCCAAAACGTGCCTGGTGACAACTTCGCACCGTTGTTCGTCTACGTGGTGTTCTGGGTCGGACTCGTGGTGGCCAGCTTGATCATCGGCGACGTGTTCAGAGCCTTCAACCCGTGGCTTGCTATCGGGCGCGTGGTCGATCGAGGAATGGCCTATGCGCGGCGCCGTGAGGGCGAAGACGTACCGTTGTTCACCTATCCGGAGCGACTGGGTCGCTGGCCTGCTGCGGCTGGGATATTCGCGTTCGCGTGGACAGAGCTGGTCTCCGATATCGGCGCCGAGCCGTCCAAGATCGCACTCGCGGTCGCAATCTATACCGCCATCCAGTTCGTCGGCTGCTTGTTGT
>JBMYXO010000033.1:0-14476 GCA_049608465.1 Solirubrobacterales bacterium | reverse complement strand
ATTTCAACCTCTTCGCTCGCGTCTCACCACTGCAGCTTCGCGATCGGCAGGTCGGTGTTCAGGCACCGCTGTCGGCGCTCGCGGAATGGAAGCCGCTGCGTGGCGGGGTTGGGCTACTCGCGGTGATGATCGGAACGGTCACCTTCGATGGCGCGAGCAATGGCGAGCTGTGGGCAAGCATCGTCAAAGCCCTTGCACCGAGTTCGGTGAACGCGGCCGGCGTGTCGGACAGCGTCCTCCTCGCGGGCGCAGGGATGAGCGCGTGCGTTTTGATCGTGTTGGCGTTCTATGCACTGGGGATCTCAGGGGTCAAATCGGTCGCCCACGCCAAGCAGAGCGAAACGGATTTGAGCCGCGCATTTGCGCACTCGCTCGCTCCGATCGCGGCGGCCTATGCGATCGCCCACTATCTGAACTTTCTGCTCTTTCAGGGAACGGACATGCTGCGAGTCATCTCAGATCCCCTCGGCAGTGGAAGCAACTACCTGGGTACCGCCAACACTTACTACGAGAGTCTCGTGATCCCGTCGAACACGTTCTGGTATGTACAAATTGGGATCGTCATCGCGGGCCACGTGGCCGCGCTAGTCCTCGCGCACGACCGTGCCCTGGCGCTGTTCGGCAATGCGCGCGAGGCGATCCGGTCGCAGTACTACCTACTGGTCGTGATGATTGGATTCACCAGTTTGGCGCTGTGGTTGCTCTCGGAGTCGAACCGCTGAGTGGAAATCGACGTTGATCACAGAGCCGCGCGAACCGCCGACTCGAAGTCTCGTGCCCCAAACGCGCCTTCGAGTCTGGCGGCGACGCGGCCGCTGCGATCGAATGTGAACAGCCACGGTTCTGTCGTAACGCCGAATTCCTTGAGCGACGAACGCAGCCCTTGCTTCGGGTCGTTCTGGTTGTAGACCTCGGAGTGGATGAACTCCATGGATCCGCCGTACTTGGACCGCAATCGTTCGGCGACGTCGACCACCGGTCCACATACGCGAGATTCGCAGAACGCAGGCGTAGCAATCACCAGAGCGACGGGACGTTTGCCGACGACATCGGCAAAGTTGGACTTGTGCATCGAATCGGGCGGGCTTCGGGTGCATGCCTCGTCGATCCGCGCGGGGCTTGGAACGCCAGTGTCCACAGCTGGTGACTTCTCGCCAACACGCAACACGCGATCTTCGCTCGCAGAGCGCGCGACGAATGCCGTAGCCGCGCCGACGAAACCCTGCGACGTCTGGGTGAGGGCAAAGACAGTCACGCGTCCGCTTTTCGGAAAGTCGAGATTCGTGCTGTAGACCGCAGGCGGTGCGGCGTCAGTGCTGTCCGGATCGGAAACTTCGGTACCGATCAGGTCTGCCGGAGCCACGAATGGACCGCGCGCCGGCTCACGCAAGCGCCCGTCGGCCACATATACCGCGGTCGGGCCGAACACGAGTTCGTTGTCCTTGTCGGCGATCGCGAAGGCGAACCGATTGCGACCGACTGTCGAAAATGACGTCGCATTGAGCAACTCGTAGCTGTCCATTCCATACCGGCGTACGAGTTGGCCAAGCGTCTTGCCGCCGGCGTCCGGGAACTGTGCAGACTCTGGGGCCAATGCCGATTTGAGGCCCTGAGGCAACTTGGGTTGATCCGCCGAATTGCTGGACCCAGACTGCCCGCAGCCGGCGGCGACCACCGCGACCACAATGAAAACGCCGATGGAAAAGTTTGCTCGGGCCATCGACGAGCACGCTAACAGTGATTTTGGCTTGACGTCACGCTTCTGCGGTCGGACCTTCGGTCAAGTGACCGAGATGATCCACCGCGACGTTCATCAGTGTTCGCACATGGTTGTCGTCAAGCGAATAGTTAACGATCCGGCCATCGCGTCGGCTTCGCACTGTGTTTTCTGCGCGAAGAATGCGGAGGTGCTGTGAAGTCGCCGCCTCACTCAGATCGACCGTCGCGGCGAGATCGCAGACGCACATCTCGCCTGCCTCGAGCAGGGCCAACACAATGCTTGCCCGGGTCGGCTCGCCGAGAACGCGAAACGTTCGAGCTACGGCTTCGATCGTGGAGCGAGCCGGGAGACGCTCCCGTACGTCGGACACGCGTATGGGGTCGATCGAACGCGTCTCACATTGCTCGGATCCGACCGTTCTGTCGTTTGAACGCTCCTTGGCTTCGTTCAAATTCTTGTTCTGTGGCTGATTCATCTGCGAATAGTTCCTTTTTTCAATTCTGACGCAACTGGTCGGAGTCGGCCGGTCAAGCATCTGAGTCTGTTTTCGCGGATCGCGGTGCAGCCGCAAGCATCGGCGCGTCGCGAAGCTTGCCAATTGGTGTGCCGCGCAGCAGCCTGAGCCCGTTCGCCACGACCACAAGCGAGGCTCCGACATCGGTAGCCACGGCGCCCCAGAGCGGAAGAGCGCCCACGGCGAGGATCGCGGCTGCGGCCAGCTTGGTACCGAGCGAGAAGGCGATGTTCTGCCGGACGACTGCCTTCGTCCACCTCGCGCTGCCGATCAGGCCGGCGACCTTTCTGGGATCATCGCCCATCAGCGCAACGTCGGCCACTTCGATCGCGGTCGGACTACCTGCGCTACCCATTGCGATTCCGAGATCTGCGCTGGCCAAAGCGGGCGCATCGTTTACGCCATCGCCGACCATAACTGAGCGCGCCCCGAGGGCTTCCACTGCCGCAGATTTGTCGCCAGGAAGGAGGTCGGGTTTGACTTCGCTAAGCCCAATCGCCTTGGCAGTGGCCTCTGCAACGGCCCGGTTGTCTCCGGTCAACATCACTGTACGTTCGATCCCGAGTTTTGCGAGCGCAGCCAACGCGTCGGACGCTTCCGGCCGAATCTTGTCCGCGAGTCCGATCACGCCGAGCGCGCCGGAGTCATCGGCAAGAATCACAGCCGTGATGCCCTCGCGCGCGAACTCCGCCAACACCGGCGCGGCGCTGTCAGTGACGGCTACGTCGTCGGCAAAAAGTCGCGCGTTACCGATTCGCACACGGCTCGAATCCACCACACCTTCGGCGCCGAGCCCGACGAAGGCCTTGAATTCGCTCACGGGAGCCAGTACCAGTTCTCGCTCGGCTGCATTTTCGAGAATCGCCTTGGCCAGTGGGTGCTCAGATCCTTGCTCGAGAGAGGCCGCCGTTGCGAGCACGTGTTCCTCCGGGCTCGCAAGTCCAGCGACGCGCACGACGCACGGACTGCCCTCGGTAAGAGTTCCCGTCTTGTCGAACGCGACCACTTCAACGGTGGCAGCTTGCTCGAGATGTGCGCCGCCCTTGACCAGCACGCCAGCGGACGAAGCGCGCGCAAGCGACGAGACGATCGATACGGGCGTGGAGATGACCAAAGCACACGGACAGGCGAGAATCAGCAAGGCCAGCGCGGTGTACAGCGAGTCTGCAAATTCCGTTCCGAAGGCAAGAGGGGGGACGATCGCCGTCACGAGCGCGATGGCGATGACGGCAGGGGTGTAGTAACGGGCAAAATTGTCGACCCAGCGCTCGGATGGCGCCTTTTGAGCCTGCGCTTCTTCGACCAGCCGTGCGATGCGTTTGAGCGTCGAGTCGCCTGGTTCCACATCGACGCGGACCGCCAGCAGCCCGTAGACGTTCAACGTGCCAGCGAAGACTGAGTCGCCTGCAGTTTTGTCGATCGGGGTCGATTCGCCGGTTATCGGCGCCTGGTCAACGGTCGATTCACCGTCGACGACGACGCCGTCTGCAGCAACTCGTTCGCCCGGTCGAATTTCGATCACATCGCCGAGCACCAGCTCAGATGCCTGAATCTCATGGATTTCGTTGGCCGACCGTCGTACCCGCGCCGTGTCCGGTGCCAGCGAGACGAGTCCTGCCAGCTCCCTGCGGGCTCGGTCGACCGCGCGGCCTTCGAGCATTTCCCCGATTGAAAACAGCACGACAACCAGAGCGGCCTCGGTCCAGGCCTCAATTGCGACGGCGCCGATCACGGCGATCGTCATCAGAAAACGCATGTCGAGCCGCCTGGTGGCGACCAGGGCCGCAACACCAGCGCGAGCGATCGGCCAGCCACCGATCACGATCGCCGTGCCGTAAAGAGCCAGCGTCAAGGCCCGGAGATCAGTCGTCCAGTCAACGAGCAGCGCTATGAGCAGGAACACAGACGACGTGGCCGTTGAGAGGGTTTCGCGATCGAAGCGACCCTGGTCTGGATCTTCAACCGACTCCTCACTGGATGGCGTGGAGCGGTAGCCAAGGCGCCGCAGTAGTTGAGGAATTCCGTCAGGCTGGGCCTCTGCCGGGTCAAGACCCACGAGCATCTTCCCGCTGGGGAAGCTGACCGAAGCCTCAGTGACCCCTGGGAGTGCCGTGACGGCGCGTTCTATCGTGCGCGCGCAGTCGTAACAGTCCATTCCTTCGACGTTGTATTCGAGGCTTGTTTGAGATCTTGGCATTGACTTAGTGGAAGACGGAATGGGCATCGTGACTCCGGATTGAGGGCTTAGGGGCGAGTATATATGCATATCTGCGCATATAACGATATTAACCCATTCGCCCGCGCACTTGGCGATCCGGACGCGGTGTGCGCCGTTCAACTCTCGCTGGAATGACCAGCAGTGCAATCACGTGACGTCCGGAATCTTCCGGAGTCGGCCGTCACACAAAAATCGAGTCCCAAGGTGCCCAGAAACGCTCAAAAGTGATAGCTGCGATGGCCAGCAACCAGAGCGTAAGTATCACTCCGTGATTGCGCATGGCGAAATCAGTCGTCCTAGACCACCAGCCACGCGGGACGTATTCAATGTTGTGCAGAGACGCGTACCAAAACGCCGAGATCGTGGCGACCCAGACCACGCAGCAGTAGGGGCAGACGGCGCCAATTCTGTAGAGAGTCTGGAAAATAAGCCAGCCCACCAGCACGACCGCAGCCGTCAGGCCGACCTGCAGGCCGATCCAGTACGGCTTTTTGACAGTCCCGCCGCTCAAGATGACAGCGCTGGTCGCCAGCAATATCGTAAATCCGACGATTCCGAGCAGCGGATTCGGAAAACCAAAGAGTTCGGCTTGCTTGCTGCTCATCACTGAGCCGCACGAAAGCACCTCGTTTACAGTGCAACTCGGGACGTAGAACGGATTGGTGAGTAGACGGAACTTTTCGACCGCCAAGTCGAACGCCGCTAAGAATCCGGCGAGACCAGTTGCGAGCAACAGGTAGCCGAGCCCGCGGTTCCCAAGTCCGCGGGGTGTGCCAGCCTCATCAGCGGGGCTGGAAGGCGTGGAGCTCACTTTGATGCGAGCGCTTCTTCGATTCCTGCTTTGAAATCGTCGGGTGATTGCGGTTCGAACAGTGCTTCGTCGATGAAGAACGTGGGCGTGCCTTGGACCCCCAATTCGCGTCCGGCATTCACATCCTCTTGTATGCGCTCGAGCGTCGCGGGATCGGCAACCGCTTTGTCGTATTCCTCCATGTCCAGACCCAGCTCATCCGCGTACTCGCGGAAGAGGTCGGCTTTGGAAACCTGTTGCTCGCTCCATTCCGTCTGGGTCTCATACATCTTCTTGTACATAGCCTCAAACTCGCCCTGCTGCGCCGAGGCCTCCACTGCGATCGCTGCGTTCTCTGCGTTGCCGTGGCTCGCGATCGGGAAGTACCGCACGTTGAACGTGACCTGCCCAGCGTATTCTTCGCGAACTTCCTCCACGAGCGGAAACGCAGCCAGACAGGCTTCGCACTCAAAATCAAGAAACTCCGTAAACGTGACGCCAGAATCGCCCTTCGGTCCGAGTCGGCGCGCGTCTTTGGCCCGCACCGCGGTGACTTCCGCAACTTCTTCCGTAGCCGCGCCCGTCGGCGATGTCGCCTCGACAGGTGTAGCGACAACGGTCTCGGGGTCGTCACCGCCAGAAACGATCACGGCCACGGCGATGAGAAGCGCAAAGACGCCGATCAACACAGCTGAATATTTCATGTTCTTGTTTGTCATTCCGAGGACCTCTTGTTCGGGCAGCGTATGGCGGGATTGTGGACTGGTACGAACAGCTCCAGTCTGCGAGGAAGGGAGAGGAAGGGAAGGGTAGTAGTGCCAGCTGAAGCGATGGGCCGATAATGACGGCGTTGGAGACACTCCACCGTGCAGAGCCCGGCTTGACCGACAGGGAATCGCTCCGGATCCTCCAGCTTGGAAACTTCCTAGGTGAATTCTGGATTTATAGTGATTTATAGCCCGATTTTCTACGGAGCAAAATCTCTGCCCCGAGGGCGAACGTTTGTTAGTCCGATTTAGGCCGAATAATGGTTTGAGTCGGACCTGTCCAACGTAGGAGCTATCGATTGATCGCCCGAAAAGCAACTGCATCGACGCGCTCGGAAGAATATGAAGGCGCGTCGGTCGCGAACTCGGTGGTTGAGTTTCTCCCGCAGGCACTGATCGCCGAAATGCTCAAGTGCTCTCCGTCTTCCATTTCACGATGGGTGAGAGGCGAAGCTTTTCCGGGAGAAGCTGCTCGCGAACGTTTGGCCGTTCTTCTCGAGGTTTGCGAAACGGTTCATGACCCCGCAACTCCGTGGGTCGCCCGCGCCTGGTTCGTCGCGATGAATCCGATGTTTAGCTACGACACGCCGAAAAACCTATTCATCGCGGGTGAACTCTCGTCAGTCGTTGACGCCGCTAGGGAGTTTCGAACTACAACAGCAAGGCTGAAGCGCGAAGATCAAAAACGCCAGACCAATGGCTGATTTGAGGCGCACAAGGCCCGCAAGGTCACTCGGAGCCCGCCCGCGCAAGGGCTCGATAGATCGTGGCTCGGGAAACGTTCATCACAGACGCAACGTCCGAAACCGAATGGATGCGTCGCCCGTCTTGCCCGGTCTTCTCGATCATCTCTTTGGCGATCGCAGTCTTAGTGGGTGTCATCGCTGTTGGTCGACCACCTGTTCTCCCTCGAGATCGGGCAGCCGCGAGTCCGGCACGCGTTCTTTCCCTGATCAACTCACGCTCGAACTCCGCCAAGGATGCGAAGACATGGAAGATCAACTTGCCCCCTGGAGTCGAGGTGTCGATCGACTCGGTCAGCGAGCGAAACATCACACCGCGTTCTTCCAGCCAATTGACAATCTCGATCAGATCTTTTAGGGAGCGACCGAGTCGGTCAAGACGCCAAACAACCAACGTGTCGCCTGAACGCAAATAGTCCTTGAGGTAGTCGAGCTCAGGGCGCTCGGCCGAGGCGCCCGATGCTCGCTCGATGAAGATTTTCGCGCAGTCGGCTTCCCCAAGAGCGTCGACCTGCATGGCCGGCTCTTGTTCATCTGTCGAAACCCGGGCGTACCCGACGAAGTTGGTTTTTGGACTTGACACGCTTTCAATGTAACGAAACCCGTAAAGGGAGGGGGTTTTGCGACATAGTTTTCGTACACGAGTTTCGTACACATAAAGATGATCACTTCCGCTGCGTTGCCCCTTGTGTTCGGAAACGAACGTTTTCGGACATTTCAGCTGGATCGCCAGTTCCGCGGATAGATTCGAATCCGCTGAGATGACATTGGACGCAGCAATTCAACAATTGATCGAGCCCTTGACGGGACAGAAAACGGCGTCAGAAGTCGAAATGCTGGTCCGAGCTGTGCTGGGACCAAACCTGGCCGACCACATGGCCAGTGGAGCGGCAGAGTCCAGCGAAACTGCGCGTGCCGAGCCTGACGCTGGAAGCGCCGACCGGCTTGCGGTGACATATGCGGTGATTGAATGGGTGACCACGCGAGACTCGGCGGCCACTGCACGAGCCTGGTTCACCGGATTAAATCCGTCGCTAGGCGATCGCTCTCCAGCTGAGGCGATCCGAGACGGCGACTTCGCGGCCGCGATTGCAGCGGCGAAAACATTCGCTGAGCTGAGTTAGCGCTGCGCTGCCGCGGCTACGACTCGACCCGGCGAGTGCTGAAGATAATCAGCGTCCCAATCAAAAGCACGATGCCAAGTATTGAAGTCTGCCTCGCTGCTTTTCGCCAAGGAGCTTGACCCAGACCAACCGAATTGAGCGCGTTTGTCGACCAGCACTGCAAGCGCTTCGGAGTCGAGCCAATTTGCAGGATCCTCGGCGTGTCGGCGTCGGCTTACTACCACCGGGCAACCGGCGTGCTTTCAAAACGCGCTCGGCGCGACCAGGCGTTGCTGGAGAAGATTCGCGAAGTCCACGCATCCAACTCCTTCACCTACGGATCACGCAGAAAGTGGAAGGCGCTGAAGGCTGCTGGCGTTGACGTCGGCCGTGACCAAGTCGCTCGGATCATGCGCCAGAACCGCATTCACGAAGCCAAGCGGCGAGCGCGACCGTGGATAACCACAGTCGCCGGCAAGGAGCGAGCTGGTTCTCCAGACCTCGTTGAGCGTGATTTCACCGCCGAAGCTCCGAACCGGCTTTGGGTCGCAGACTTCACTTATCTGCGCTGCCACCGGGCCAATCAGCCCGGCGCGACGCTGTCCGTCCAACCGGAACTGGTTGAAGGCGCACCACGGGCCGGCTGGTCGTATTGCGCGTCGCTTCCCACGGGATTTGCGCGAGCGGTTTTCATGATGTTCTTGGTAACCGAAGTGCACCCGTTCTCGCATGGAAGCGGACGCACCGCGCGGCTGATGATGAATTCCGAACTCACCGCCGCCGACCTGTGCCGTTTCATCGTTCCGATCTCGTATCGGGAGGACTACCTGGGCGCCTTGCGGGACACTCTCTCGGAGCGGGAATCCCGGTCCACTTGGGAGAGCGGTTTCACGAATCCTCCGATGGGTCGGCGGGGTCGACTGGTCGTCAACCGGCTCGGCGCAATCGGACCTCGAGGCCGCGCGCGCTTTCGACGACGGCGTGGATGCGCGCCTACGTATTCCGTGAGAATCCTCGGTCGAAAAGGGTCCAATCTCGCGAGCTAGTCGGCAGCGGCAACCGGCGGCGGGGTAGCCATCAGCTCTGGGGCCATGGCGTCTTCAGGCCGGCGCGCTGGAACCAGCGTTCCCACACCAATCGCAATCAGAAGAGCGACCATGCAGAAGACAAATCCGATCGTGAAACCGCTTTCGAGCGGCAACCCGTTGGGGCTGATGCGGCTGGAAAGTAGCGAGGCCACGACCTGGCCACCGATGGCTCCACCCAACGAGCGCATGACGGTGTTCATTCCGGTCGCGACACCGGTTTGGTCCTGGCGCACGTTCTCGACGATCAAGTTGGCCATCGCGGCGAACGCGAGTCCGATTCCGATTCCGAGAAGCGTCGTCGCGATATAGATGTCAATCGGATCCGAGTGGGCGAAAATCAGCAGCCCGAAACAGGAGGCGGCAAACGCTGCTCCGGCAATCAGCGGCGGCTTCGATCCAAAGCGATTTTCTATGCGCCCGGCACAGGCACCGACAGCGAGCATCATCACCGTCGACGGCAACAGATACAGCCCGGCCTGCGTGACATTTGCGCCGAATCCGAAGCCGGTCGATTCGGGCAGCTGCACAAGTTGCGGAATGAGCAGGAACGACGAGAACATTCCGGCGCCGAGCAAGAATGCGACGGCGTTGGTGGTCCACACGCCCTTGATCTCCATCATCCGCATGTCGACGAGCGGCGAATCGGACCGCAGCTCGTTGGCGATCCATGCCGCGATCAACAGGCAGCCGGCGATAAACAGGCCGAGCGTCTTCGGCGCCGTCCAGCCCCAGTTCGAGCCCTCACTGATGGCGATCAGCGCGCCAGCGATTCCGGTAGTCATCAGCGCAGCGCCGAGCCAGTTGATCTTGCCCGGCGTTTTGATCGGCGACTCGGGGATGAAGAAATATGCGAGCACCGTCGAGGCACCGATCGCGACGAGCGGGATCCAGAAGAGGTAGTGGTAGTTGAGGTTGTCGACGATCACTCCTGCGAGCACCACGCCGAGGCCGCCGCCGATTCCGATCAGCGCCGACATCAGCCCGATGCCCCCGGCGACTCGCTCGCGCGGAAACTCGTCGCGGATAATCCCGAAGGCAAGCGGAAAGATGCCGCCGCCGACGCCCTGGATCACGCGCGCGAGAATCAGAACTCCGATCGAACTCGCGATCGCGGCGAGGAGTGTGCCCGCGGTGAGCAGAGCGAGCGTGATCACGAGCACCTTCTCTTTGCCGAACATGTCTCCGAGACGGCCAACGATCGGCGTCGCGACTGAAGCGCTCAACAGATAGGCGGTCAGCACCCAGGAGACCGTCGCTTCGGTCGTGCCGAGCGCGTGCTGAATTTCAGGAAGCGCCGGCGCGACGAGCGATTGGAGCAGCGCGTAGGCGACGCCGCCTACCGCGAGAACGGAGAGCGTGACTTTGAAGTGTTGACGGGAGGGGTCTGCGTGACTCATCATCGGGGGACCTTTTGAACGCTGGAGAGTTGAACGCTGGAGAGCGGGAGCTTGCGGAACGGGCATTCCGGCGGAGGCGTTACTGTAGCGGAATGGCCATTCCACCCTCGCCCGGTGCAGAAGCACCGCACGCCGATCTCTGGACGCAGCTCAATCGAGACCAAAAGCGCGAACGCACGCTCGCCGTCGCGGACGAACTGTTCGCTCGCGAAGGGATTGATGTCGCAATGCCGATCCTGGCGAAGGCGATCGGCATCGGCGTCGGAAGCCTCTATCGCCAATTTGCCACCAAAGACGAATTGATCGCCGAGCTGGTCCTGCAGCGCGTGCTCGCGTTCAGCGACAGCTGGGAAGCGGCTGCTCGGAGGCCCGACGCGTGGCCGGCATTGCGTGGCGCGACGACCGACTCGCTCATGCGTTCCGCCGACGACTACATCACGGCAGAAATGTATGCACTCAAGCAAAACAACCTGCGGATCGCGGCGGCGAGCGCGCCGATCCTCGAATCCATAGAGAAACTGCTGCGCCGCGCGCAGGAGCAGGGCGACGTTCGCGAGGACGCAACGGTCGACGACATTCGGCTGATCTTCCGCGGAGCCAAAGAAGCCGAAACGCTCGAGCCTGGCGGCGCGCTGCGACTCGCAGAACTGATCCTCGACGGACTCGCGGCCCGCCACTGACGCGGACCGAGCCGAACAGCGGTGGCACGGCGAAACTGGGAATCCATTCCGAGCGTTAGGCTCCACGCATGGGGACTATTTCGCAGCGCGACGAATCCGATCAACAGCGCAGCGAGGTCGAGGATTCATTCATTCTTGCGACTGAGCAGCTCCTTGCCGAGGGGTCGCCGTTTGCCGACCTGACGGTCGGCCGAATTGCCGAACACGCCGGCCGTACAAGGACCGCGTTCTACTTCTACTTCCGTGACAAGCGCGATCTGCTGGCCGCGATCATGCGGCGAGTCGCGAATTCGTTGTTTGACGAAGCCGACGTCTGGTGGAGCGGAACAGGCGACTCACAAGATCTCCGTGTGGCGATGAGCAACGTCGTTCGAATCTACGTCGAGCATGGCCCGGTAATGGGCGCCGTTGTTGAGGCGTCCACCTACGACGGCGAGATTCGGCGACTCTGGCACGAACTGATAAATCGATTCATCACTGCGACCCAGGACCGCATCGTCGCTGATGGCGGGACCCCCGAGGCCGCTCACACCAGGGCCTATCTACTTGTCTGGATGATCGAGCGCGTCTGTTATCTGCACGTGATCGAGCCCGACGACATGTCTGCCGACCAAATCGTCGAGGGTCTCTACGAAGTCTGGACCAACGCGATCTAGCCAGTTGGGTTGGTCGACTCCCCCGGGGTTGTCGGGATCGCGCGTGACTCCCGCACGCGCAAAGCTATGGTGCGTGCTAAAGTTTGACACAGTGTCAAACGAAGCGTCAAGCTGGCTTTGAGTCGGCGCCGACTGAATGCCGGCAATCCTGAAGGGCCTGCAGTATCCGAATCCGTTCGGAAAATGCGTAAGGAGCACCAGACAATGTCCGCCACGACGTATCTGCCTGAGTCGGAGCTGATCGCCGGCCAGGAGAACGATCCGATCGAGCTCACCCCGGCCACATGGAAGGACCCGAAGCGCTACGCGTGGCTCCTGGGCACATTCATGCCGATGGCGCCATTTCTGGCCTGGGGACTTGTCGAGCTGACCGGCTGGTCCGCGTTCTGGTTCCTCGGCCCAGCACTGTTTTTTGTCGCGTTTCCAATCCTTGACATCGTCGTCGGCGAAGATTCCACGAATCCACCGGACAGCGTGCTCGCCTGGCTGGAAGAAGATCGCTACTACCGATGGATCACCTACGGATTTCTGCCGATCCAGTTTGCGGGACTCGTTTTTGCCTGCTGGATGTGGGCCTATGGCGACCTCTCGCTGGTTGCAAATCTCGGGCTTGCCTGGACGATCGGCACGATCGGCGGCCTCGGCATCAACACGGCGCATGAACTTGGACACAAGCGTGCCTCGCTTGAGCGCTGGCTCAGCAAGATCGCGCTCGCCCAGACCTTCTACGGGCACTTCTTCATCGAGCACAACCGCGGCCACCACGTCAAAGTCGCCACGCCAGATGATCCGGCAAGTTCGCGCTTCGGCGAGAACTTCTACGAATTCTGGCCGCGCACCGTGGCGGGCAGTCTGCGTTCGGCAATTGAGATTGAAAGCAAGCGGCTCAAGCGCACGGGATCTTCATTCTGGACGATCAAAAACGACCTGCTGAACGCCTGGTTGATGTCGATCGCCCTGTTCGGCGCGCTTGTCGCGGTGTTCGGCTGGGTGGTGTTGCCCTATCTCATACTCCAAGGCGTTATCGGATTCAGCCTGTTGGAGGTCGTCAACTATCTCGAGCACTACGGCCTCGCACGTCAGAAAAAGGAAGATGGGCGCTTCGAGCGTTGCATGCCTTCCCACAGCTGGAACAACAACAACATCGCGTCCAACGTGTTCTTGTACCACCTGCAGCGCCACAGCGATCACCATGCCCACCCGACCCGTCGTTATCAGGCGCTCCGCAACTTCGACGAGGCACCCAATCTGCCGACTGGCTACGCGGGGATGATCCTCCTTGCCCTTTTCCCGCCCGCCTGGAGACGCGTGATGGACAAGCGGGTGATCGAGCACTATCACGGCGACCTCTCCCGCGCGAACATCCTGCCTCGCAAGCGGTCGAAGGTATTGGCTCGGTACGGCTCCGGTGAATCGCCGCGTGAAGCCGAGGACCGCGCGGCGCAGGTTTGAGCGGGGAAACCTCAGGTATCTAGTCGCGCTGAATCGCCATCGTGCCGTGATTCGGCACCAGCGTGAAAGCGCGGCGGCGCACTCGCTCGGGACGCGAACTCGCTGGAGCGAGGTCGGTGTAGGTCAGGATTTCGCGAATCAGCACCTTCATCTCGAAGATTGCGAAACTCGCGCCGACGCACCGGCGCATCCCGCCGCCGAACGGGATCCACTCGTACGTGCCCGGCTTGACGTTCAAAAACCGCTCAGGCCGAAAGGAATCCGGGTCTGGATAGATATCCGCTCTGCGGTGAACAAGGTGGACGGCCGGCACGACGGTGTCGCCTCTCTCCAGGCGATAACCACCGATCGTTGTCGGCTCGGACACGACTCGGGCAACGAACGGAATGACCGTTCGCAGACGCAACGACTCGTAGATCACGGCCTCCAGGTAGTCCTCGTCGCCCTCCCAGATGCTCGCCCGGAGCTTCTCCATGACCTCGGGATGGCGAAACAGCAGTTCAAACGTCCATGCGAGTCCGGTGGCCGTTGTCTCGTGCCCCGCAAGCAGCAACGTGATCAGCTCGTCGCGCAACTCCTGGTCGGTCATCTTTGAGCCGTCTTCACGCTCTGCATCCATCAGCATCGAGAGGATGTCGACGCGATCCGATTCCTCATCAGATTCTCGCCGCCGCGCAATCTCGGCGAAGATGAGCGTGTCCCCGTGTTCGATCGCCCGCTCAAATGCAGACCACTTTCGCCAGGGCCCGATGTCTCGGCGGAGCCCGGGGACCATCAGTCCGAGGCTCACGGCGGAATCATTCTGGACCATTGCGAGCAGCGCGGCGCGGAGGTCGTCGTACGCCTCGCTCCGCTCCATCCCGAAGACGGCCCGCAGGATCACGTCGAGCGTGATGTCGGCCATCTTCTCGCGAAGCTCGAACGGCTTTCCGTGCGGCCAATCGGTCACCGACCGACGCGTTTCCTCGACCATCACGGATTCATAAGTTCGCATGCGCTCGCCATGGAACGGCGGCAGCATCAGCCGGCGGTCTTCGAGATGCTTCGGCGCGTCAAGTACGAGCAGCGAGTTGGAGCCGCCGATCGGTGTGATCGTCGTCGCTGCGGCGCGCCCGGCCTGCAAGGCGTAAGGATCGGACTTGAAGACTTCTTCGATCGTCGCAGGGTCGCTCACCACGATCATTCGTCCGCGGCCGAGTCCGGCAAGCTGCGCGGTGAAGAAGTCGCCGTACTTGCGCTGATTCCGCTCCAAAAACGATGTCGGGCGGAGCAAGAAATGAGCCGACTGAAGCCAGCGCGGGCCGCCGGGCCCGGGCACGTTCGCGCGCGTCTTTGGGACCTTTCCCCC
>JBMYXO010000032.1:11935-20950 GCA_049608465.1 Solirubrobacterales bacterium | reverse complement strand
CTAGGTGGGAATCGCGTAGAAAGCGACGACCGAGTACTGCAGCGCGATCGCGATCACGACAAGCAGATGAAACACTTCGTGATACCCAAATACGTTGGGGATCGGATTCGGCTTCTGCATCGCGTAGATCACTGCTCCTGCCGTGTAGGCGACGCCGCCCGCAAGTAAGAGTGCCGTTCCCACAGGGCCGATGCCCTCGATGATGCCGGGAAGCGCAACCACTGATATCCAGCCGAGAGCAAGGCAGATGCCCGCCATGATCCACTTCGATCCGTCGGCGAGCGCCAACTCAGCGGCGCTCCCGGCAAGGGCCGCGATCCAGACAACGACCAGCAAAACATTTGCGAGCGTCCCGCTCAGAACGAGCAATGCGAAAGGCGTGTAGGTGCCGGCGATCAACATGAAGATCATTGAGTGATCCAGGCGGCGCAACCACTTGCGCGTCTTATCGCGCCAGTCGCCGCGGTGATAAAGAGCGCTCACGCCGAGCAACGCGGACACGCTGACCGCGAAGATGATCGCCGCAACCAATGCGCGAGATGAATGGGTAGCCGTTGCGACCAGCACTACGCCGACAAACAGTGAGACGTAGAACGCTTTTTCGTGCAACACGCCTCGGAGTCGCGGTTTAATCTTCTGTTGCAGTGCCTGATCCATAGTCGCCCAATCGCACGATGGCTGGACTCGAAGACCCCTGGCGCAACGAATCGTTACGTCAACGGTTCCCAGCCGTTGTAAGACACGTTAGTCGTCCACGGTGGGCTTCCGTCGACTCGACTTCACCTCCGAGCGCACCGTCTTCTGCTGGCGCCGGCGGCGTTGTGCTGCCTGCGAGGGCTTCGTAGCGACGCGTCTGCGCGGAACGATCAGGCCCTCGGCAATCCGCACGCCGAGTCGATCGAGCGCGAGTTCGCGATTTCGCAGCTGCGATCGCTCGTCCTGCGCGACCGCGCGGGCGACCGGGCCGAGCTTTTTCATCAGACGAGACCGCTGTCCAGGACCGATCGAGTCGGAATCCTCGATCGACCAAACCGCTTCGACGCGCGACTCGGTTTTGTTCGCGTGCTGGCCGCCCGGACCGGACGACCGCGATGTCGACAGCTCGATCTCCGCGAGCGGGATACGGACGTTGCGATTCACCACGAGGTGGGTTGCTGTGAGCTTGGGCATCAGCTAAATGATTGCGTCGGTGACGACCATCCGGCGGCGCGTATGCGCGGTCCCGCTGGTCTAGGCCGCGTCACCGGCCGCCGCGTCGGGCGGAGAAAGTTCCAGCTCCAGCTCGGGCGCGTCGCTCCAGAGCTGTTCGAGGCGGTAGTAGTCGCGTACTTCGGGGATCATCACGTGGGCGATCACGTCGCCGTAGTCGAGCAGAATCCAGCGCCGTTCGCGCTCGCCTTCCGTGTGAACCGGCAGCATTTCGGGGTCGACCTTCATCCCCTCGCGGATTGCGTCGTGCAGCGCCTTTGTCTGGCGGTCTGTGCGGCCGGTGCAAAAGACGAAGTAGTCAGCGAAGTTCGCCAGGTCACGAACGTCCAAAGCGACGACATCGACCGCCTTTTTGTCGTCCATGAGTTCAGCGATGCGCCGGGCAATCTGCTCGCCGGTGATCTCGGTTTGTTCAGTTGCGGACTGCGTCATGCGTAAAGTTTTTGCTCCTCGATCATCTCCGCGATTCCCGCCGGAACGAGGTGGGACACGGTGTTTCCGCCATAGATGCGTTCGCGAATCAGCGACGACGAAATATCAATCCGCGGCATCTCGATCGATCGGGGCTGCTTACCTCCGGTCGCTCGAATCACTTCGAACATCGCCTGGTCGCGATCATGGTCAACGCGCGCGGCCACCGCCACTTCGGCGAGCTGACCGATTCGATCCGGTTCACGCCAGTTTCCGAAGGCCATTGCCTGGTCGGCACCGACGATCAAGGTGAACTCGTTGTCTGAATCCTTTTTGACCAACTCGTCAAGCGTATCCACCGTGTACGACGTGCCCGCCCGATCGAGTTCGACGCTGCAAACGTCGAGACCGGGCTGGCCGATCACCGCCAGCCGACACATCGACAGACGTAGCTCGGCCGGTGGATGGTCCGAAGGATCCAGCGTGCGGTGTGGAGGATCGCCGACCGGCAGCATCCAGACCACGTCGAGCTCAAGTTGAATTCGCGCTTCCTGGGCGCAGATCACGTGACCATGGTGCGGCGGGCTGAAAGTGCCGCCGAGCAAACCGATGCGCATGAAGACTTTGTACCCGTAATCCCGTGTGACAGTCGCGTCGCTCGAGGTACCCGCAGTCAACCGCGGGTCTGCCCGTCGCCCTCGACGACGTACTTGTACGAACAGAGTTCGCGTAGCGCGATCGGGCCTCGGGCGTGCAGCTTCTGTGTGGAGTTGCCAATCTCGGCGCCAAAACCGAATTCTCCGCCGTCGGTGAATCGAGTTGACGCGTTGACGTAAAGGCAGGCGGCGTCGATCTGGGTGGTGAACTTGTGCGCCGATGCGTTTGAATCCGTGACGATCGCTTCCGAGTGCCCGGTGCCGTGCGCATTGATATGCGCAATCGCATCCTCGACCGAATCGACGATTTTCACGGCGAGCACCAGGTCAAGAAACTCCGTGTCCCAGTCACTTTCAGATGCCTCAGCCACCTCACCAACTTCCACTCCTGCGAGTGCTCGGGCATGCGCGTCTGCGCGAATCTCTACGCCGTCGTCGGCGAGGGCCTTGAGTGCGCGAGGGATGAACGCCGCAGCGACATCCTTGTGAACAAGCAGCGTTTCCGCAGCGTTGCAAACGCCCGGGCGTTGAACTTTTGCGTTGACGATGATCTCTTCGGCCCAGTCGAGGTTCGCCGTTGCGTCGACGTAGACATGGCAGTTGCCGGCCGCGGCATAGATCACCGGAACTGTGGCGACGGCTTTCAACGCCTTCTTCAGACCTTCGCCGCCGCGCGGGATGATCAAGTCAACCACGCCCTCCTGCGTTCCGAGTTCTTGCAGTTCGTCTCGATCGCCGCCGGAAACGATCGAAATCGCTGCTTCTGGGACGCCGGCGGATGCGATCGCGTCGCGGGCCACTTGGGCAAGCACGGCATTCGAATGCGCCGCCGTTGAGGACCCTCTGAGCACAATCGCATTGCCACTCTTTAGACACAACGCCGCAGAGTCGATCGTGACGTTCGGGCGAGCCTCATATACGACCGCGATCACGCCGAGCGGAACTGCGAACTTGCGCACGTCTAGTCCGTTGTACAACTTGAATTCGCGGATCAGGCGTCCGACCGGGTCTTCGAGTGTCGCGATCCGTCGCACATCGTCGGCGATCGACGCGAGGCGATCATGGTCGAGCTTGAGGCGATCCATCAGCGCAGCGTCGAGATTGCTTTCGCGACCGTTCTCAAGGTCTTTGGCATTGGCCTCGACGATCAGATCCGCGTGCGCGTCAAGCGCGTCGGCGATCGCGTTCAAGGCATCGTCCTTGACGGAACTTTCGAGCAGCGCCAGCTCGCGCGAGGCCGCCCGGGCCTCGAGACAGATGTCGCTCACGGATTTTTCGACGGTTGCCATCAAGTCCTGACTTTAGTCCGGATCGGTCTTGATCGCGCCCCGTGAACGCCCGAGGACCCTGGTCAGACTCCGCGATCGCAGGAAATAGGCATCCATGCGTGCAGTGCGAGGCTCGCGGGGTTCGCTGACGCCGCGTTTTGCTCAGGGGAGATCGTCGACGGTTCCGGGTCGATGCGTCCGAACACCCATCGAACGGTTGGCTTGTTCTCACGGCTGAACGTTGCCAACTCGAAGTAGCTCCATTTCGACACGCGCTTGCCACGGCGCTTGAGCAGCATCCTGCGCAGTGTGTAGTTCGGATCGCAGTAAGTCATCTCATCGGTCAGCGTGAAGCGGTCCACTCCGGCCCGCGCGATCCCGCGAACCATTCCGCCGCCGGAAACCCCAGTCGTATTGATCATCGCGTAGACGGCTTTGTTGAACTGCGGTTTCGGGTTGTAGGCGTTGTACGGCATGTTGTTGTGAATCTTCGTCTCACCGGGAAGCAGGTCCATCGGTGACGCGCTTTCACCGAAGTACTGGCCCACGATGTACTGCCGCCGTGGTCCATACCCGCTCTTGAAGCTGTAGGAACCCAGCAGCATCTGCGGCAGCATTGGGCCCAACGTGGTTGCGCCGCAGCCGAAGTCGTGGCGTTTGGCGATGCGATTGGCCCAGCCCGGTAGGGCGCGGCGATCGATGAACGCCCTGAAGCGAAGCTTTCTGGTCTGATTCGGACGATTCTTGCGTTTACGCGTTCCGAGCGACGGGTTGAAGGCGATCATCACATACTGCGGATCGCGCACCCACTGGTAATTGGTCACCACTTGACCGTTGACGACCGAGTACACCGGCACCGCCGCCAGCTTGCACGCCTGGCCCTGCACCTCGAAGGCGCGTGAAGCATCCCGTCCAGCCCATTTCTTGCCGACGTACCAACCCCAGCGGTTCGGCAATCGCGAGATCGGCGACTTGCGCTTCCATTCGAGCGTCGTGACTGGGCGATCGAACGTGTCCTTGAGTACGTAACTGCGTTGGCCGTCGATCGGCTTGAGACGTTCGAAGTAGCGACCGGCCTTTCGCGAGGTGCGGTCTTCGGTTCCGCGCAGTCCGACTCGGCACGAGGGAAGATTTGGAGCCGGGTAGTGCGTACGACGCACCGCGCTCTGCTTGATCTTCTTCCAGATCACCGGTCCTTGGCCACGCGGCGTGTAGCCACGAAACGGAAAGCGGTAAGCCTTCGATGAAAGCCAGGCATCGCCCTTGGGGAAGGACGAAAGTGTCTTGTCGGCCGGTTTCGGTGCGCATGCCGTGTTTGACGGCTTCGCAGTTCGCTTTTTGTTCTTTGCAGCATCCGCCGTCGTGGCGGCCAACAGCAGCACGCTTGCCGCAGCCACGAGGACGACGAAGGTCACGGAAGTCCGTTGGTTTGCGACCTTCATCACTTCTCTCAGTTCGTTGGGTCAGTGTTCATTGAACACCTTCGACCCGCACTATGTTGCGCCTGCCTGGTCCTGTGGAGTCTTGCGAACGCTCAGTCTCGCAACACGCGCATGAAGTGCTTGCTGGTGAATTTGAAGCCTTCGCGCTCGTAGAAACGGTGAGCATCCTCGCGATGAATCGCCGAGTCGAGGCGAATCGCGCTCGCCCCGATGCTGATCGCGACCTCCTCGAGATACTTGACCAACACTCGTCCGTATCCCTTGGAACGCCAAGCGTCGGCGGTCACCAAGTCGTCGATGTAGAGCGAATCACCGCAGTAGAGGTTCTCGTACCAACGGAATCCCGCTGCACCGCGGATATCACCGTCGACCTGCAGTGTGACGATTCGGTAGTTGTTCCCCTCGTAGATCGAGAGATATCGCTGCTTGAACGATTCAAAATCCAGTTGGTCTCGGAGCTGACTGATGATCGGCCAGACGGCTTCGATCTCGGCGTCGGTCGTGCCAAGTTCGATGATCTCGTAGTCGTCACTCATAGTTGTTTCCATGCCTTGCTTTTCAAACCATCGGCACGCGCCGCTAGTCGGTCATAACCAGGTTGTCTCGATGGACTGCCTCATCCGTCGCGTGCGGCATCAGCTCTTGCACGGCGTCGGACTTTAGCCCCTTGATTCGACGGAGCTCGTCGGCGCTGTAGTTGACGATTCCCTTGCCGATCGGCTGCGCATCGTTGCCTACTGCGTGGATGCCCACGGCGTCGCCAGACGTGAACTCGCCATTGACCTCAGCGATCCCTACGGGCAAGAGGCTGGTGCCCTGTTCTCTCAACGCCCGCGCCGCCCCTTGATCGACGGCGAGCGATCCCCGCGCCTCCTTGGCATAGCGAATCCAGAGCTTGAAACTGCTCTGCGGTTGCTTGTGCGGGGTGAAGTGCGTGCCCTCCCCCTCGTCGCCCGCCGCCGCGCGGCCAACTGCGCCTTCTTTTTTTCCGCTGCAGACAACGACCTCGATCCCGCCGGCGGTGGCGATCTCCGCCGCGACGACCTTTGAGCGCATCCCACCCGAACCGATTGCCGTGGCACTGTCACCGATCGAGAGGTTGTCGAGTTCGGCGAAGTCGTTGACGCGGTGCACCGGCGTTGCTGACGAGTCCTTGTTCGGGTCAGCGGTGTACAGCGAATCGATGTCGGTGGCGAGCACGAGCCTGCTCGCCTTAAGCAGAATCGCAACTTGCGCGGCGAGGAAATCGTTGTCGCCGAACGTGATCTCGTCGGTCGCGGTCGTGTCATTCTCGTTGATCACCGGAACGACATGCCAATCGAGCAGTTTGCGCAACGTCTGCTTGGCGTTCACATAGCTGGCGCGCGCCGAGAAGTCTGCAGCCGTGAGAAGAATCTGCGCTGTCTTGACGTCGTGACTCGCGAACAGGTGGTCGTAGTGGCGGTAGATCTGCCCTTGTCCGACCGCCGAAGAAGCCTGAAGCTCAGCCATCGCGGTCGGCCTGCCGACAAGACCGAGCAGCTGGATACCGCGCGAGATGGCGCCGCTGGTGACCAGCACTACATCGGTACCGGATTTGTGCAACTCCGCCGCCTGGGCGACGATCGATTCGAGCACGGTCTCGCGCAGACCGCCTTGTTCGTCGGTCGCCACGTTTGATCCGACTTTGATCACCACAGGCATAACGGCAATAAAACTACTGCTCGGCCTGACGCATCTTTGCGGCGAACCCGTTCACGCCGTCGCTGCCGCCGATGCGGATGCGCTTGAGCTCGAACGGTTTGGACCTGGTTGCCAACCCTTCGACGGTGGTCGTGGCCCCGGTGTAGCCGGCTCTTTCGACGGCGGACACCACGCTGTCGTTGAAACGACCGGCGGGATAGCAGAAGTAGTCGACCGACACGTCGTACTTGGCCGCGATCTGCTTGCGCGAATCCTCGACTTCAGACTTCAGTTGAGCGGCACCGATCTTCGTCAAGTCGGGATGATTGATCGTGTGCGAACCGATCTCCCAGCCAGAGGCGATCAAGTTTTTCACCATTTTCGCGGTGAAGCCCGTCTCTGGTGAGCCGACGTTCTTGATCTCGAGAAACAACGTGCCCGGCCAGCCGAGTTTCGCGAGGATCGGACGGGCGATCTTGTCGTGACTGGGGTAGCCGTCGTCGAATGTCAGAACGACGGGTTTGTCGGGCAGCCGGTATCCCTCGTCCCAGTACTTGAACAGCTGAGCCATCGTGATGCCGGTGTAGCCGTTGTCCTTCAGCCAGTTCATCTGGCCCTGGAAGTCCGCCTTCGAGACCCAGAGGTCTGGGTACGGCGTGCCCGTTGGGGCGGTCTTGGTCACGTGGTACATCAGGATCGGCACTGCGTCGTCGTGCGGGCCACTGACCTTTTCGGTCGATTGCGGCGTGATCGCCACCGATTTGGCGGCGTTCGACCCAGTCTCGGGCGGCTTGGCTCGCTCGGGGTTCGCGGGCGCGTCTGAGGCAGTCGCGCTTCCACCACCGGTCGGGTCGTTGTCGCCCATGACGAGCACCGCAATCGCCAAGACCACGATGCCAATGATTGCGACGGGCAGAAATCTCTTTAGCTCGCGTGCAGTCACCGCTCAGACTTCCAACTCGAAACGCGCGCCGTTGATTTCGATTTCGTCTCCCGACTCGAAGCCTTTGCGTTCGAGTTCACGGATCACGCCGATCTGGCGCATGCGCTGCTCGACGTGCCGCATCGCCTCGTCGTTGCCGACGTCGAAGCGAGCCAGCAGCAGTTCGATTCCCTTTCCGCGCACCGCGAATACGCGCGGCTGGACCTGCTCGACTTGGAAGCCGTCGTTGTCACTCGGTCGGTAAGTGATGTGCTCGGGTCGTTCTGCCAGTGGTGTGGCGTGCTGACCGCTCGCTGGATCCCAATGCGGCGCCTCGGTACCGGTGGGTGTGTGCTCAAAGATTGCGTCCCGTAATTCGTCGAGCCCCGCCCGCGTCGCCGACGACGTAAGAACGACGTCGAGTGCCGTGTCGCCCATCCGCTCGCGCCAACTCTTCACCGCCTCGGCGCCCTGTTCGGGCGGTACGAGGTCAGACTTGCTGAGCGCGAGGATGCGCGGGAGCTTCGCCAAACGACCGTCGTGCTCTGCGAGCTCCTGTTCGACGGTTGCATGGTTCTCAACCGGATCGGAGCCGTCGAGCGGGGCCAGGTCGAGAACGTGTACGAGCAGCTTGCAGCGTTCGACGTGCGCGAGAAACTCGTGCCCGAGTCCGGCGCCCTCATGGGCACCCTCGATCAGTCCCGGGATGTCGACCAGCACGAGCTGGCGGTCGTCCGCATCGAGCGTGCCGAGCACCGGCTGGATCGTGGTGAAGGGATAGTCGGCGATCTTCGGCGCGGCGGCGGTCATGCGATCGAGCAGCGAGGACTTGCCGGCGTTGGGCAATCCGACCAACCCTGCATCGGCCAGCAGACGCAGACGCAGATCGATCTCCGCGTCTTCACCGGGCAGGCCGTTCTCGGCGAAACGCGGAGCCTGTTGCGTGCTGGTCGTGAACTGCTTGTTTCCGCGACCACCCGTGCCGCCGCGTGCGACGACCACACTCTGGCCCGGATCGTTCAGCTCGGTTTCGATCGCTGCATCGGCGCGCTTGACCTTTGTGCCGGGCGGCACGCGGATTTCGAGCGGCTCACCGGTCGCGCCGTGGCGACGGTTGCCTTCGCCGTGGTGGCCATTCTCGGCTCGAAACTCTGCGCGTCCGCGGTACTGCGAAAGGTCCCTGAGCGACGGGTCGCAGATCACGATCACGTTGCCGCCGTGGCCGCCATCGCCGCCATCCGGTCCGCCCTTGGGCACGTGAGCCTCTCGTCGAAACGAGACGCTGCCGTTACCGCCACGCCCAGCGGCGACGCGAATCTTTACGTGGTCGAAGAACACCGGCTGATGGTATGTGGCACAGCCAAAGCCACGCCGACGACCATCTATAAAGCGTGCGAACTAGGCCCTGCGGATCGTCGCGGTCTTTGAGAACCCGCCGAAAAGCG
>JBMYXO010000032.1:0-11925 GCA_049608465.1 Solirubrobacterales bacterium | reverse complement strand
TGCCTCTGAACACGGTCCGCGTGGTCAGGCGCTTACGCTTGTACCCCTTCGGGATCGAGAACGTTGCGGAGTACACGCACGTGCGCCGAGATGCCTTCAGCTTGGGCTTCTTGGTGAATGTTTTCGCCTTCTTGCCCTTCAGACGCCCCTTGATCGAGAACCGCACCCTGCCCTTGCACGCGACCTTGGGGTCGAATCCTCTTGGTACGGCAAACGAGCCCCGCAACTTCAAGCGGTATTTCGAGCCCTTGACCTTGCCGCTGAGTTTCTTGGCGCGGACGCGCGAGGGTGTCGTCGGTTCGTCGATGTCGTCGAGGCTGGTGGCGACGCTGAAGGGCGTGGACGAGACCGCGGTGTTGCCGGCATTGTCAATCGCCATGACTCCGAGCGTGTACACGCCGTCAAGCAGAGTGCGACTGGTGAACGCCGCGTCACAAGGAACGAAAGCTTCAACGTTGTAGCGACACTGAATCGGCTGGACGACACCGGTGCCCGGCGCAGGGTCAATCGCCGAAAAGTTCAGTTCCGGAGCCGACGAATCCATCACCATCCCGGGAGTCGGCGAGAGGACGGTGATTATCGGCCTGACTGTGTCGATGGTGATCGTTACGGCCGCGGAACCCATATTGCCAAGGGTGTCGGTATGGCGAACGTAGAAGGCCAGAACTCCCTCGGCTTGCGCCGGGAGCGTGATTCCCGAAGTGCAGGATGAATAAATCACCGGTCCTGAGTTTCCAGGTACGACCGCGCATTCAAACGTCCCGACGTTTGTGTCCGTAGTCGAAAATGTGAATGACGGTGTGTTGTCGTTCGTCGGACTCGCCGGCGCCACGATGTTCACGTTTCCGCCGCTGGTGTCGCGCTTGAAAGTGAGCTCTTCGGTCACGATCGGATCCGGATCGAAATCTGCACGCACCGAGATCGTGTAGTCGCCGTCCTCATCAAAGTCCGGGGCTGGGAACGTGACCCAATCCAGCGATCCTCCGTTGACGGTCGGACTCGCATTGAATGGGGCTTGATCGCACGGTCGGAACGAGTAAAGCTCGGTTGCTTCGAACTCAAGCCGACATTCGAGATCGTCCGTAATCGCCCCAGTCGTGGACCATTCAATGTTGGGTGCGACATTGAACGACTCGTTCGGCGTGGGCGCGCTGAATTCGATCATTCCGGCGAATGAAGTGGACGCGGTCACGAGCGACAAAATGACGACGGTCGCTACCGCGACGCACAATTGAAAAATCTTCCGAGTCAAGTGACCCTCCGAGTAAGAGTTCCGAGATGGGATCTGCGGCTGCAAGCGCCAAGGCGTCCGACAACGATACGCCAAGCCCCAGCCAACCCGCATTTCACACAACTTTGTAAAACAAGATTCGCCGAAAGGCAAGCCTTGTTTGCGGGCTAGTCGGGTTGGTTGACGGAGATCACGCGGCCATGGCGGCCGGTGTGGAAGTCGACGGTGCCGGGGCGTTGAGCGAAGATCGTGTGATCACGCCCGATGCCGGTGCCCTCGCCTGACTTGAACACGGTGCCGCGTTGACGGACGATGATCTCGCCGCCATTCACCTGCTGGCCCGAGAAGACCTTCACGCCGAGGCGCTTGGCGTTCGAATCGCGACCGTTCTTGCTGGATCCAAGACCTTTTTTATGAGCCATCTGGCTACTCCTCGCTCTTCTTGGCAGCGGGCTTCGCTGCTGCTGGCTTCTTGGCTGCTGGCTTTTTGGCAGCAGGCTTGCTCGCCGCTGGCTTCTTCTCGGCCGTGGCTGACTTCTCCGCGGCGGGCTTCTTGGCCGCCGTGGTTGCGCCGCCGGTGATTTTCGTCACCTCAAGGCGCGTCAGTTCCTGACGGTGGCCCTGGGTGCGCTTGTAGCCGCGCTTGGGTTTGAACTTGAACACGCGAATCTTCTCGCCGCGTTCGTGGCCCAGAATCGTCGCTTCGACCTTGACCTTCTCGAGGCCCTTGGCGTCGATCACGACGTCCTTGCCACGCAGCATCAGCGGCTTGAGAGCGATCTTCGCCCCTTCTTTGTCAGCGATGCGGTCAACGAGAATGAAGTCACCCTCGCTGACGCGGTGCTGATTGCCGCCTACTTCGACGACTGCGTAAGTTTCATTTTTGGTGGCTGTGGCCATCTGGATTCTTATTCTTTCTAGCTGTCAGAAGCTTCTTTTTTGGGCTGGTCGCCAGCGTTTTTGGCAGCACTGCGACCTCGCCCTCCCCGACTTCCGCGACGGCGCGGGGAGCGAGTGGAGGACGATTCTAGTTGGTCGGAGTCGTCATTTGTGCTCGATTTCTCGGACGCGCCATTCTTGGTGGTCGCAGTTGCAGTCTTGACTGACCGTCCGCCCGACTTCGACGAAGACTTGGCGGTCGATTTGGCGGTCGATTTGGCAGGCGATTTCTTGGCCGGCTTCGTTGCACCGGAGTCGGCGATTTCGGCTCGAGCGACGTTGCGACCGACGTCAGTGATTCGTACCAATGCCTTCGTTCCGACGCGGTCGATGCCCTTTTCGATCGCGATGATGTAGTGATCGAGCTTGGCGACTGCGGCGTCGTCTTCGTACATGTGCGGCTCGACGATCTGCACCATCACTTCGTCGCCGATCTGGAACGGCAGTGCTCGCTCCTCGACCTTTTTCAACGTGCCCTCGAAGGTCACGGCAAAGTGTTCGAGCGGTAGCCCGTCGGCGCCCTCAAAGAGGATCGCCTTGCCGGTCTCGAGCTCGAGATGCGCAATCGGATTGCCCATTGTGTGCAGCAATGCGTTGGTCACACGTGGGTTGATCTGCACGAGGTAGGCCTCGGGCTTGGGGTTTTCGGCGATGTATTCGCGCAGGTGCCGCTCAACGTGCAGCGCGACGGTCTCCTCGGAGAGCACTACACCTTCACCCTCGCAAACTGGACAGCGCTTGGTCATGATCTCGCGCACGCCGTCGGTGACGTTCTGACGCGTCATCTCGACCAGCCCCAGCGGCGAGATCTCGACGACGTGGGTCTTCGTACGGTCCTCGTCGAGCGACTTGCGCATCACTTTCAGCACCGCGTCGCGATTCGAAGCGCGAGCCATGTCGATGAAGTCGATCACGATGATTCCGCCGATGTCGCGCAGACGAATCTGACGAACGGCCTCCTCGGCAGCTTCGAGGTTGGTGTGCGTGATCGTTTCTTCGAGTCCGCGTGCCTTGCCCTTGCCGGTGAAAGATCCGGTGTTGACGTCGATGATCGTCAACGCCTCGGTGTGTTCGATGATCAGATAACCACCGCTGGGTAAATCGACCCGGGTCGAGAGAATCTTCGTGATCTCGTCTTCGACGCCGTAGTTGTCGAACAACGAGGTCTTCCCGTCTTCGTAGCGAACGACGCGATCGGCAAGCTCGGGCGCGGTGCGGGTGAGGAACGACTTGACGCGTTCGAACTGTGCTTCGTCGTCGATCAGCGCCTCGTCGAGCTCGTCGGTGAAGACGTCGCGGATCACGCGGATCGAGAGGTCTGCCTCTTGAAAGATCATCGCCGGAGCCGGCGTTTCCTTTGCTCGTCGCTCGAGAACGTCATTGAGCATGTTCAGGTAGATCAACTCGCGAACGAAATCCTCGTGGGTCGCACCACGAGCCGCGGTACGGATGATTGCGCCACCGCCGAGCAGATCGAGGCCGCGCCCCTCCCGCTTGAGCCGTTGACGCTCTTTCTCCTCGAGCCGCCGCGAGAAACCGACGCCCTCACCGCTCGGCACGAAAACCATGTAGCGACCGGGTATCGCGAGCTGCATCGTCAAGCGCGCACCCTTCGTCTTCAGCGGGTCCTTCGTGACCTGGACGACGATCTCCTGACCACTCTTCAGCAGTTCATTGATCCTCGACCCGCGACCGGTACCCCGCTTTGCCACCTGCTTGCCGTCGACGACGATGTCGTCCACGTGCAGGAAGCCATTTTTCTCGAAGCCGATGTCGACGAACGCGGCCTCGAGGCCCGCGACGACGTTCTCAACCTTCGCCTTGTAGATGTTGCCGACGATCGAACGATCGCCTCGGCGCTCCAAGTACAGCTCGGCCGTGCGCCAATCGGTCGTGTCCTTTGCGCTGTTAGCCGAACGACCGCCCGTGCGCTTACTCGGAGAGCCTGCGGCCTCCAACATTGCCACGCGCGTCTCATTGCGGTCTGCGCTGACCAAAACTTTCTTCTTCACTTTTTTTTACCTCAAGTCAATTAGAGGCCGAATGAGCCGTCACCACGCGAACGCATGGCGACTGACTGCAAAAGGCCCAGGGCGATGAACGTGGCAAGCATCGAAGCTCCGCCGTAACTGAGCAGCGGCAACGTCACACCGGTAATCGGCATGATGCCAACGTTCATCCCAACGTTTTCGAATATTTGAAACATCAACATCGCCACCACTCCGGTGGCGATCAATGCGCCGAACTGATCGCGAGCCGACGCAAGAATGCGTAAGGCCCGCCACAGCAGCAGCGCGTAAAGCGTCAAAACAAGAGCCGCTCCGGCGAAGCCGTACGACTCACCAACCACCGCAAAGACAAAGTCAGTGTGGTGCTCGGGGAGGAAGTTCAATTGAGTCTGGGTCGAGGCCCCCACGCCACGCCCGACTCGTTGACCGGCGCCGATCGCGATCTGCGCCTGATTCTGTTGGTATCCGTGACCGGCCGAGTCTGCCTCTGGATCGATGAAGGCGGTCAGTCGGGCCACTTGGTAGTCCTGCAGAATGTTCACGCCAGCGGCTGGTGCCGCCCACAGAACGCCCGTGACAATCACAACCAGTACGGCGAGTATCGCCGTCATCTGTTGCCACGGAATGCCCGCGATGAACAGAATCGCGAGCGTGATGGCGCCATACACCAAGGCAGTTCCGAGGTCTGGCTGTAGAAAAACGAGAACAAATGGCACCGAGACAAGCCCGAGAACTGGAAACACGATGCTTCCAGTTGCAGACCGGTCACGCAGACGGTCGCTGACGAATGCCGCGAGCACGACGATCATCAGCACCTTGCCAATCTCCGAGGGCTGAAAACGGAAGAAGCCGATGTCGATCCAACTTTGCGATCCGCGGCTGACGGTTCCCAATATCAACACCGCGAAATTCGACAGCACCAGGAATGCGTACAGCTCGTTGCGGTATTCGCGAAGCCGCGTGTAGTCGATCCTTGAGAACGCGAACAACAACCCCAAACCGACCGCGATGAAAACTCCCTGCCGCAGGACGTAGTAGTCGGGCGCGCCGGCAATGTCATCGCGCGTTGCGCCGTTGAGCACGTACAGGCTGACCAGCGAAAGCCCAATCGCGGCACCAAGCAGCGACCAATCAAAACCGCGCACGCCGACGCCTGCCATGTCGGCGCGAAAGCGTTTGACGCCTGCGGCTACGCCAGTTCGATCGATGTTCTGTGCGGGTATGTCTGCTGTCGGCATTGAGTCTCGTGGGATTTCGCAACTATTGATCTTGCGATTTACCGGGTTTCCATACGTCTGAGCCTTCCACGCGGAGCAGCTTCGCGAGGATCTGGCGGGCGGCCGGTGCGGCGGCTTCGGCTCCGAAACCTCCCTGTTCGACCGTGACAGCAACAACATAGCGAGGCTTCGGATACGGAGCCAACGCCACGTACCAGGATTGGTCCTCCTTGCCGAACACCTCCGCCGTACCGGTCTTGCCGGCGATTTTCACTGGAAAGTCGCTGAAAACGTCGTAAGAAGTTCCGCCGGGTGCCTGTGCCGCCTCGTGCAGTCCCTGCAGTATCTGCTTCGAGTAAGTGGGGCTGATCGATACGCGGCGTCTCGCCGGTTGCTCGATGTCCTGGATCGCCTGCCCGCGAGCGTTGTCAATCCGCTTGCCCAAATGTGGAGTCACGACGTAGCCGCCGTTGCCGATCGCCGCGTACGCCAGCGCCATCTGCAAGGGACTGACCAACGTTGCGCCCTGCCCGACTGCGGCGTTCATGTTGTCGCCGATGTTGTAGTCGCGCTTCTCGATCGACTTGATCGCCTTCGGGTTCGACACCTGCCCCGGTGCTGAATAGGGCAGATCGATTGCCGGCGAGCGACCGATGCCCAGTCGCGAAGCCCACTTCTGAAGCAGCTGGTCGCCCTTGCGGTACGCACGCATGCCCATGATGTAGTAGTAGATGTCGCTCGAGACTCTCATCGCAGAGACGAGGTTCACAGGGCCGTTCGGCACCTTGCCGGCGTTGATCCACTCGCGGCCTCCGAATTCAAATACGCCGTTGTCTGCGATCACCTCGCCGGGCGTCACGAGACCGGCGCTGAGCGTGGCGATCGAGGTGATCGGCTTGAAGGTGGAGCCCGGCGCATAACCGGACGCGACTGCGCGGTTCACGATCGGTGTGCCGTTTGCCTTCGAGCTGATGCGCTTGTACTCCGATGGCTTGAGTACGCCTGTGAAAACCGACGGATCGAAGTTTGGATAACTGCCCAGTCCGTGGATTTCGCCACTGTTGACGTCCATCGCGACGAACGCCGAACCGTGCGTGGGGATGCCAGACGAACCGCGTGCAATCGCCGCCTCGCCAACGCGCTGGACGCTGCGGTCGATCGTAAGTCGCAAGCTGTCGCCGGTCTTCGGCGCGCGACCGGGAAGCTCGCGCCGAGATCGATCGGTGACGTCGACCTCGATCCGCTGCACCCCGCTGCGTCCGCGAAGATAACGGTCGTACTCCGCTTCAAGACCATCCTGTCCGACTCGATCTCCCTGCCGCGCGCCTTCGAAGTCGCCGCTCTTGAGCTGCTTTTCGCTGATCTCACGCACGTAGCCGAACAGGTGTGCAGCGAGCTTGTCGCGCGGGTAACCACGCTCAAATGTCTGCGAGACATCGACGTTCGGATAGTCCTCGCTGTTCTCGCTGATCTTGACGACGCTCGCATACTTGACGTCCTCCGCCACGACAGCGTTGGCGAACGGCTCCTGAAGCAGTGAGTCGCGCATCTTCTCCTTGAGCCTCGATTCCGGCTCGTCGAGCGCCTTGGAGAGGCGGGCGAGCACCGGCTCGAAGGCGGGATTGTTGAAGCGCAGAAGCTGGCGCTCCTTGGTCAGGCCGATACGCCATTGGCGCTGGTCGACTCGAACCTGCCACGAACTGCGGTTGTCGACCAACAGATCTCCGTTGCGATCGAAGATCTGGCCACGCGGCGCCTCGACCCGGATGTCGCGGGTGCGATTCTGGTTGGCTTCGGCGAGGTACTGGTCGCCCGAAAGCACCTGGAGGAACCAGAGGCGAAAGAACACGATCGCAAAGAACGCGAGCGCAGCGACGCCGAGCATGGCGATACGCAGCGACGACCTCGACGTCAGACCCTCAGAGGACCGATCGGGCAGGCGATAGAAAGGCTGTCGTTGATTCGGCGTCACTGCCCGAACCGCTTTCGCTGGCGAGCCGCGCGGCGACGGGCACGCTTGTTGATCGAAGGCGTTGCGAGGACCGACTGGCTGGAGATCGTCGCGCGGCGACGGCGCATCACCGGATCGTCGCGACCGAGCGTAGGCAGCATCGCCCAACGAGCGGCGCGGAAAATCAGCGGCGCCATCAGCGCACCGTAAACACCTGCGAGCAACGTGGTCCAGATCATCGACCAAGGCTCGGGCGCGGGTTGACCAAGTGAAAACTGCATGATGCCGAACCCGACGGTGAAGAAAATCGCCGCGGCGGCACCAACCGCCGAGTTGGTCAACGGGTGCACGGGGTCGCGCAGTTCGCGCAGCATGCCGGCGGAGTAACCGCCAATTGTCAGGAGCAAGGAGGACACGCCCATCGTCTGGATCAAGATCAGGTCAATCAGAAAACCCGCGATGAAGCCAGTTGTAGCGCCCATTGTCGCGCCACCGAGCAATCCGATCGAGACGATCAGCACCGGAATCACGTCAGGCACGACGCCAAATATTCGGAACTGCGTGATCACGGCGAGCTGAATCAGCACGCCGCCGCCCACGAGCAGTGAGAGTCGAGCCGTGGTACGAGTCATCTCGGGTGTCATCGCGAACCCCTCGTGAGTACCTGGACGATCTGGATGTCCTGAATGTCGGCGAACGGTTCGATGTGCACACGTCCATACAGGCGGCGTTCTTCGGTATCGACCTCCGAGACCTCGCCGATCGGGATCCCCTGCGGAAACAACGAATCAACCTCGCCCGGTTCGGTGACCGTCCCCGAAGTGACAACCATTTCCCCGGTTTTGATCGTCCCGCGTTGTCGGATGTAGACAAGTTGGAGGTCGGAGGCACCGGCTTCGCCGCCGGCACCGGTTTTGACCACGCCGAGGATGTTCTTGCCCGAGACCATCGCGGCGACGCCACTCTGACTGTCGGTCAACAACGTGACCTGTGACGAGCCCGAAGCGACCGTCGTCACTTTGCCGATCAGCGATCCTTCGGCGATCACTGGCTGATTCACGCGAATACCGTCGGACCGCCCCTTGTTGATCGTCACGCGGCCGTACCATTTGGTCGGAGAGCGGACGATCACTCGAGCGGTTACCGGCTTTCTGCCGCCGGGGAACTCGTCGCTGTCCTCGAACTCGACCAGGCCTCGAAGCTTTTCGTTTTCGGCTGCCTGTCTCTGCAGCCGCGCTTGCTGGATACGGGCGTCGCGTAGCTGGCGTTGCAGATCCTCGTTCTCGCCCTTGGCGTTCACTGAATCGCCGACCCAGTTGACGGCGTCTCGCGCGGGCTTGATCGCTCCGGAGGCAAGCGATTGGATCGGTGAGAGCACGTCCATCGCCCCACGCTGCATCGTGTGCAGCGCGCCAGAGGTCGTCTCGCTGAAGTACACCGTCAGCGCGACTATGCAAAGACCTATCAGTCCGGCCGCGGTGAGGCGACGTCTGCGGATCTGCTTCCTGGTTGGCATTTCACTCCTTGGCCGCGCGCACCGGACTTACGGTTGCGTTCGGCCTGCATCAATCTGGTTTCCATGGTGACGCGCATCTCGGCGTTCACTCGGGTCGGCCCCCGCAGCGCCTAGCGGCGGCGGCGGCGGGCCTTGGTTGTGCGGTGGATCGCTTCGAACTCCTCGAGCGAGCGGCCGGAGCCGATCGCCACGCAGGTGAGCGGTGATTCCGCCAAATGTGTTGGGATCTGCGTCTCCTCGCGCAAGCGCTCGGGAAAACCCTTGAGCAGCGAACCGCCACCAGCAAGCATGATGCCGCGATCCATGATGTCGCTGGCCAGTTCCGGCGGCGTTTGGTCGAGCGTGACACGGATCGAATCGATGATCGCCGCCACCGGCTCGTTCAGCGCGCGTGCGACTTCTTCACTGGTCAGCACGATCGTCTTCGGCAGACCCGTCACCAGGTCGCGACCACGAATCTCGGCTTGAACCTCGTCGCCCACCGGATGCGCCGACCCGATCTCAAGCTTGACCTCCTCGGCGGTCTGCTGGCCGATCATCAGCTTGTACTCGCGTTTCACATAGTTGACGATCGCCTCGTCCCCGCCCACGCGTACCGATTGGCTGGTGACGATTCCACCGAGCGAAATGACGGCGACCTCGCTGGTGCCACCACCGATGTCGACGATCATGCTTCCAGTCGGCTCGCTGACCGGCAAACCGGCACCGATCGCAGCGGCCATCGGCTCCTCGATCAAGTACGCCTGGCGGGCTCCCGCCGAGAGACAGGCCTCTTCAACTGCGCGTTTCTCGACGCCGGTCACCCCGGAAGGAACGCAAACAACCACTCGCGGATGCGCCCATCGCGACTGGTGAACTTTCTGGATGAAGTGACGGAGCATCTGCTCGGTGACGTCGAAGTCGGCGATCACGCCGTCCTTCAACGGACGAATGGCGGTGATGCTGCCCGGTGTGCGGCCGAGCATGCGCTTGGCCTCCACGCCGACGGCGTGAACGTCATGCGTCTGCGAATCGATCGCGACCACCGAGGGCTCACTGAGCACGATGCCGCGACCGCGCACATAAACGAGCGTGTTGGCAGTTCCGAGGTCGACGGCCATGTCGCGGCCACCGAATCCCGTTAGATACGAGAAGATTCCCATCCAGGCAGAGGTGCTTTCGGGCTTGTAGATCGGGTTTTCGAGGAATACAGGTCGACTGAACTGACGACCGAGAAGCTTGCGGGCAGTCTAGCGGCAGGCGCGAATTTGCAGGCCTTTTGGTTTTTGGGCGCAGGTTGGGTTGCAGCGGGCCGGCACTCCGGGCCGCTCAGCCCAGCAGTTCCGGCGCAAGCCGCGCGAGGTCGTTCACCGACATCCCGATGATGTTGAGGTAGTCACCTTCGATGCGTTCGACGAGAATCGAGCCGCCCTGCTGGATCGCGTACGCGCCCGAGCGGTCCTGCCACTCCCCCGTCGTGACGTACAAGTCGATCTGTTCGGCACTCAGTCGACGAAAGCTGACAGTGGTTGCGGTGACGGCAGATCGCTGACGGTCGTCGGGACCAATGATCGCCAGCCCCCCGAGCACCTGATGCTGCTGTCCTGAAAGTCGTCGCATGAATTCCGCCGCTTGTGCGGCATCGCGCGGCTTGCCAATAACGTCGCCGTCGTGAACGATCACGGTGTCGGCGCCGAGCACGAGCGCGGATGGATCATCCAACTGAGCCGCAACCGTGCGCGCCTTCAGCAACGAGTTCTCGACCACCACGTCCCGTGGCTCGCCGGCTTCGAGCTCGTCCACTCCCGACGGGATCACCTCGAACTTCAAACCCAGTCGCGAAAGAATCGTCTCTCGTTGGGGCGAGCGCGAGGCGAGCACCAGTCGTAGCTGCTCGCTCATCGCACGCTCTCGCAATCCCTCGGCCTAGAGCTCAGGAAACCACAGGCCGATCTCGCGCGCCGCCGACTCCGGAGAGTCCGAACCGTGCACGAGATTTCTCTGCACCTCGAGACCGAAGTCGCCGCGAATCGAGCCGGGGGCAGCCGCTTCGATCGGATCGGTTCCGCCGATCACCTGGCGAGCGGCCGGCACCGCACGCGGGCCTTCCAGAACTGCCGCCACCAGCGGACCGGAGGTGATGAACTCGACAAGCTCGCCAAAAAACGGGCGCTCTGCGTGCTCGGCGTAGTGCTCCTTGGCAAGATTCTCACCGGTGACGAGCTGCTTGAGTGCAACGAGCTTGAGGCCTTTGCGCTCGAACCGGGCAATCACTTCACCGGTCAAGTTGCGCTCGAAGGCATCGGGTTTGACGAGGATGAGTGTGCGTTCCATGTTTACCTGGTTCTCCTGGTATTTCTTGATTGAGAATTTTGAAGTCGAAAGGCATTGCAGAGCTAACCCATCGGTCCACGCTGCAAATCAGTGGGTGAGGCGACCAGCGATCAGGCGCCGTCGGTACCGGAAGCAGGCGGACGACGCGTCGGATCCTGCGATCCCTCGCCACCCGCACGACGTGCCGGTTGAGTCGGACGACCAGGCGCTCCTTCGGACGAACCCGATGACGCCGGTCGCTTTGAAGATTGTGGCTTCTTCGAGCCGCTCGGCGTTGCAGCACGAGCGCTGGAGGACTCTTGCCTACGTTGTGCCTCGGCTCGGCGCTGGCCTTCTGACCGATTCTGGCCCTCCTGGCGCGTCTGCGGTGAACCGCTTGGCGGAGGACTCGATCGGCGGCCGGTCGGCTCGCCGCTCATCTCCCCCGCGAGTGACGCTGCATGGGCGCTGCTGCCGGGACCACCCTTCACGGCCGATTCGAGCAATCGCACGCGGAGTTCCGCCGCGCGGACGTCCAGCTCTCGCTCGTACGCGTCGTCGAGTGACTCCGGCGGGCGGACGATCGCGTACACAAGCGCACCGGCGAAGGGAAAGATCAGGGCCGCAAGCGTGGCCGATCCGATCAACACTGGATCGGTGAGGCGGCGGCGCGAGTCTGCATATGTCCAGAAGACGAGGGCAAACCAGATCGCGATCAGACCAACGACCAAAAGATTGAGGATCATTCCGACGTCGCCGTCGATGCCGAA
>JBMYXO010000031.1:8679-21236 GCA_049608465.1 Solirubrobacterales bacterium | reverse complement strand
TGGTCCCTGCCGGTGACGCGACCCAATCCACGGTTGAAAAGCTCGCCGATCTGCTCGATGCCGGAGACACGATCATCGACGGTGGCAACTCCCGCTGGTCCGACGACAAGGCGCGTGCGGCACAGCTCGAACCGAAGGGCATCAACTACGTCGACGTCGGTACATCCGGCGGCGTCTGGGGTTTGGAGGTCGGATACTGCATGATGGTCGGCGGACCAGATGAAGCGGTCGGGCGACTCTCTCCGATACTTGACGTGCTTGCGCCACCAACGACCGAGGAGCACGGTCCGGGGTGGGGTCACATGGGCCCGGTCGGTAGCGGCCACTACGTGAAGATGGTCCACAACGGTGTCGAATATGGCTTGATGCAGGCTTACGCCGAAGGTTTCAACCTCTTTGACGCCTCCGAATACGAGCTCGACAACGCAAAAATCGCCCACCTGTGGATGCAGGGTTCGGTGGTTCGTTCCTGGCTCTGCGAGTTGGCGGCGTTGGCCTTCGAGCAGGAGGGCAACGACATCGCCGCGCTCGAGCCGGTGGTGGCTGACTCGGGCGAGGGTCGTTGGACGGTCGAAGACGCGACCGACAAACGCGTTCCAGTTCCGGTGATCGCACTGTCGTTGTTCGAACGCTACGGGTCGCAGGGTCACGCCGACTTCGCCAACAAGGTCAACGCGGCATTGCGCGCGCAGTTCGGCGGGCACCCCGTCGAGCGTAAGTAATCAGAGGAGCGCGAGATGACCGAATCGATCGTCCCACCCGAAATCGCCGACCGTCAATCTGAGACTCTGCTCCAACCTGCTGCGCTCGGCAACCCGTTGGCCGAGGCGCTCGAACACACACCGGTCGACCCGACGACGATGGTGATATTCGGCGCGACCGGCGACCTTGCCCATCGCAAACTGCTGCCGGCCGTTTACAACCTCGCGCACGAGGGCGCGCTGCCCGAGCGCTTCAACCTGATCGGTTTCGCCTTCGAGGACTACGACGACGACAGCTTTCGCAAGCTGATGCGTCAAGCGGTGGAAGAGCATTCACGTCGCGCGCCGAAGCCCGAAGTGCTTGAGGCGTTGCTCCACCGAACCCGCTACGTCAGTGGCAAGTTCGATGACACCGGTGATTTCCAGACGCTCGCCAACCTGCTCGGTGAACTTGATCTCTACGCCGACGAGCCACTGCACCACATGTTTTATCTCGCGACGTCACCGACTTTCTTCGGCACCGTGATTCGTCAGCTCGGCGAAGTCGGGCTGGAGGACAAAGCCGACACCTCCGTACGTGTCGTGATCGAGAAGCCGATCGGTCAGGATCTCGAGTCGGCGCGTGCGCTCAACAGAGAGGTTCTGGAGGTGCTCGATGAAGACCAGGTCTATCGAATCGATCACTACCTCGGCAAGGAAACCGTCCAGAACATCCTCGCCTTTCGCTTCGCGAACTCGATGTTCGAGCCGATCTGGAACAGCAATTACATTGACCACGTTCAGATCACCGCGGCCGAGGATCTCGGAATCGGCACGCGAGCCGGCTACTACGACTCGGCCGGAGCGCTGCGTGATCTGGTGCAGAATCACATGCTCCAGTTGCTGGCATTGCTTTGCATGGAGCCGCCGAATGCCCTGACCGCGAACAAGGTTCGCGACGAGAAGGCAAAGGTGTTGCGCGCGATGCCAGCGCCGCTGTTCTCGGAGGTGTCGGACATGGCTGTGCGCGGCCAATACACGAGTGGCACGATCGGCAGCGACACCGTACCCGGCTATCTCGAGGAAAACGACGTGCCGTCGGGGTCGAAGACCGAGACGTACGCGGCGTTGCGCTTCGAAATCAGCAATTGGCGCTGGGCGGGGGTTCCGTTCTATCTGCGGACCGGCAAACGACTGGCCAGGAAGGTCACGGAAATCGCTGTCCAACTCAAACCGGTTCCGCACCTCGCGTTTCAGATCCACGGCGCGCCGCCGCCGCCCAACGAGTTGGTGTTCACGATCCAGCCGAACGAGGGCGTGTCGATCTCGTTGGGCGCGAAGATACCCGGCGCCAAAACTCGGATTCGTCCGGTCAACATGCAGTTCCAGTACGGCACTTCGTTCTCGTCGGCGTCGCCCGAGGCTTACGAGCGATTGATCCTCGACGTGATGCGCGGCGACGCGACACTCTTCACCCGTGTCGATGAAGTCGAGGCGCTGTGGGAGCTCGTCGACCCTGTGCTCGCGTTCTGGGCGGCCGACCCTGCGAATCCCGCCAAGTACGCCGCCGGCAGTTCGGGTCCCGCCGAAGCCGATTCCCTGATGCATGGTGATGCCAAATGGCGACCGCTCTAGCCACTCCGGGGGTCTGGAGCGCGCGGGACACCACCCCGGCCGAGATCGAAACCGCACTGCTGCGGCTGATGCACGACCGCAGCGAGCACGACCGCGTGCAGGCTCCGGCACGCGTGCTGAATCTGATTGTCGTGATCGACAAGGAGTGGAAGGGCGAGGTTTCCAATCGCCTCGACCGCATCAGCCACGACAACCCGGCACGCACGATCTTGGTGGTCGTCGAGCCGGGTATGAAGGGCCTCAATGCGATGGCGACTTTGATTCACGGTGAGGCGTCGGAGCCGGGCGGTGCGGCGGTCTTTCGCGAACGGATCGAAATCGAGTGTGGAAGCGAGCAACTCGACCACCTCGACACGATCATTTATCCGGTGCTTGCCACCGAGGTCGGCACGGTGGTCTGGTCTCCGCACGGCCATCCGGAAGCGATCGACTCGCTGCGCGGGCTGGCGTCGTCAGTGTTGATGGACTCGCTTGAGTACCAGGACTGGCGCGAGGCGCTCACGCGGCTCTGCGAGTTGAACGATCACGTCGAGGTGAGCGACCTGGCCTGGCTGCGATCGATTCCGTGGCGCGAGCGCGTGGCGGCAGCGTTCGATCCGCAGATTTGGCGTCCGTCGCTGCGCGAGATCAGCAAGGTGACCGTGCGCATGCATCCGGCATCGACGATCTCGGCGCTGCTTTGGCTTGGTTGGATGGCGTCGCGGATGGGGTGGGAACCCGGCCCCATGGATCTCAACGCCGAGGACAACAAGCAGGGTCACGTGCTCGGTCCGAACGGCGACATCCTCCTGAGTATCGACAACGACGCGACGATGCCCGTGCCTGGGCTGTCCGGGTTGACGATCGAGACATCCAAGGGTCTCTCGGTCGCCCTGGATCGCGGCGTCGGCGGGCTGCGTGCAACGCGGATTCTGCCCAACGGGGACGAGACGGACTGGACGATCCTCGGCGCATCGCGTGGCGAAGACGGCATCCTCGCGCACGGCGTCACGCATGCGATGTTCCCCGATGCACTGTTCGAACCCGCGCTGGTCGCAGCACGCGATATGGCAGCGACGAATTGAGTCGAGAATGATCGACCTGCTCGTCGCCGAGAACGTCGCCGCGGAAGCTGCTGCGAGGATCGCGAAGGTTGCCGAAGCGGGCGGCTCGGTTGTATTGGCTGGCGGATCCACACCGAAACAGGCATACGAACTGGCGGCCTCCGCAGATTGGTCGGGCGCGAAGGTCTGGTTCGGAGACGAACGTTGCGTTCCGCCGGATGACAATCGCTCCAATTTTCGGATGGCCAAAGAGGCGTTGCTGGATCGCCTGGCAGCGCCGCCGGCGGCAATATTTCGCATGCCGGGCGAGCTCGAACCGGCTGAGGCAGCGCACCAGTACGCGGCCGACATCTTCGAACATGATGCCGAGCCGTTCGACCTGCTGCTTCTCGGAATCGGCGGCGACGCGCACACGGCGTCGCTGTTCCCAGGAAAACCTGCGATCACCGAGCGCAACCTGCTGGTCACCGCTGTCCCGGAGGCGGGGCTCGAGCCCTTTGTGCCGCGCATCAGCCTCACCGTTCCTGCGCTGGTGCGCGCCAAGGAGATCTTGTTCCTTGTGACCGGCGCGGACAAAGCCGACCCAGTTCGAGAATCGTTCAAGGTCGAGGGGTCGATGACTCCGGCGGGGATCGTCGCGCGCAAGGCGCGCGGCCGCGTGACCGTCCTGCTCGACGACGCGGCGAACGGTTGAACCGGCAGTTGAGATGACCAGTTTCGAAACTGCGATTGAGCAGATCAACGACCAGTTTCTGGCCAACGATTTGGATGCTGCGACGCGCAGTTGCGCAGCGATCTTCACCGCGCCCGAGCCGGACTACGACATGGCGATCACGGCGTTGGCGTTGCTGCGCAACCACGGGCTGGAAGACCAGTGGGAAAAGTGGGCAGAAGCACTGAATGAGCGCGACTTCGGTGTGCCGACCGAGCTGACGCCGGTTCCGTATCCCTTCGGAAAAGCGCCCTTCGACGGCAGCGAGCGCCGTTTCGACCGCCTCAACGTGTTCATCCGCGGCGGTCAGTCCGGCACGATCTTTGCGTTCAACCCGATCAAACAAGTGGTTCTCGACGAAAGCGGGATAGCGCTCAAGCGCCGATTCGGTGGCGAGGTGATTCGCTGGCAGGAGATCGACAGCGGCACACTCAGGCGCGAGCAGGTCGACTCGATGGCAGATCTGGTCGGACTACCGGGAATAAAGTTGACGCTGACGCTCGACCGAAACGACGGCGGCAAACCGGTGAAGCTTGACGTCTCGACCTGCTCGCGCGAGTTCGCCTATCCGAAGCAGCTGTTGGCGGCGATCGAGACGCGGGTAACCGTCGAACGTACGACGGATTAACCTTCTCGTCGTGACCAGCCTCGGGCCAGTGTTCAGCCGCTTCGTCGCCCTCGGCGACTCGACTACCGAGGGTCTCGACGATCCATACCCCGGCGGGCGCGTCGGTCACGAGGTCTACCGCGGTTGGGCCGATCGACTGGCCGAGCGGCTCGCGGCGATAAATCCCGATCTGCACTACGCCAACCTCGCGATTCGTGGCCGACAAATCGCAGGGATCGAACAGACTCAGCTCGAACCGGCGGTTGCGATGCAACCCGACCTCGCGAGTGTGGTCGGCGGTGTCAATGATCTTCTGCGTCCGAAGGTCGACCTTGACGAAGTTGCAGCTCGCATGCAGTCGATGCAGACAAAGTTGATCGCCCAAGGCGCGACTGTGATCAGCATGACCCTGCCCGATCTCGCATCGTCGATGCGCGTCGCGCGCCTGGTCAGTGAGCGATTGAAGATCTACAACCAGCACATGCGCGACGTTGCCGCCAGGACCGGTGCTGTGGTCGTTGATCTCGCGCGCGAGTTGGCCGTCTACGACCCGCGCGGTTGGAGCGCAGATCGCTTGCACGCAAGCGCGGATGGGCACGAGATGATTGCGATCGCCGCTGCGCGCGAACTTGGCGTGCCGGGGGCCGACGAACAGCTCGCGGCTCTGCGGCAAGATATTCCGCGGCCACCTTTGCGGCCGCCGCTCAAGGCAGCAAGCGACGAGGCTCTTTGGGTTTGGACACATCTGCGCCCCTGGATCGTGCGCAGGGTACGTGGAACTTCATCGGGCGATGGCGTTGCGCCGAAGCGCCCGTCGATGGAACTCTTCCTCGAGCGCTCTGTCGCCACCGAGTAAACGCCAGATCGATTGCGCTGCTGGACGCAGTCTGGACTTTCGTTCACGCGTCCAGTTGAAAAAGCCGACAAGATTGATTCATGTCGTTGCTTGTTCTCCGCAAATACAGCGCACTCTCCGCTGTCTTCATCTGCTCCGTCTGCTTCGCACTGACGCTGTGCGTGGCGCCTGCTGGGGCTGCGGTCTCGTCGGGCACGGTTGCAATCAGCAACGACGGTGACGACTTCGCTGATTGCGATCCCGAGGCCGACTGGTACTGGGAGGATGACGCGTGTGAAGAGCCCGCCGAGGACGACTCCGACTACTGGACCTCGCCCGGAGATGTACCCCCCGGCGACGATTGGGATACTCCCGTAGAGCCCGAGCCTGATCCGACCAAGTACTGGCCGGTGCCGCCACGCGGCGCAGTTGCCAAGCTTCGCGCGAACGGCCGCACTGCCGTGGTGCCGAAATCCGCACCGCGCTCCGTCAAGCGGATGATCAAGGCGGCGAATTCATTGACGAAGAAGCCGTACAAGTGGGGCGGCGGGCATTCGTCGTGGAAGTCCAGAGGCTACGACTGCTCCGGCGCGACGAGCTACGTCCTGCGCGCGGCAGGACTTGTGAGTTGGCCGATGGTTTCAGGATCCCTCGCCAAGTGGGGCAAGCGGGGCAAGGGTCGCTGGGTCCAGATCTACGCCAACAAGGGACACGTCTTCATCGTTATCGCCGGCCTGCGCTTCGACACCTCCGGCCTGGGCGAACGCGGCCCCCGCTGGCGCACCGAACCACGCAGCACCAGAGGCTTCCGCCTCAGGCACCCCGCGAGGCTCTAGGCACGCCAGCCTTCAGGAATCAGGCGGTCAGATTCGCCGGAATCTCAATCTGGCGTTTGAGGATCTTGCCGGTCGCCGTTTTCGGCAGTTCGTCGACGATCCAGATGTGGCGCGGGTATTTGTAGGCCGCCACTCGCTCCTTGACGAAATCCTGGATCTCCTCGGTCGTTGCCGACTGGTCGGGTTTGAAAGCGATCGCGGCGGCGACTTCTTCACCGTGGACCTCGTCGGGCACGCCGATCACGGCGGCTTCCATGATCGCCGGGTGCTCATACAGCACCTCTTCGATCTCGCGCGGGTAAACGTTGTAGCCGCCGCGAATGATCAGCTCCTTCTTGCGGTCGACAATGAAGTAGTAGCCATCGTCGTCCTTCTTGGCCATGTCGCCCGAAAGGAACCAGTCGCCGCGCATGACCTCGGCGGTCGCATCGTCACGCCGCCAATACCCCTTCATCACGTTGGGACCCTTGATCGCGATTTCGCCGACGGCATCGGGGTCGTCGGCGATGTCATTGGCGTCGTCGTCGACCAGCTTCATCTCGACGCCGTCGATCGGCGTTCCGATCGAGCCTGGCTTGGACGGATTCTTAGGCTGATTGAAAGAGGCGACCGGAGACGTCTCGGAGAGGCCATATCCCTCCAGCAACTTGCAGCCGAACGCCGACTCGACGCCCTGCAGCACCTCGACCGGCAGGGAGGCACCGCCAGAGACGCCGAACTTGATCGACGAAGAATCGATCTCACCGATTGAGGGGTGATGCAGCATCGCGACGTACATCGTCGGTACGCCCATGAAGGTCGTCACCTTGTCCCGCTCGATGATCTCCAGCGCCTTGCCCGGCTCAAATCGTGGCAACATCGTCACCGTTGCGCCGGCCTTCACGCCTGCATTCATCGCGCAGGTCTGGCCGAACGAGTGGAAGAGCGGGAGACCGCCGAAGATCACGTCGCCGGCCGCAAACTCGAACATCTCGCAGTTCGTCACGACATTGCTCATCAAGTTCGAGTGCGTCAGCTCTGCGCCTTTCGGCGTACCGGTCGTACCCGAGGTGTAGAGAATCACCGCGGTGTCCGACGGGTCGCGGTCGACGATCCCGTCGATCGGCGTCGCCGCGCCAAGCAGCGCTTCGAAATCTCCGGGCTTGACCAGAGTCAGCTCGGCATCGGTGTTTTCGGCACCGATCTCGGCGTCCTCCCCGAAATCGTGCCACGCGTAGAGCGCTTTTGCGTTTGGATCGGAGAGATAGAACTCAACCTCGCGACCTTTCAGCAGGACGTTCATCGGCACGACGACGCCGCCGGCCTTGAGAATGCCGTAGTAGATGACCGGGAAATAGGGAACGTTTGGCACCATCAAGCCCACGCGGTCGCCAGGCTCGATGCCCTGTTCCTTGAGGTGCCCGGCCAGCAGCGAGCTGGCGCCATCCAACTGGGCGAAGGTCAACTCGATGTCGTCGAGCTTGAATGCGACTGATTCCGGATGAGCCGCTGAAGTCGCAGCGAGATTTTCAGCCAAGTTGGCCATCTTCGATTCTTCCCCTTGAAGTTGCTGTGCGAGACACGAGAGTCGCTATGAACGACGTTCAATTCTCGGGATTGTAAGCACTCTCCCGCCGTCGCGACGCAAACAAAGCCTCTAAAAATCACAACTATTGCGTAAGAGAAATACTTGCGTAGACGATATAATTGCATCCATGAACAGCGAATCGAGCACTCAAAAGGCTGCCCCGTCAACCCCGGGCAGCGCGAACGTCGATCACTCCCCCGAGGCGATCGCAGCACAGATGCTCGAGTTCTTCGGCACGATCATGCGTAGCGGCCAGGCGCCGCTGGTTCAGGCGGCAGAGCAGTATGACCTGACGTTTTCGCAGCTGAAGATTCTGTTCATACTCAGCACCTGCGACCGCCCCCAGGCGGTCAACGAGTTGGCAGAGGCGACGACGCTGTCGTTGCCGGCCGCCGGCCGCGCCGTCGACGCGGTTGTTCGTAGCGGTCTGGTCACCCGCACCGAGGACGCCGACGACCGACGCGTGAAACGAATCGCGCTCACCGAACACGGGCAACGAATCGCCGACGAGATCAACGAGACACGTGCCGCGTTGGTACGCGGGTTGGTGCTGAAACTTCACGACGGTGAGCGCCGAGCGCTCGCCGAGGCGCTCGGGCCGCTGATCGCAGCGCTGCCCGAGCGCATGAAATCCGATTGAAAGCACAGGAAGATCAGGTGGAGCCAATGACGGCGACCGACCAATTGCAGACATCCCCGGGCGACGGAGCACCAGACGTGCTTTTCGACCGCCGGCTGATCCAGATATCCGCGGTGGTAGTGCTCGGCATCATCATGTCGACACGCTTTCGCGTGACTTCAACACCGACCTCGCCGACATCCAGTGGGTCGCAACCGGCTATCTGTTGGCGATCGCCACTGTGATTCCGCTCACCGGCTGGGCGGCCGACCGCTTCGGAACCAAACGACTGTTCATGGTCTCGGTCTTTCTCTTCGTGATCGGTTCGGCGCTCTGCGGTGCCGCCTGGTCGTCGGGCTCGCTGATTTTCTTCCGTGTGCTCCAAGGCATCGGTGGCGGCTTGATCATGCCGGCCGGCATGACGATTCTCACGCAGGCCGCCGGCCCGCAGCGCGTGGGCCGGATGATGGGCGTGATCGGTGTGCCGATGTTGCTTGCGCCGATCATCGGACCGATCCTCGGCGGATACCTCGTGGAGGACGTGTCCTGGCGTTGGATCTTCTACGTCAACGTGCCGATCGGCGCGATCGCGCTGACACTCGCGTACAAATTTCTCGATGCCGACGAGCCGCGTCCGACGGAGCGTCTCGACCTTCGTGGTCTCGCGCTGCTTTCGCCGGGTCTGGCGCTGTTCGTGTATGGCTTGGCCGAGACTGGGATCCACGGTGGCTTCGATTCACCGATGGTGATCGCACCGATGGCAATCGGCGCAGCATTGATCATGGCCTTCGTACTCCACGCGGCGCGAGATTCGTTCCCATTGATCGACGTCAAACTGTTCAAGCAGAAGACGATGGCGTTCGCGTCAATGACGACATTCTTCCTGGCGGTCGCCTTCTTTGGATCGATGATCCTGATGCCGCTCTACTTCCAAGTGGTGCGCGGGCTCGGCGCCTTTGACGCCGGGTTGCTGATTGCGCCGCAGGGCATCGGGGCAGCGCTGATGATGCCGATCTCGGGCAAGATCACCGACAAGTATGGAGCGGGTCGGATCGTCCCATTCGGAGCGATCGTCTTGATGTTCGCGACGCTGGAGCTGACCCAGCTCGGCGCCGACACTTCGTACTGGCAGATCTGTGGAACGCTGTTCGTGATGGGCCTCGGCATGGGATCGACGATGATGCCTGCGATGTCTGCGGCTTTCGGAGCGATGCAGCGTGACGAGGTGCCGCGAGCGACGTCGGCGCTGAATGTGATCCAGCGAGTCGGAGGATCGATCGGCGTGGCATTGCTGTCGGTCATCCTCACGACGCAGATCACCAACACGTTGCCGGTGGCCGCATCCGGTGAAGCCGGCCTTCAATCTGCACAGTCACTTCCGCCGGCGGCGCTGGAGAAGGTCGCGCCGATCATCGCCGACGCTTTCGGCCACACATACTGGTGGTCACTCGGGCTGCTCGTGCTGATGTTCATCCCGTCGTTGTTCCTGCCCAAGCACGGAACCGATGAGAACATCGCGCGGATGGCGGAAAGTCGCGCCGAAAAGGCCGAGGCCGCCGCCGCGCAGACGTAGCGGGCCGTCCCAGATCAGCTGGGCCAGCGCCGCTCGATCCGGTTGCGCGCGCGTGGCTGGATGTTCGCTCTGTCGATGTCGCCGCCGTAGTGGGCGACGAGCCGTTTGTCCATCACTGCGTTCCAGATCGGCGGGAACACGGCAAGCAGGATCATCGTTGCGTAGCCCGATGGAAGCTGCGGCGCCTCGTCGACGTGCAGTAGTGCCTGGTAGCGGCGCGTCGGGTTTGCGTGGTGATCGCTGTGGCGCTGCAAGTGGTAGAGAAAAACGTTGGACCACTGGTTGTTGCTGTTCCAGCTGTGAACCGGCAGGCAGCGCTCGTAGCGACCGTCCTCCTTTTTCTGGCGAAGCAGCCCGTAGTGCTCGACGTAGTTGACGACTTCGAGCAGGGTGAAGCCGAGAGCAGCCTGGATCAAGAGATAGGGAAGTATCTCGGTTCCGAAGACAGCAGTCAACCCGACAAAGAGCACGACGCTCATCAACCATGCATTGAGAACGTCGTTCTTCAACGTCCAACGGCTCTTGCCAAGTCGTGCAAACCGCTCGCTCTCCAGTCGCCAAGCCGACCTCAGGCTGCCGATCACCGTGCGCGGAAGGAAAACGAAGAAGTTCTCGCCCATGCGTGAGCTGGCCGGGTCCTCGGGAGTCGACACTCGTACGTGGTGCCCACGATTGTGCTCGATGAAGAAGTGGCCGTAGAACGTCTCCGCGAGGGCGATCTTCGCGAGCCAGCGTTCAAGTTTCGGCTTCTTGTGACCGAGTTCGTGGGCGACCGCGATCGCGATTCCGCTGGTCATGGCAACCGTCGTCGCCAAGCCGATCTTGTCGATCGTGGTTATGTCGGCGTATGCCCAGATCCAGCAGGCCCAGACCAACGCCGCGTATTGGATCGGGAGAAAGGCGTAGGTGATGTGCCGGTAGTACTTGTCGTTCTCGAGCCACTCGATCAGAGATTCAGGAGGATTTGATCCGTCGAGACCGGCGATCGTGTCGACAAAGGGAAAGATCAAGAAGACCAGGATCGGTCCGTACCACCAACTGATTCCCCAGCCTGTGAGTTCGTAGAGCAGTCCGGCACCAAATGGAATCGTTGGGACAAGCAGACCGAGCATCCACGCGTAGCGCTTGCGATCGTGCCACGCAAGATCGTCGTCGGCGACCTCATCGGCTGAAATTTCTTGGGCATTTACTGACATCGCGCTACCTCCATGCAGTTTGCTTCAAACTCGGAGAGTTTCGAGGATTACATGAAACGATGCAACCGTAGGGACTACGGATAGGAGACCAAATGTCCGCCCTTGAGCGCGAGCACGCGATCGAACTGGCCGATCGAACGGTCGTCATGTGTGATCACCAACACGCCGGTTGCCGGCGGCGTGTCGCTGATGATCGCGTCGATCAGGGCGTCGGCGTTTTCGCGGTCGAGTTGAGCGGTTGGTTCGTCGAGAATCAAGAATCGCGACTGCGCGAGCAGGCCCCGGGCAAACGCGATGCGCTGACGCTGGCCGCCCGAAAGGTTGTCGCCTTGTTCACCTACCAACGTCTCCAGCCCCTTCGGCAGAGATGCGAGCCAATCGCCGAGTCCCACGCGCACGAGGATCGCGGTCAATGCTGCGTCGTCCGCGTCTGGATTGCCGATCAACAAGTTCTCGCGAATCGTCGTGGTGAAGAGAAAACCAGTCTGGCTTTCGAGGCGCACCGCGCGACGAACGGCATCGGCGTCGACCAGTCGCACATCCGTGCCGCCGAGCGTGACCGAGCCCGCAGTCGGGTCGAGAAACCGCACGAGCAGGTTCGCGATCGTCGACTTACCGCTGCCACTTGGTCCGATCAGCGCTACGCGCTCTCCCGGCTGGAGGACGAAATCGGCGTCGCGCAACAGCATGGGCTCACCGTCGCCGTACGAGAACGACACGCCGCTCAGCTCGAGCGCGCCGCCACTGGGAATTGGAAGTGGCTCGGCGACCGGGACGATCGGCGATTCAAGATTGAGGACGTCGCCGATGCGCCCGGCGGCCGCTCGGCTGTGCTCGGCGCTCTGCGCAGCGGTGCTGAGTGGGTTGACCGCCTCGAAGACGCCCATCGCCAGAAACAGCAGCACGGCGATCGCCACGCCGGGGAGGGCGCCATCGGCGGACCCGGAGACGGCCAGGGCGAGCACGGCTACCACTGTCAGGCCACCGATCAGCGAACTCAGAGCGACCGAAGCGCTGCCGGCGAAGGCATCGCGCTTCTGTATCGCGCGCAGACGTTCGCCCGAGCGCTCGATCTGACTCGCGAACCTGGCGTCGGCCCCGCTGGTCACAAGTTCGGCACCGTGTTCGGACTGGAACCAACCCGCATTGCCGACATGGTCGGGGTGGTGATGGGTTACGACAACCCGGTGGACGGGCTTGCCTGCCAGAGGTCCCTCCATCAGAGCCTGCCAAATGGCGCGTGTTTTCTTCGAA
>JBMYXO010000031.1:0-8669 GCA_049608465.1 Solirubrobacterales bacterium | reverse complement strand
CCTGTCGCTGTGCTCCCGACCTGGCGAGCCAAGCCGACCAGGCAGGCGCGAGCGTCGCAGAAAGCAAAACCCCGGCGCAAATCGCCGCGGCAACGGTTGGCAGCAGCAACAAGCAGGCGATCAGAATCGCCAGTGAGGCCAGCAACGCCGCGGGTGGTGGCACCAGGACGCGCACGTAGAGATCTTTGAGCGCCTCCACATCGGCAACGAATGCGCTGAGCAAATCTGCTCCACCCGTGCGCACGCCGCCGGGCACGAGTGGAACCAGACGGGCGAAGAAACGTGAACGTAGCCGGGCGAGCGAGGCGAGAGCGATGTCGTGTGTGACGATCCGTTCGCTGTACCGCAGTACGGCTCTGGCCACGCCGAATGCGCGGACGCCGACGATCGCGACAGTCAGTGTGAGGATCGGTGGTTGCAGCGCGGCTTTGCTGATCAGATAGCCGGAGGTTCCAAGCAGCGCCGCACCGGCCAGCACCGCTGCGGCCGACAGCGTGGCCGCCAGCACGAACTTTGCGCGTGGCACGCCACCTTCCCGGAGTATTCCGCGCAGCGAGTTCGCCGCGATCGATTCGCCAGCTGCCGTTGCTGCTTCTGAACCGGCTGCCATCACGTCGCCCCCGATGCCGATCGGTCTTCGATGCGGTCGGAGATCTCCCGGATCAGGCAACGGCCGGACGCAGGGCGGCTAGTGCGGTCATCGCCAGCGATCGCGCGCACTCGACCGTCGCGCACGAGCAGGACTTCATCGGCCAGCTCGGCAGTGGACGTGTCGTGGGTGATCAGCAACAGTGTGCGCCCCTGCGCCAGCGACTTGATCGCCCGTTGTATGCGGCGCAACGCGGCGGGGTCGAGGTACGCGGTTGGTTCGTCGAGCACGATCAACGGAGAGCTGCGCATCCAGGCTCGTGCAAGTCCCACGCGCTGCCGCTCGCCGAGCGACAGTTCGCGACCGCCGTCGCCCACACGAGTTTCGAGGCCGTCGGGAAGGGCGGCGACGAGTTCCTCCAGACCGACTACCGCAAGTGCGACGTCGAGCGCCTTCTTCGAGCTTTTTCGGCAGTTGAGCAGGATGTTCTTGCGCAGTGAAGTGGCGAAGATGTGTGGTCGCTGCGGTACCCAAGCTGTTATCGCGTGCCACTTCTGCGGATCAACATCGCGCAGATCTACGCCGCCACAGGTCACGCGACCCTCGGAGGGATCGATCAGGCGCAGCGCCAAGGCTGCAATCGTCGACTTTCCTGCGCCACTCTCGCCCAGCAGTGCCAACGACCTCCCCGGCGCGAGTGAAAACGAGACGTCCCGCAACACCGCGTTTTCGTGCCCTGGGTAGGCAAAGTCCACACCCTCGAAGCGCATTTCGCTGCTCGCCGGCGACGGCGTTGGCAACGGCCTGGTTGGTGCGTTGATCGCGGGCGGTTGGTCGAGTACGGCGTAGATCCGCTCGGCGGCAGCGACGCCATCGGCGGCCGCGTGGTACTGCGCGCCGACCTGCCTGAACGGCTGGTATAGCTCGGGTGCCAGCAGCAACACCGTCAACCCCGCCTGAAAACTCAACGCGCCTTCGGCCAGTTGGACGCCGACGACCGCCGCGACCAATCCGGTACCGATCATCGCCAGCAGCTCGAGCACAAGTGCCGACGTGAAGGCGATGCGCAGCGTGCCCATCGTCTCTTCCTTGAAACGGTCGCCTACGCGTTCGATCGTCTCTTGCTGCGCGTCGGCACGACCATGTGCCCGCAACGTCGGGAGTCCGCGGACGACGTCGAGAAAATGCGCAGACATCAACGAGAGCGTCTGCCAACGTGAACGCGTCGCGTCTTCCGCGGAGCGACCGATCAGGATCATGAAGATCGGAATCAGCGGCGCGGTTATCAACAGCACCACGGCCGACGGCCAGTTGTTGAACGCAGCAACGATCAGGATCGTCGGTGGCACCAACGCGGTGAGGATCACTTGCGGCAGGTACTTCGCGAAGTAGGTCTCGAGCGAATCCACTCCCTGCACGGCCGCCGCCGCAAGTTCGCCCGACCGTTTCCCTTGGCCAGAGTTCGGACGTTCGATCAGAATGTGTCGGACGAGTTGGCCACGCAGAAGCGTCATCACGCGCTGCGCACCGAGCCGACCGGTCAGCTCAAAGCCGCCGGCCAGCAGCGCGCGAAGCAGCGCGACGGCGGCCAGCAGGATCAGCGGCATCGAGAGCTCCGCCAAATCTGCGCCGCCGATGAATGCCTCGGAGACGACGTACGCCATCAGTGCCGCTTGCGCGACGATCGCGATCGCAGTCAGCGCGCCGAGCAAGCCACTCGCCACGAGCATCGAGCGAGCGGCGTTGCCACCGCGCAGCAGCCTCCGCGCGGTTGCGTTCATGCCTTCGATCCATCGGTTGCCTCCGTGCCACCGGTCTTTTCGGCGATCAGATCGATCGGCAACTTCATATCGTCAAAGTCCTCGGCCGAGAGGCGGTGACGGAACACGTAGTAGGTCCAACCCTGGTAGGCGAGCACCACAGGGACGAAGATCACCGCGACGACGGTCATCACGCTGAGCGTGTAGTTGGTCGACGCCGATTCGTGCAACGTCATGTTGAATGCCGCAGCAGTGCTTGACACCATCGTGTTCGGGAAAAGATCTATGAACAGCGCGATGAACATGCCGGCGATCGCCATCGCAGTGCCGGCAAACGCCTGCAGCGGGCTGCGATTTGCAGCGGCGATCGCATAGACGGCACCGCCGACGGCGACAGCAGCGACGGCTGCGGAAATCCATTCGATTCCGTCCCCGCGGCTCTGATTGACGAGCGTCCAGACCAAAAAGCCAGTTACCGCCAGCGCCGACAACGGCGCGAATCGGTTTGCAAGCGATCGCGCACGAGTCTCGACCTCGCCCGTCGTGCGTAGCGAGAGAAACAGCGCACCGTGCGTCAAGAACAGCAGCACGGTCGTCACGCCGCCGAGCAAGGCATATGGATTGAGCAGTGTGAAGAGATTGCCGGTGTACATCATCTCGGCGTTGATCGGCACGCCGTTGACGATGTTCGCCCAGGCGACACCTCAGAGCAGTGAGGCCAGGAAGCTCCCGCCGATCAAGCTCCATTCCCACGTTGCACGCCACCCGGGAGAGTCGTTTTTACCCCAGAACTCGAATGAGATCCCGCGCATGATCAGCGCGGCGAGGATCAGGAACAGCGCCAGATAGAACCCGGAGAACAGCGTCGCGTACCACTCTGGAAAGGCGGCGAACGTGGCACCGCCGGCAACCAGCAGCCAGACCTCATTGCCGTCCCACAGCGGCCCGATCGAATGGAGAACCATGCGCTTTTCGGAGTCGTCTTTGCCGACCACACGAAGCAGCATGCCGACGCCGAAGTCGAAACCTTCGAGGATGAAATAGCCGAGCCAGAGAACTGCGATCAGGATGAACCAGATCACTTCGAGTGTCGTGAATTCAGTCATCGTCAGTCTCCTAGTACGAAATCGCGAGAGCGCTCTTGCCGCTCTCGATGTCGGATTTGCTCTCCACCTTCGGTTCATCCTTGGCGAAGCGCCAGAACAGTCGGCCGCCGATGATGCCGAGCGTGCCGTAGATCAGCGTGAAACCGATCATCGTCAGCGCGATCGCCCAGTTGCTGACGTTCGGCGAAACGCCCGCGGCCGTTTTCAACAGCCCTTGAACGACCCATGGCTGCCTGCCGACCTCCGTGAATATCCAGCCGGCGAAGTTTGCGAGGAAAGGCAGTGCCGCTGCCGGAATCATCAACCACAGGTAGCGACGCGAATCGGCGATCTTGCCGCGCCTCTGCAGGATCAGACCGATGCCGGTCAACAGAATCATCAGTGTTCCGAAGCCGATCATTGCGCGGAACATCCAGTAGGTGACGGCGACGATCGGGATGTACTCGCCGGGTCCGTATCGCTGCTCATACTCGGCTTGGATCTGATTCATGCCTCGAACCGTCGAATTTGGGTTGTTCGACGAAATCAGCGACAACAGATAGGGGATTTCGATGTTCACGTCGGTGCCGCCGGGATCGCGCTCGAAATCCGCGAAGGCGAAGATCGAGAGACCCGCGCTTTTCTCGGTCTCCCACAATGCCTCGGCGGCGGCCATCTTCATCGGCTGTTGCTTCTCGAGCAGGACGCCCTGGAAGTGCCCGGTCGACGCGGTGAGGACTGCCGCTGCGAAGGTCACTCCGAGCGCGATCTTCATCGATTTGCCGAACACCGCCCTGTCGCGACCCTTGAGCAGTTGATAGGCAGAGACGGCAATGATCACCATGCCCGCTGTGGTGAAGGCCGCCATGATTGTGTGACTGAACGCGTAGAGCGCTGTGTTGTTCGACAGCACGGCGAAGATGCTCGTCATCTCGGCGCGACCGCTGACCGGATTCACCTCCACACCGACCGGATGCTGCATCCAGGAGTTCGCGGCGAGGATGAAGTACGCCGAGGCCATCGTCCCGATCGAGACCATCCAGATCGTGATCAGATGAACTTTCGGCGTGAGGCGATCCCAACCGAAGATCCACAAGCCGATGAACACCGATTCAAGGAAGAAGGCCGCCAGACCCTCGATCGCCAGCGGCGCGCCGAAGATGTCACCCACGTAGCGCGAGTACTCGGACCAGTTCATTCCGAACTGGAACTCTTGGACGATTCCGGTGACGACGCCGATCGCGAACGAAACCAGCATCAGCTTGCCGAAAAAGCGGGTCAGTGTGCGATATCGCTGTTGGCCGGTGCGGTAGTGAAGCGTTTGGAACGTTGCGGTGAAGAACGCCATCCCGATGCTCAGGGGCACAAAGATGAAGTGGAACAGCGTCGTCACCGTGAACTGGAGACGAGCCAACTCAAGCGCAGTCATGCCTGACCTTTCGGATTTCTCAGGGGAAAAATGCGTCTTTGATCATCGCTTTGCCGGGCGTCAGGGTTGTCCGTAGTTCTCACCGATAAGACCGACGTTAATTACGGGATCGATCAGCCCGGTAGGCGATCTGTAACCACCTGTTCGCTGGATTTTCACAGCACGAAGCAAGCCATTCCATAGCGTCGGCGGCATGCGAATCAACAACATTTCCACTTCCCTCAAAGGCGCCGTCGTGGCGGCGTTCTCGGCGACCGTCTGCGTCTTCGTACTCGTTGCGACGGCGACGGCCGCACCCGTGCAATCACTCACGATCGAACGCATCGGCGGCACGCCCGCTGCCGGCGAGACCGCAGCCGAGACCTCGGCATATCTGCCGTCCGCCAAGCGCGTGTACGTCACCAACTCTGCAGACAACAGCGTCGATATTTTCAGCCTCGCGAACCCTGCAAGCCCAGTCAAGGTCGGCGCGATCGACCTCTCGCCATACGGCGCTGGCCCGAACAGCGTTGCAGTCAGCAAGCTCGCCGGTGGTCGCGTTGCGGTCGCTGTGGAGGCGTCGCCGAAGACCGACCCTGGCAAGGTTGTCCTGTTCAACCGCAACGGCGCCTACATCAGCCAGGTCACTGTCGGCGCGCAGCCCGACATGATCGTCAACAACCACGAGATCCAGTTCGTCGTGGCCAATGAGGGCGAGCCGGCCGATGACGGCAGTATCGACCCGAAGGGCACGATCAGCGTGATCAACATGATCGGGCCGAACTGGATGTTTGTACGTACCGCCGGCTTCGATCACGTCAACATTCCGGCCGGTGTTCGCATCTTTGGCCCACAGGCTGATCCGTCGCGCAACATCGAGCCCGAGTACGTAGCGATCAGCCCGACTGGTCTTCGGGCCCAGGTCACGCTGCAGGAGGCAAACGCGATCGCGACCGTTGACCTGCTTCGCGCGAAGGTGATCTCGGTCAAACCGCTCGGCTTCAAGGACTACTCGTTGCCAGCCAACAAGCTCGACGCCTCAGACCGCGACGGCGCTGTCAACATCCGCAACTGGGACAACCTCTTCGGCATGTACCAGCCCGACGCGATCGCGATGTACAGGCTTCCGGGCAAGCTGAAGCCGTTCTACATCACGGCCAACGAGGGCGACGCTCGTGACTGGGACTACTACAGCGAAGAAGAGCGCGTCAAGGACCTCCCGCTCGACCCGGTTGCTTTTCCGGCCGGCACCTCCGGCGATTCTCAACTCGGGCGCTTGAACGTGACCACCTCGATGGGAGACACCGACAACGACGGCGACTTTGACGAGCTCTACACGTTCGGCGGCCGGTCGGTTTCGGTGCTCGACTCGCGGGGTTCATTGCAGTGGGACTCAGGAGACGCGCTCGAGCAGTACGCGGCAGCCACCGACCCAGCGCGCTTCAACATCGAAGGACTGCAGGGTGGGTTCGACTCGCGCAGCGACAACAAGGGCCCCGAACCGGAGGGGATCGCCACCGGCAAGGTCGGCAATCGCATCTACGCCTTTGTTGGCAACGAGCGTCAGAACACGATCATCGCGCTCGACCTCCAGGCCCAACCGGGTAAGGCCTTGATCGCCGGCGGGCTCAGCACGCTGCCCGACGACGAAAGTCCGGAGGGGATCGAGTTCATCCCCGCTTCGGAGAGTCCGAACCGCAAGCCCTTGCTGCTCTCGACCAACGAGGTCAGTGGGACGCTCGGAGTTTTCAGCGTCAAGCGCCCGTAAGCGCAATCGACTTCCCGTCGGATCGCGGGGGGAGTGGTCACACACCACAGGCACACGCATCAATGGGCCGGGCTTCGATGTCCGGCCCAAATGCGTACTGCGCGGCAACTTCGGCGACGCCTGTCCGGTCTAGAGGTTGGTCCGTCAGAATGTCGCCGATGGATGGAAACCCGCCAATCGCGGATGCCTACCTCGAAGATCTTGCCTTCGTGCACGACGACTCCTTCGGCTTCATCGCGACAGGTGCCGCGAAAACGCTCGCCGCGAAGCTGACAGAACGCGGATTTAGCAGTGGTCTGGTCATTGAACTCGCCTGCGGCAGCGGAATCTCGTCGGCCCTGCTGATGTCGGCTGGATACGACGTGCTCGGATACGACATTTCCGAGCCGATGATCGATTTGGCGCGGCAGCGAGCCACCGCAGTGCCTCCGCCCGCTCCGCCGTATGGCGTACCTGCGGCGTCAGCACACGCCCCGAATGCGGAGTTTCGAGTCGCATCGCTGTACGACGCCGAGTTCGCTCCCTGCATCGCGGTCACCGGCGTCGGCGAGGCCTTCAACTATCTGTTTGATCCCCGCGCGGGGTTTGAATCGATGTGCGGGGTCTTCAATCGGGCGTTCGAGGCGATCGCGCCGGGCGGAGTGCTGATGTTCGACATTGCCGAGCCCGGCCGCGCGATGCCGCGGCTCGAACACCATGTGTGGCAGGGTGACGGCTGGCACGTGGTCTCGGAGACGATCGAGTTGCCGCACGAACAAATACTCGAACGTCGCATCAAGACCACCCGTGCCGCGTCAGAGGGAGAACGGGTGACGGATGAGTTGCATCGACTGGCTCTCTACGACCACGAAGAGGTCTATGAGGCCCTGCGAGCGGTCGGATTTGCCCCACTCACGCTTGCCAGCTACGCAGAGGATTTTCGCTTCGGCAACGGTCATGGGGCGTTCATGGCGGTCAAGCCCTTCGCCGGTTGACCGCACCGCGTACGATCAGGATCCCCCATAAAAGTCCAGTCAGACATGGAGACGTCGTGACAGAACTTCCCTCAGGCCACCTCTACGCCGTGGTCGAAATCCCCAAAGGATCCCGCAACAAGTACGAGTGGGACGAAAAACTCGACGCGATCAAACTCGACCGCTTCCTCTATTCCTCGGTCGTTTATCCGCTCGACTACGGCTTCATACCCGATTCGATCGGCGAGGACGGCGACCCGCTCGATGCGATGGTCGTGGTCAGCGAACCGACGTTTCCAGGCTGCTGGATCGAAGTCAAGCCGATCGCGCTGTTCCGGATGCATGACGACAAGGGTTCGGACGACAAAGTTATCTGCGTGCCGGTCAGCGACCCGAACTGGAACACGTTCGAGTCGCTCAACGATCTTTCGCAGCAACTACAGGATGAGATCTCCCACTTCTTCGCGATCTACAAGAATCTCGAGAAGAAGGACGTCCGCGTCGAGGGCTGGTTCCCGGTGATGGATGCCTGGAAGGTGATCGAAGAAGCAAAGCAGCGGTTCGTCGCTCAGCGTGGCGAGTGATTTTCAGTCTGTCGCGCAGGCGATCCAAACGGTGAACTCTGCGCCACCGCCGTCGAAGTTTTGTGCGCGTACGCGTCCGCCGTGTGCCTCGACGATTCCAGCGACGATTGCCAGGCCCAGGCCGGACCCCGCCCGCCCGCGTGTGCGGCCGGACTCAGCGCGCCAGAAGCGCTCAAATATCTTGTCGCCGACGCCGTCGGGCAGCCCGGAGCCGAAGTCGCGGACGTCGAGCCGGACGTCATCGCCGCTGCGCGACACCTGAACCTCGATCTTCGCGTCGCCGGTGTGCGTGATCGCGTTTCGTACGAGATTGGTGACGACCTGGTGCAGTTGATGCGAGGAGCCGATGACGATCGCATCCCGCTCACCGCTGAATGAGATATCGCGCTCCGGTGCGACGGCACGCGCGTCGTCGACCGCGTCGCTCGCGACCGCACTGAGATCGACCGGTTCGTAGTGATGGTCGTGCGTCTCGTCGAGTCGGGCCAGCGCCAGCATGTCTTCCACCAACACACCCATGCG
>JBMYXO010000030.1:21409-21732 GCA_049608465.1 Solirubrobacterales bacterium | reverse complement strand
AGTTATGCCCCAACCGGCCTTGCGGTCCTTGTCAGACACCCACGGGGTCGTGCCGCGGCCGACCGTCCGCGCACGACGCCCGGCGGTCTTCCACTTGATCGCGCCGTTCGGTGCGACCCAGCCAATCGAAGTTCCTTCGAGTGAGATGCGAATTTGCGATCCAGATGCCACGCGCGAAGACCGCTTCTTCGCACCGGCGCCGAGCGCCCAGCCCCGGGACTTGGCTCGGTAGACCGATCCGCCGGCTTCGTACACGACTTCTGTGCACTTTCCGTTCAGCGAGGGTCGCGTCGCGTCGCCAGAAACCCCAGCCGAAGCGAGGT
>JBMYXO010000030.1:5347-21399 GCA_049608465.1 Solirubrobacterales bacterium | reverse complement strand
GGTCTTTTTCTTCCGTAGGTCGCGAACGTAGATGTCCCAATCGGGCGTTGCGTCGCTGGCGTTGAGATTGGTTGCCTGCGACTGAAACGCGACGCACCTGGGCGATGACTTCATGCTGCCGTCGAGATTCGGGCGCTCAGAAGGACCGTTTGCCTGGGCGCCGTTGGAGGCAACACTGGCAATCGTAAGCGCCCCGCCGACCCCGACTCGGTTGAGGGTCTGCCCTGACCGCCCGCGCGGGCGGGTCCAGACGAAGACGTCGCGCACGCCGTTTGTGTCGCCGGCTGCGATGTTGCTCGCATCGGAGTAGAACGCGATGTACTTGGAGACGCGGTTGTCTCCCGAGATCACCGGCTGACCTGAGTCGCCGTTCGCCGAGCTGCCATCGGTGGCAGCCGAAATTACCAGCGGTTTGGTTCCGAAGATCTTGGCGTTTGCAATGCCGGCGCCGAAGGCGAACAGGACGGCCATTGCTGCAATAAAAATGATTGGTGAGTGACTACGAAAGCGCATCGATGAAATCTTCCTGAAGCATCAGTTGTGTCGACGTCGCACAGATGCCGAGTTGTGTGACGTCCCGAGTAATGGACCGAGTAGTGGACCGAGTAGTGGGCTTGGTGTATGTGCTGGCTGCTGGTGATACCGCGGGGCGACACGGCGCTTGGCGGTCATTCTAGAGGCGTTTGCGACAAATTTGCAACCCTGCGCAAGAATCTCCGTCGATGACATCGCGATTGACGATCGAATATGACGGCGGCGGGTTCAAGGGCTGGGCTCGTCAACCCGGCCAGCGCACCGTCCAGGAAGAGCTCGAGAAGGCACTGGCGGTGGTGCGGCGCGAACCGACGAAACTGACGGTCGCCGGACGCACGGACGCCGGCGTACATGCCTGGGGGCAGGTCGCGTCTCACCCCGGGAGTCCGGCATCTCCACGATCGTTGAACGCGCTGCTTCCCGATGATGTCACCGTTCTAAGCAGTGAATCGGCAGCCGAGGGTTTCGACGCGCGCGCGTCGGCCACGTCGCGAACATATTGCTATCGCGTCTGGAATCGCAGTGAACGACCGGCGCTGTTGCGCAATCGGGTGCTCTGGTACCCGTATCCACTCGACATCGACCTGCTTGGGCAGGCGGCGTCCTGCATCGTCGGCGAGCATGATTTCGAGGCGTTCACGCTGTCTGACGAGCCCTACCGCAGTTACCGTCGACGCGTGATTCGCGCCGAATGGATCCAGCGACCGCGCTTGACCGAATTCTGGATCGAAGGCCATACCTTCACGCGAAGGATGGTTCGCTCACTGGTCAGCTATCAACTCGACGTCGCCCGCAGCAGTCGAGAGCTTTCTCGATTTCGCGAACTGCTCGAGGGGGCACCGCGCGAGCAGGGCGGCGCGACGGCGGCTGCTTGCGGGCTGTACCTGGCGTCGGTCTCCTTCACCTAGGATCAATCCGATGAAAGTTCTGCTCACCAACGATGACGGAATCACCGCCTCCGGGTTTCACGCGTTTCGCCGCGCGCTGCTCGCGGTGCCGGGAATCGAGCTCGCGGTGATTGCGCCCGATTCGAATCGCAGCGCGATCGGTCGTGGCATCACAACCCGAGCGCCGCTGACCGTCGAAGAGGTCGATTTCGGCGACGGCACCAAGGGCTTTGCAACCGACGGCACGCCGGTCGACTGCGTTCGCTTTGCCACATTGGGCCTGCTCGATTTCATTCCGGAGTTGATCGTCAGCGGCATCAATCACGGTGCCAATCTCGGCGACGACATTACGTACAGCGGTACCGTTGCCGCCGCCTTCGAGGGCGTGATTCTCGGCATTCCGGCGATCGCCGTTAGCCAGCAGGCCAGGCGAGGAGAGATGGGCTGGAGTTTCGGCGAGGAAATGGACTTCTCGCGCGCCGCTGCATTCGCTGCCGGGATGGTCGAGAACTTCGATGACGTCCCGTTGCAGGACGGCACGATTCTCAACGTCAATGTTCCCGCGGGGCCGATCGAGGGTGCGCGTGTCTGCACGCTCGGCAAGCGGATCTACCGCGACAGGCTGGAGCAGACCGGCGAGGATGGCGGCCGCAAGACCTACAGGATCTACGGCGATGACCCTTCATATGTGAACGAGGACGGCACCGATTTCGAAGCCATCGCCGAGGGCAACATCGCTGTCACTCCTGTGCACTTCGATCTGACGAGTCGCGAGAGCATCGAAGCTCTCGCGCGCTTCGACCTGAACACTTTCGTCGGCGAGGTCAGTAACACTGGTGGCGCCAGCGAACCCGAAATCGCCACCTCACTTGACTGACACCACTGACCCGATCCCAGCCGAGATTGCGGCGCGCGTAGAGGACCTGCGGGAGCAGCTGGCGCACCACAACAAGCTCTATTACGAGAACGACAACCCCGCGATAACCGATGCGCAGTACGACGCGCTGCTCAACGAACTACGCGAGTACGAGGCCGATCATCCCGAGTTGGCGACGCCGAGTTCGCCGACGCAGAAAGTCGGCGGCGCGCCGGCCAGCCGGTTTCCACAGGTCGAGCACCTACAGCCGATGTTGTCGCTGGCCAATGCGCGCAACGACGAAGAGCTGCGTGCCTGGGAGCTGCGGGTACGAAACCGATTGGCGGCTGAAGGGATCACCCTCGCGGACCTGGAGTTCGTGGTCGAGGGGAAGATCGACGGCTTGGCGATGTCGTTGGTCTACGAAGACGGCAGACTTGCTCGCGCAGTCACAAGGGGTAACGGCGTGATCGGCGAGGAGGTCACGCCAAACGCGTTGACGATGAGCGACATTCCCACCGAGTTACCGGTCAAGAAGCCGCCAAAGCTGTTCGAGGTTCGCGGTGAGGTCTACATCCGGCGTGCTGATTTTCATGCCCTCAACGAGCAGCGTGCCGAAGAGGGAATCGCCACTTACGCCAATCCGCGCAATCTCGCCGCCGGCTCGATCCGGCAGCTCGACGTCGAGCTGACGCGGTCGCGGCCACTGTCCTTTTGGGCATACGCGGTGGGCGTGACCGAAGGCATCGCATTTGACACGCATTCCGACCAACTCGCGCAGCTCAGAGATTGGGGATTCCCGGTCAACGATTTCGTGGTTCTCAACGACGTCAATGAGGTTGTTGACGCCTGCAACTCATGGGAGGAACGCCGCGACTCACTCGACTATGAGATCGACGGCGCCGTCGTGAAGCTCAACGACAACGAACTGATGCGGCGCGCCGGCGTCGCGGGGCGCGAACCACGTGGGGCGATCGCCTGGAAGTTTCCACCGATGGAGGCAAGGACGACGCTGCAGGAGATCCAGTGGAACGTCGGGCGCACTGGACGCCTTGTTCCGCTCGCGGTGCTCAAGCCCGTGAATGTCGCCGGGGTCACGGTGCAGCACGCGACACTGCACAATGAAGTCGATCTGTTGGCCAAGGACATCCGCGAGGGGGACGAGGTGATCGTCACGCGTGCCGGAGACGTGATCCCGCGCGTCGTCGGGCCGACTCCGGAAGCCGTCGCACGCAAGCGCCGAGCAGCGCCACCTGCACCACCTGCAGAATGTCCCTCCTGCTCGACGCCCACGGAAAAGGACGGAGACTGGACGTTCTGCCCGAATCGCAGAGGTTGTCCCGGCCAGCGCTTTCAGCACTTCAAGCACTTCGTCCATCGCGGAGCGATGGACATCGACGGCCTCGGCGAGAAGCAGGTTCAGCAGTTCCTTGATTGGGGATGGTTCGAGAGTCTCGCCGACATCTACAAGCTTGTTGACCGACGCGAAGAGTTGCTTGCGCGCCCCGGTTACAAGGAGACGTCGGTCGACAACCTGCTCGGCTCGATCGAGGCAAGCAAACAACAGCCCTTCTGGCGCGTCTTGTTCGCGATCGGGTTGCCGGGCATTGGCGGTGTCAACGCGCGCAATCTCGCCGCGCGCTTCGGCTCGATCGATGCGCTCGCAAAGGCGACAACCGCAGAGATCGCCGAAACCAGCGGCATTGGTCCGATCCTCGCAGAAAACATCGCCGAACAACTCGCCCAACCCGAAGAGTTCGAGTTGATCGAGCGGCTGCGCGAGTCGGGCCTGCAGCTCGCCGGCGAGGCACCGGGCACCAGCGAGGGTCCGCTCAAGGACAAGACGTTTGTGTTGACCGGTTCATTGCCGACGATGACGCGAGATCAGGCGCGCGAGTTGATCGAGGGCGCCGGCGGTCGAGTCACCAGTTCGGTGAGCAAAAAGACCGACTACGTCGTTGCAGGCGCAGAAGCCGGCTCAAAACTGGAGAAGGCGGAGCGGCTCGAGATAACGGTGCTCGACGAGGAGCAGTTGACAGCGCTACTCGCGGGTTGATCCGGATTCAGCGCAGCGCGGCGATTCTCGCGACAACGCGGTCCTGCTGAGCGCGAGCGAGATATGGGGCGACGACGTTCTGAAGTATCGCGAAGGCGACGCGTCGCCCGCCCGCAGTGATGCAGTAACCGGCCAGCGCCGAGACGTTGCTGAGCGTGCCGGTTTTTCCCGAACAGTTGCGATGGGCCGGCGTTCCGCGCATGCGCTTGGCGAGCGTTCCGTCAACGCCGACGATCGCCAGCGAGGTCTCGAACTCGTCGAAAGCCGGTTCTCCAGTGGTTGCGCGCAATAGGTCGACGACCTCGCGCGGAGCAGCACGATCTGAACGTGACAGTCCTGAGCCGTCCGACAACGCGACTTTTCCGCCCAGCGACGCTGCATGGCGACGAGCAATTCTCGTGCCCGCGCGAGTCGTCGCTCTACGCGAGCCGATCGGAACGACGCCTCCGGTGGGATTGGCGGCGGCGGCTGGCAGCGCCAGCGTCTTCACAAGCATTTCAGCCAAGTAGTTGTTCGATGGTTTGTTCATTTGACGGACGAGTGCCGACATCGGCAGCGAAGCGACGAAGGCGACGCGCTTGGCGGACTTTGGAGTGCGTCCAGTTGAGATGCGAGCGCCGACGCGAATACCGGCCGATCGCAGTGCGGCGCGCATACGGCCGGCGGCGTGGTGCGGCGGATTCGACTGAAACCTGCCGCGTGAGAGACCCTTGTTGAAGACGAGGCCACTGAGCGATCCGCCGATCTCCCAGTTGGCTCGGTACCGGTACTTCGCAGTTCCTCGTCGCCCGTCGAACACACTTTCATCGCCGATGATGCGTCCGGTGATGCGGGTGATGCCGGTTGAACGCAGGTTCAGGGCAAGTCGCTCGGCCGTGGCTCGCGAGCCAAAGTTATTGCCGACGAAACTCGCGCTTCCGAACAGCGGGTCGCCGCCGCCGCGCAGATAAACGTCGCCGGTGATCACGCCCCCGTTGACTGATCCGGCGGTCCAAAGCCCGGTGCTGAAGCGACCGTCCGGACCGAAGCGATCCAACACCGCGGCTGCCGTGTAGAGCTTCGCATTTGACGCGATGATGCGCTTTGTTGACGCGCGCTTGGAGGCGATCCGGCGGTTGGTCTCGAGGTCGAGCACGTAAGCGCCCGCCTTGCCATTCAGCTTTTTGACGGCGGATCGCACCTGGGCAGGCGTCGACGCCGCGGCCGTGATCGGCGCCACGGCCAACAGCGCGAACGCGATCACTACGGCGCTTACGCGCAGCGAAGCGTTTCTCCTCACATCAGGTCGCAAGAACACAGACGTTCAAACCCCAATGAGTGCAGACAGTTTCGCGGTCCGGACAGTTTCGGCATTCGGTTGTGTTCGCCGTCAAGCGGCGACGGCCTTTTGTGCGCCGGATTTCGCGTCAGCCTTCGCTGTACATGCTCTCGAAAAGGTCGGCGTACTGCTCGTAGACCACGCTCCGCTTGACCTTCATCGAGGGCGTCAGGTCGCCGCTTTCGATGGTCAGATCATGGCCGAGAACACGGAACTTCTTCGCCTGCTCGACCGATGCAAACTTTTCGTTGACCTTGTCGAGGTGGGTTTGGAGTTCCGCGCGAACGGCGTCGTTGTCGCCGATATTTTCGTCGGCCGGAACGCCGAGCTTTTCCGCGATGGCTGGGATGGCTTCTGGGTCGAGAGTGACCAGTGCCACCGGATACGGCTTGCGGTCACCGAACATCACGGCCTGCGAGACCCACGGGTGTTGCTTCATCGCGTTTTCGAAGTTCGCCGGCGTCAAGTTCTTTCCACCGGCGGTGATGATGATGTCCTTCTTGCGACCGTTGATGAAAATGAATCCATCGCCGTCGATGTATCCGAGGTCGCCCGTGTGCAGCCAGCCGTCCGGGTCAATCGTCTTCGCTGTCTCTTCTTCGTTCTTGTAGTAGCCCTGGAAGATGTTCGGGCCCTTGACGAGGATCTCGCCGTCGTCGGCGATGCGCACCGTCACGCCTGGTACCGGGCGGCCGATCGAACCAAACCGAAACCCGTAAACCGTGTTGTTGGCGGTCGAGAGCGTTGACGTCTCCGTCATTCCGTAGCCCTCGAAGACGGGTACGCCGCATGCGTAGAAGAACTCAAGGATCTCCTTTGCGATCGGCGCGGCGCCGGTGATCGCCCGCTGCACATTGCCGCCGAAGAGGTTGCGAACCATCGCGTAGACAGGTTCTTCTGCGGCGTCGAAGATCTGCTGCAGATCCTCTGGAACCGGTTCGCCGGCTTCTTGGAGCATGCGTACCTGGTAGCCGACTTCGATCGCTTTTTTGGCGAACGCCTGCTCCTCAGGTGACTTGGCTGCCGACGCGTTCTGTGCGAGCGCGTAGATCTTCTCGAAGATGCGCGGCACGCTCGGCAGAATCTCCGGCTTGACCTCCATCACGTCGGCGATGATCATCAGCGGGTCGCCGCGCCAGTACGCGATCGTTCCGCCGGTGTCGGTCAACGTGAACTGAATGAGCCTCGCGAACACGTGCGCAAGCGGCAGGAAGAGATACGCGGTCTCGGTGCCCTCGCCGCCTTCGCCGGCAACGATCGACGACGCCATCGACGTCGTGTTGCGAAAGTTTTCGTGAGTGATCATGCAGCCCTTCGGCGGGCCGGTCGTGCCCGAGGTGTAGACGATCGTGCACAGGTCGCCAGGCTCGATCGACGCGAGACGCTGTTCAAAATCTTCGTCACTCACGGTCTGGCCCTGTGCCTTCAACTCTTCGAGCGTGATCGACTCGCCAAGATCGCCGGAGGACGGGTCGATCATCACGATCTGTTGCAGATGCTGAAGATTGCCGCGGATCTTCGCGATTTTCTCGAGCTGCGCGGCATCTTCGAGAACGAGCATTTTGGCCTCGGAGTGATTGAGCACGTACTCGCACTCTTCCGGAGAGTTCGTCTGGTAGATCGGCGCGACGACCGCACCGGCGCAGAGCGCGCCGAAGTCGGCGAAAGACCATTCGGGGCGGGTGCCGCCGAGAATCGCGACCTTGTCGCCCTTCTCGATTCCGCTGGCGAGCATGCCTTTGGTGATCGACTTGACGATCGCGCCCATCTCTGCGAAAGTGATTTCGCGCCACGCCTCGGCGTCGTAATGCTTGATCGCGATGTTGTCCGCGTGCTTCTCGGCTGCGATCGTGAGCAGAGTGGCCATCGTGTCGGAGTCGGTCGAATCGGGATTTGGCGGGATCGGCTCAGACGCGTATTCCTGGAGAGTTGTCCCCGGCTTCTCGGTCATGACTTCCATCAGTTTCTCCCTCGCAAGTTTTGTTTGCTGGTGTTCAGCAACTGATTCCCCAAAAACGGCACAGTTCCAGATTAACAACACCGCTCCGCGCAGCAGACCGCGGCGGAATCACCGATACTAACCAAAACTTGGGAGTTCACCGACCACCTTCCCCGGCGGCCGAAGTGACCGAACGGTTACCAGTAGACGCCGCGCATCACGTGCGCGAAGGCGATTGCCTCCGGCGTTATCTGGTCGCGACGGCCCGCCGTGCCCTTGGCCGCAGCGCTCTCGGGGAACAGTCCATATGCGGTACCGAGAATGCGGTCGGCCAAGCTCGGTGAAACGGCGTGGATGACCTCGCCGGTCGTGCCCAAAGGAGTTGTCACGCGACGAGGGGTGCCGATCATGCCCTTGATCACGAGGTCGCTGGCCTCTTGCGGCGTGATCATCGGGAAGGCCTTGTAAATCGTCGTCGGCGCGGTCATCGGCGTCTTCACGAGCGGCATGTAGACCGTTGTGAAGATCACGCCGTCGCCAAGCACCTCCGGCTGTGCGCAGCGGCTGAAGGCGTCGAGCGCCGTTTTGCTGGCGACGTACGCCGAGAAGCGCGGCGGATAGGCCTGCGCGCCGATCGAACTGATGTTGATGATGCGTCCGAACTTGCGTTGGCGCATTCCCGGCAACACGCTCATGATCATCTTCAGCGCACCAAAATAGTTCAGCTGCATCGTGCGCTCGAAGTCGTGAAATCGGTCGTAGCTGTTGCTCAGCGACCGTCTGATCGAGCGGCCTGCGTTGTTGACGAGAATGTCGACGCGGCCGTGCTTGGCGATGATGTCGTCGATCACGCGTTCACAGTCCTTGACGTCCGAGAGGTCGGCGGTGAAGACATCGGCGTCGCCATCGGCGTCGACGATCTCGTCGCGGATCACGTCGAGCTTTGATTTCGTGCGAGCGACGAGGATCACGGTTGCGCCGGCTCGTCCGACGCGGTGGGCGACGACTTCGCCGATGCCACTCGACGCGCCGGTTATCACGACGACCTTGCCGTCGACCGAGCGCTTGAGTTTGCGCGTTGACGAAGCCTGCTCGTTGAAGTTGCGTTCCCAGTAGTCCCAGAGGGTCTTCGCATAACGCTCGAGTGGTGGAACGGACAAACCCGAGCCGTCCAGCTCGCGGAGCGTCTCGGCGCAGTCGAAGCGAGTCGGATTGTCGAGGTAGGCAAGAAACTGACGCGGCAGGCCAAGCTGCTTGATGATCTCGTCACTGACCATGCGCGTGGCCGGGTTGAGGTCCGTCATCTGCAGCAACATTCGCGGCGCGGACTGAATCAGCGGATTGGCGGTGCGAAGCGAGAAAGATGGTGCGCCCGCAGCGCGGCAGAAGATCGAGATCGCCTCGCCGATCGTCGGCGGGTAAGGATCCACAAGATGAAACGCGCGACCGTCGAGGCCCGGTTTGTGCATCAGGTGATCGATCGCGCCGGCGACGAAGTCGACCGGCACGATGTTCGCGCGGCCGCCGACGATGCCCGGCAACGGAAGCCAGGCCGGGAGGTTGTTCGACGCACGCTTGAACCACTTGAACAGCAGATAAGGGCCGTCAATCTTGTCGATGGCGCCGGTCTGCGAATCGCCGACTACGACTGACGGGCGATAGACGCGCCAAGGTCCGGTCACTTCTTCGCGAACTATCTGTTCCGATTCGAACTTCGTGCGGTCGTAGGGAAATTCGATGCGTTGACCGGCGTCGAACATGTCTTCGCGGAAGACGCCGTTGTAGCGCCCGGCGATCGCGATCGAACTGATGTGATGAAAAGTCGCATGGTCGAGCGAGTTGCACAACCGCACGGCATTGATCGTGCCGCCGACGTTGGTTTCGCGGTTGTCCTGATCGCTTGCGGTGATGTCGTAGATCGCGCCCAGGTGCAGAAAATGATCGACATTCTTGATCTTGTCGCGCTCTGCCTTCGACAGCCCGAGATTCGGTTCGGTGATGTCGCCGGTGACCTGGACGATCCGACCGCGTGGCGCACCGAGACGTTTGACGATCGCGTCCATTCGCTCCTTCGACTGTGGACGGACGAGCACGTAGATCCTGCCCTTGCGTTCGAGCAGACGTTCCAGCACGTAGCGACCGATGAATCCAGTACCGCCGGTTACGAAATAGCTCAAACTGAGTCCTCCGTGGAATGCCGCATCGGCGCCGCGGTCCAAATGGCCTGGCTGCCTGCATGGGCTAGGGGGTCGGGCGAGGCAAAAGGATATCCGTACCGGTGAATCGTGCTGTGCCGTTGCTCACATTTACGCATGCGATTGGCGGGGGTTGGCTCAAACGGGATTTGGAATGTCGATGAACTCGTGGTCGACGCCGAAACGTTCGGAGACCAGATCCCCAAGTCGCTCGATGCCAAGAATCTCTGTCGCGTGGTGGCCGGCCGCAAAAAAGTCGATGCCGAGCTCTTTGGCGTTGGCCTGAACTCGTTCGACCGGCTCGCCGGTGATGAACGCGTCTGCGCCAGCTGCTGCGGCCTCGTGGATGTAGTCGGCGGCGGCTCCGCTGATCAACGCGATGCGTCGAAGCTCAGTCGGACCGTAGGCGAAGTGCAGCGGCGGTCGACCGATTCGTTGCTCGATACGTTCGGCCAGTGCCGCTCCGCTGATTGGCTCTGCGCTGCAGAGAACACCGACTGAGTTTCCACGGTAGTCGCCGAACGGCGACTCGACGGAAAGGCCGAGTTTCTCGGCGAGCAGCGCGTTGTTTCCGTGGGTCAGGTGCGCGTCGAGTGGAAGGTGGTACGCCACGAGGTTGACGTCGTGCGTCAGCAGTGCGCGAATCCGATTGGCCTGTAGCTGGCTGAGGGCACCGGATTCGCCCCAGAAGATGCCGTGATGCACGAGGACCAACTCAGCGCTGCGCTCGATCGCCCGGTCGAACAATTCGAGCGTGGCGCTGACGCCTGTGATGACGCGGGTCACCTCCGCAGAGCCGGGCACCTGCAGGCCGTTCGGACCGTAATCGGCGAACGTGGGCGCTGCGAGCAGGTCGTCCAAGTAAGCGACGATTTCATTGCGGTCGGCCATTGCGCACGATCATACGGTCATTTGCAGGCGACGATCGGTCGACGGCCCGTCTGCGAACGCCCGAAGGTGGATAACCTCGCGTCCTATGCCCAAGCGCAAGCAGCCTTCCGGGGGAAAACAGAACTACGGCGTCGACTACGCGAGCTTCGCCGAGTCGATGATGGACACCAGCCTCTACGGCGTCGGCGCATATTTCTGTGATCAACATCCCGACTTGGTCGAAGACGTGATTTCCGAGTCCGACGCAATCGAGAGCGTCGGCTTGCAGGCGTACTCGGCATCGAACAACCTGTCGTTCGACGAGTGCCTGCAAACTTTGTTGACGGGCTTGGCAGTGCGCTACTACAAGGCGATCGTCGGCTGATTGCCGGCCGGAAGGGAACGGATTCAACAAATGCTCGCAGTTACTTCGCATGGTCCGCAGGACGTTCGCGTCGAGGAGGTCGACAAGCCCAAGCTGCAGGAATCGACAGACGCGATCGTGCGCGTGACGACCACCGCGCTCTGCGGAACCGACATGCACATCTACCACGGCAAGATCCCGAACGTCCCGGCTGGATGGATCGTCGGCCACGAGTTCTGCGGAGTGATCGAGGACATCGGCGACTCGATCACGGAGTTCGAGATCGGCGATCGCGTGGTCAGCTCGATGTACGTCGCCTGCGGTCGCTGCCCGGCGTGCGTGTCGGGCGATCATCGTCGCTGCGCCAAGTTTCAGATGTTCGGCATGGGCGTGGCATTCGGCAATCTGCCGGGCGGTCAGGCGGAATACGTCCGCGTCCCGCTGGCCGACATGACGCTGCGCGGCATTCCCGACGACCTCTCCGATGAGTCGACGATCTTCACCGGCGACATCCTCGCCACCGCTTTCACGGCACTCCGCCAATCGGGAATCGTCGAGGGCGACACGATTGCGATCGTCGGCGCCGGACCCGTAGGCCAACTGATCGCCATGTGCGCACCGATCTTCGGTGCCGGCCAGACCTATGTGATCGACGTCGTTCCAGAGCGACTCGACGAAGCCGCTCGGCTTGGCGCGATTCCGATCAACCCGAAGGAGCAGAATCCGCGCAAACTGATCAAGGATCAGACGGCGGGTCTGATGTGCGATGCCGTGTTCGAAGCCGCTGGCAACGTACCGGCGATGGAAACCGCCTTCTCGCTTCCGCGCGCCAATGGCTCCGTTGTGCTCGTAGGGATGCTTGTCGATGAACCGTTCCCGCTGTCGGCTGGCGACCTATGGCTGCGCAACACGCGTGTGATCCCGATCCTCGGAGCGCCATTCAGCCATCGCGATGAACTGCTCAAGCTGATCGCCTCCGGCCGGATCGATGCCACATCGCTGATCACCGACCGCCTGCCTTTGTCGGACGCAAGCGCGGCATACGCCGCATTCGATAGAAAAGAGCTGCAGAAGGCGGTATTTCAGGTCGGCGAAGTCGGATGACCGCCATGTGCAACGTTTCTGAACGAATTCAGATCAAATGAACAGAACTCGGAGCCAATGAATGGGCGATGGAATCGACAATGGAATGAACGAAGCGATCCAAACGGATGCGGTCAAACCGGCGCGCCAGCGGTTGTCGCGTGGCGAGCGCTACGAGCTGATACTCATCGAGGCGATCGATGTGTTCGGCACGCGTGGGTACCACAACGTTTCGATGGATGACGTCGCCGAGGCGGCCGGGGTGTCGAAGGCGCTCGTCTACCAACACTTCGCCAGCAAGGACGAGCTTTACCTCGAAGTACTTCGTCTTTTCCAGCAAAAACTCGCTGACATGGTTTTGCCCGCGTGGACGCAGGACCTACCGCCACAAGAGCGCTTCTGGCGTGGGTTTGTCGCCTTCTTCACTTTCATCGAGCAGAATCGCGAGGCCTGGGGCGTGCTGTATCGCGACTCGGTTGAGATCGACGAGAGCATGGTCAAGGGAATTCATGGCTTGAATACGGAAATGGCGGAAGTGATCGCAGCCGCATTCCTCGAAGAACTCGAAGGACGCGACGTGAACCCGTTGATGAAGCAGTATTCGTTGGTCGCGGGACATGCAGTCGTTGGGGCCTGTCATGCGCTTGCGGACTACTGGCAGGACCACCCGGATGAGAACGTTCTGCGTATTGCGGCGACGGCGATGGCAGTCATGTGGCAGGGCTTCGATCAGATGATTGACAAGGGTGCGCCGTGGTTCCCCACGCCGGAAATGCTCGAGAACATCGTGCCACCGTCGGACGCACAGTTCGGCTAGTTCCCGTAGCCGTAACCGACGGCACGTTTACATGTCTGCGTACGGCTTGGACGAGTGCGAAACGATCTTCGACACGTGCAACGAGCTGTCCGCGCGCTTGATCAGATCGACCGCCGATTCTCCGAGCCGCCATTCGGCGACGCCGACGCTTGCCTCCGGGGTCACCTCGGGGCATAGTTTGAGACGCTCGCGTCGCACGGCGTCGCGGATGCGCCCGGCGAGTGCCTCCGACTCTTCCTCGTCCGAGCCCACGGCGATCACCGCGAACTCGTCGCCGCCGCGACGAGCGAGCAATTCGTTCGCCCGCACCACCCGGCTCATTGCACGTGCGCTCGCGACGAGTACGGCGTCTCCAAGCGTGTAGCTGTACTCGTCGTTCACGAGCTTGAAGTCGTCGAGATCGACCATCAGGAGCGTGAGCGGCTCGCCACTCCGCTCGGCTCGATCGACCTCTGATTGCAGTCGCTCGTTGAATTTACGGAGGTTGGCAACTCCAGTCAACGGGTCGCGGCCGGCGAGCCCGACGTTGTGCACGATGCCGTCCTGTATCCGCTTGCGGGCGACCATCAGCATCGCGGCGCCCATCATCGTGAAGAAAAGCATGTTCAACGAAATCAGCTTGCCGTTGGCCGCATCCGTGCTCGTGTAGGCGACGACCACCTCGACGATCGCGATCGCCGTCAGATGTGCCAACGCCTGCTTGAAAGGCAAGTAGAAGGCTGCGGCCATCGCAGGCAGTAGGAAATAGACGAGAACTCTCGGACCGAACGCATCTGCAGTCACGACGACGATTGCGATCAGCGCGGTGCCGATGCCGATGATCGCGTTCAGCCAAGGCATCGCGTTCGCATCGCGCGACGCCATGTAGAGCCAGAATCCCGCCATCGCGATCGCCGTACAGGCCACGGCAATTGCGGATGATGAGTAGAGCTCGGCCGGAATTTCGACCGTCGGTGCGACCTCGCTGAACGCGAGCGCGAGCAGCACCACCGATCCGGCAACGCCGTAGATCAGCGCAGATCCGAACCAGAAGACGTTTCTGTGCACGCGCAGGCGTTCGTCGGTCAGGACAATGTTCGGCTCGCCCGGCCGTCGCGCGGGGCGATACGCCTGGTGTGCCCCGCGACGCATTCCGAGGTCGGTGAGCAGTTTCTTGAAGCTGTATCCGCGGCGACTGGCCATCTCAGGCTCCCGAACCGAGTTCGTCGGCGATGTCGTCGAGCTGACGAGTGCGCCAAGACCAGCGCTCAAGCTTGGCTCGTGTCTTGGCCTCGTGAAGCTCTCGGTCGGCGCGCGCTAGAAGCTGGCCGACGGTGTCGCCCTCACGGAAAGTCGCGTATCCCACGGTCACGCCCGATCGAACCTGCGGCAGGATGTCGACGCGTGCGTCCGACACGTTGTCGGCGACGCGGCGCATCAGTGCTTCGATCACATCGGGGTCGGTTGCGCCGGTGACGATTGCGAACTCGTCGCCGCCCCGACGCGCGACGAGTTCGTCGCGCCGCACTGTCTCTGAGATCGCTCGTGCAACCACGCGCAGGGTTTCGTCGCCGACACTGTGCGAGTACTGGTCGTTGACGCGCTTGAACCCTTCGAGGTCGAGCATGATCACGCTGATTCCGCCGATGCCGCGTTCGGCGTCGTGCACACCGCGCTCGACGCGCTCGTAGAGCGGACGGAGATTGGCAAGTCCGGTCAGCGCGTCGCGACCCGACAGCTGCGCCGCCTGGCGTCCGATCCGATCGAGCTCCAGACGGACGTAGAGAGTCAGTGACGCGGTCAGCGCGAGCGCGGCGATCGCCATGACACCGGGCAATGCGCCGAACTCACCGCCGGAGTTGCGAAGCATCGCGGAAACAATCAATCCCACTGAAAGAAAGATGTAGAAAACGAGCGAGCGGGACGGCAGGAACAGGGCCACGAATATCAGTGGTACGAGGTAGACGATGCCCAGTTGGGCCTCGACGGCCGGTGCGTTGCCGAACACCGTGACGAGGATCGCGTACGACATCAGAACACCCAGGTGCAACCACCGATCGTCGACATCGAGTTCGCCGACGACCCACCAGACGGCTCCCATGAATATCGCGAAGACCGACACGGCGATGACGATGTTCGGGCGCTCGAGTTGCCCGTCAAGCAGCCCGGTCGAGATCTCGAAGATCGCGCCCACTCCGGCAACGACAAACAGCACAGCGGCACTCCGCCATGCAATTCGCGAACTCAGTCCGTCGTAGCCGTCGTCGTCTCCCAGCATCAGCTGGGATGGATCGGCGCCCGCCGGTGTGGGGTTGCCCCCTATTGGTTCGCGCTCGTCGTCCGTGAAAGCGCTGTCTTGCATATCTCCTTTTTCCGCCATCGGCGAACTACCACTTTTTGGTGAGTTTTTCGACTCGTCATGGACATGCGTCCAGTTCGACTCGATAGGCCTGTTCGCGGTCTTGCACTGGTAATAACCGCGCGACGGGTTTCGAGTCTCGGTTGGGGGTTTGAATGTCGAGTAGTCGGTTCCGGCTCGGAATTTCAGCGGAACCGACACGGCACACTGCGCCGCGGAGGGAGAAACATACTGAGATTGAGGTGGGTTTCGCCCTGCCACCACAGCTTTAAATCCGCAAATTCCGCGAGATTTCAATCGCGCGGTCACAATCATGCGGTGAAGAACATCGGGGCGCCCAGATTTGAACTGGGGACCTCACCGACCCGAACGGTGCGCGCTACCAGGCTGCGCCACGCCCCGAATGCGGGCGGAATTATCGCAGACTTGCGATCCAGTCAGGAAAGGGCGGAAATGCCGTGGCCAATCAGGTTGGCCGCGAGCAACACGCAGATCACAGCGATGATCATCGCGTTGTTGTGGCCCAGCCACCGCTTCGCCGAGTCGAGCCTCGCTCGGCTCTGTTCCTGCGCGATCAAGTAGATCGCGACCGGCAGCGCCGGTCCGACCGTCGCGACCGCCGCATAGATCACCAGTGCACCAAATTCATCTCCGTCGGGGATTCCCGATTGCGCGATCAGCGACGCCGCGCTGATCGTGAGCAGCAGATTCTTCGGGTTGATCGCTGCAAGCGCAAAGCCCAGGGCAGAAGACCGGGGCGCATCGAAACGGTCTATCTGTTTGGTCCACGCGGGT
>JBMYXO010000030.1:0-5337 GCA_049608465.1 Solirubrobacterales bacterium | reverse complement strand
GGTAGCTCGGGCTGTTGACCAGGGGCAGGGCGTTTGGCGAGCCGCCGTCGGGCTATTGCAAGGAGGAAAACGCCGAGCACGATGTTCGCCCAACCGGCTCCGACCTGCGCACCGGATTCGTCGGGTGCGGCAGCGTTGCCGAACAGGAGCAGAACGATCGATCCGACGACAAATAGGCCGATCACCCAACCGAGGAGGAATGCCAAACCGTTGACGCGTCCACGGGGCGTTGCGAGCATCAGTACGACGCCGATGATCGGAATCGGACTCAGCGACACTCCGACTGCAAGCGCAAGGATCTGGCCAACGGCATCGCCCATCGTTTCGATGCTACGGATGGGGTCGGATCTAGGGCTTCAATCCATCGAGCAGGATGCGCATGTAGCGCGCGTACGGAGAGTCCTTGGAGTTTCCGCCGCCGCTGCGTTCTGCCGCAGCCGCAGCTGCCGCAGTCAGGTTGCCAAGGTCGTCGGCGTTGACGTCGGCGCGGACCGCACCGGCTTGTTGTGCCCGCTTGAGCACTTCCTCACTCAGGCAAACGGCCCGCTCCTTGCAGTCGAACAGTTCGGGCTTGTCGAGCAAGCCTTCCTTGAACGCCTCAAACAGACCGCGGTCGCGGTACTGCGCGTCGGCGGCGGTAAGCATGAACTCCTCGAACGCCTTCGCGGCGTCCGGCTCGGTCAACGCCCGCTCGGCGACGTGCGTCCACTCCTGCATGCGAGCCTCGATCACGGCGTAGATCAGATCTTCCTTGCTGGGGTAGTTGCGAAAAAGCGTGCCGCTGCCGACATCGGCGCGGCGGGCGATCTCGGCGACACTTGCGTCCAGGCCGAGTTCACGGAACGCCTCGCTCGCGGCTTCGATGATGCGTTCGCGATTTCGCTGAGCGTCTGCTCGAAGCGGGCGATCGGCGGCCGATTCGGAGTCGGCCGCCGTCGCGACGTTGGTGTCTGATTCCGTGCTCATTTGTGTGTACGTCGATGCGACCCCACGATTACCCGGCAACGGTGCGTTTTCTACGCCGCCACTGGCAGTGCCTCTCCCGTGTGAACATTCTTCACGTCGCGGCGGCGCAATGCGAAGGTCACAAGCAGTAGTCCGACGACCATCAAGCCGGCCGCGACAACGAATGCCGTCTGAAAGCCTTCAACGACGGCCAGCTGTAATTGGTCGGGGCTTGGTCGGGTGGCGAGATCACCGAGCACGCTCTCGGTCCTGCTCACCGAGAAGCTCGCGAGGATTGCCAGGCCCAGCGCACCGCCGATCTGCTGCGATGTGTTGAACACTCCGGAGGCGAGTCCGGCGTCCGACGGTTCCACGCCAGAGGTTGCGATCAGCGTGAGTGGGACGAACGTGAAGCCCATGCCGATTGACATGGGCAACAAACCGGCGAGCAATGCGAGGTAGGTACCGCCGACCTGCGTGGTCGAAGCAAGCGTTATGAGGCCGATCGAGGCGAGCGTCATACCGGTGATGACCACCGGCTTCACACCGACGCGACCGATCAACTGTTGCGAGATCCCGGCACCGAGCATGATCCCGAATGAGACCGGTAGGAACGCGAGCCCGGCTTGGAGCGGGTCGTAACCGAGGATCTGCTGGACGTAGAGCGAGGCGAAATAGAACATGCCGAACATTCCGCCGGCCACGACAAACATCGTCGCGTTGGCCGTAGAGATCCAGCGCTTGTTGAAGAACGACAGGCGCACCAGCGGTTGCGGCGATCGAAGTTCGATCAACACGAAGGCCGTCAGCAACGCGATGCCGCCGGCGAACCACGCGATTGTGGACGTGTCGGTCCAACCCCAGTCCGTGGCCTTGACGATTGCGTAAACCAGAACCATCAGGCCGCTGGTGACGGTGACTGCGCCGGCCACGTCGAAGTGGCGTTCGGCGCCTTCGTGACGCGACTCGGGGACGAACCGAAGAGCGGCAACGATCGCGGCGATGCCGATCGGCACGTTGATCAGGAAGTTCCACTCCCAGCTGAGCGCGTCGGTCAAGATTCCGCCCAGCAGCAGGCCGAATGCCGCACCACCTGCAGCGATCCCGCCCCAGACTGCGAGTGCCTTGGTGCGTGCTGGACCTTCATCGAACGTGGTTGTGATGATCGAAAGCGCGGCCGGCGATACAAGCGCGCCTCCGAGCCCCTGGAAGCCTCGGGCGACGATCAGCATTTCTCCCGTGGTCGCCATCGCGTTGACCAACGAGGCGGCCGAGAACACGACGAGTCCGGCGACGAACAAACGCTTGCGGCCGAGCAGGTCGGCAGCCCGCCCGCCAAGCAGCAGGAAGCCGCCGAACACGAGCGTGTACGAGTTGACGATCCACTGGAGGTTTTCTGGCGAGAGCTGCAGATCACGTTGGATCGACGGCAGGGCAACGTTGACGATCGTGGCGTCGAGCACGACCATGAACTGCGCGAGACAGACGATCACGAGCACCAACCACGGGTTCACTCTGTGACTGCCGACGTGGTCATCCATGTGGCCTTCCGGCGCGATCTTGGAGGGGTCGCGCCCCTCGGGCGCCGTTGGGGAGGACGAGGCTGACATGCAATTCCTTTCCGTCGAAGCCGCTCGGGGTAAGGGAATCGGGGCCTGGCAGGGGCGCACAAAAGAGGGGGGGGCACGCACTAAGCGGATCGACCACTCCACTTTATCATAAGCGGAGCGGTCGATCCGCTTAATACCGAAAAGCAGGCAGACGCGCGCGTCGATGCGGCGCCCGGTCTGGTGCACCGGCTCATCGCGATCTTCACGTCATCGGATCCCTGACGTCGCAGAAATGACCTCGACAAGCCGGTGCGACCGGACTATGCAAGAACCGAATGGACCGGCTGGTGGGCCCGATCCTGTGAACTGGGGGGAGGTCACGTTACGGCTCCGGCAAGCTCGCGCCAGTGAACTACTTACTGGCTGCTCGTACAATAAAGCATCGGGTCGATGTTTTGCGAGGTAACCTGATGGTTACTAGCGTGGGGGAAGAAGTCCCGCAATTTGAATGGATTTTCGATCACAGCACCGACCAAAAAACGTACACGTCTGGCACCCGAGGATCGCAGGGAACAGCTCGTCCTCATCGGCGCGAGAATGTTCGCCGAACGCCCGTTCAACGACGTCTGGATCGAGGCCGTGGCAGAGGAGGCCGGTGTATCGCGTGGGCTCGTCTACCACTACTTCCCCAACAAACGTGATTTCTACGCTGCGATCGTTCGACATGGCATCGAGGACACCTATCGGCTGACCGAGCCCGACGAGTCGCTTCCCACTGCGCAGTGGTTGCCGGCAAGTATCAACAAGTTCCTCGACTACGTGGAAGCGAACGAGAACGCCTTCCGAGCCGTCCATCGCGGACAGCACAGCGTCGACGTCGAGATCCAGGCGGTTATCCGAGAGGGGCACGACAAGCAGGTCGACCGGATCGCCAATCTCGTTCTGCCGGACGACGCCAAGTCGCCGACGCTGATCCTCGCGCTCGAGGGATGGATGAGTCTCAGCAACGCGATCATCCTCGATTGGCTCGAATCGCGAACGATCCCGCGCGACCAGTTGATCGAACTGCTCAGCGGGTCGTTGGCAGGCGTGATCGCGACTGCGCTCACATTGCTCGATCGACCGGACCAGATCGAACTGCTGATGCATTTGGCACCCGACGTCTACAACAAGCGCTGACGTCATACTGCTGACAAGATGTCGGCAGGCAGGCTCACGCGATTGTTTCCCGGACCGGGCGGAGCCACGCGCTCGCCCCAGGATGCGTACGGCGAACTCGGGCTCAATGCGCTTGCGCGCGAGGACCGTCCGTTCGTGATCGTGAACATGGTCTCGACGGTGGACGGTCAAGGACGAATCGACGGCGACACCTCCGAGCTCGGCAACGAGACCGACCTCGAGCTGTTCTTGACGTTGCGAGAGCAGGTCGATTGCGTGATGGCGGGAGTGCATACCGTCGCCATCGAGAACTACAAAGGACCGGCTGCCAAGCCCGAGACGCGGGAACGACGTCAGCGACAGGGATTTGCGGCGCGGCCGATCTTCGCGACGGCGACCGTCAGTGGCAATCTGCCGTTCGACGCGCCGTTGTTCCAGGATGACGGAGCACGGATCGTCGTCTTTTCACGCGCGTCGATCGACACGACGCCCGCGCGGGCCTCGATCGAGATCGTCCCGACCGAGGATCCGCGAGAAATGCTGTCGACTCTGCGCCACGACCACGGCGTGCGTTCACTGCTGCTCGAAGGTGGACCGACGATCAACACGCCGTTTTTTTCCGGCGAATTGGTCGACGAGCTTTTCCTGACGCTCGCGCCGGTGCTCACGGGTGCGGGTACGCCCTTCCCGATCATCGCCGGCGACCTCCCGCGGCAGCAACGTCTGCATTTGATCGGCGCGTTGTTGTCGGAAGAACATCTGTTTCTGCGCTACCGGGTGGACTGAACTCGGTGTCCGAACACTTGGCGAGAGCGAGTGTCGCGTACCCGCGCAGCGAAATCCCGCGTGCCGCGCGATTGGCGGACGACGCTGATTGGCTGGCCCGGCACGCCGATTACGCGCCGATCGGTCGAGCCGGGGGTCGCTTTTCGTGGCTCAGCCCGACCACACTCTGGCAATCGCGCAACAACGTGCTCGCGTCACTGACGGGCGACCCAACCGAGAATGCTCGCCGCGCCTGGGTGGCTGCGCAACGCACGGCATTGGCCGACCGCGGCGAACCCGAGACTGTGGTCGAGGATTTCACGATCGAGCGCCCGGAGCTTGCCGAATTCTCCTTCATGTTGATGGGCGACACCGGCGAGGGGGACGTTTCGCAGTTTGCGACGATACCCGCGTTTCTCGCGGCATCTCGTGGCAGTGAGTTTTCGATAATTGCGAGCGACGTCGTCTATCCCGCAGGTGACGTCAATCAGTACGTTGCGAAGTTCTTCATCCCTTACGCCGCGTATCCGCAACCGATCTATGCGGTGCCGGGCAACCACGACTGGTTGGATGGTCTGGCCGGCTTCATGCTTCATTTCTGCGGGGTCGAGGCGCCAGGTGAGTTGTTTCGCCCCCCGAAACGAGCGCGCTACGCGCGGGCGGCGATGATCGTTCATCAGCTGTTCTGGCGTCGAGCGGCACGACTTCGGCCCGAGACGCTCACGGAGGCATCTGCACTTCGCGGCGAGGCAGCCGGTCGCGGTCCACGACAGCCGAACATGTACTTCTGTATCGACACGCCGCAGCTGCGAATCGTCGGAATCGACGTTGGGATTCTTGGTCGCCTCGACCACGATCAGGGTGAATGGTTGCGGCGCGTCTCGGCCGGCAACAAGCCAAAGCTGTTGGTCAGCGGGAA
>JBMYXO010000029.1:7997-22693 GCA_049608465.1 Solirubrobacterales bacterium | reverse complement strand
ATCGGCGAGGGTGCGTACTACGGCATGCAGACGTTCGACCAGGCCCTGCTCACGCATCTGAAGGCCGGAAACATTTCGATGGAAGAGGCGATGAAGGCCGCAACCTCGCCGAACGACTTCAAGTTGATGGTCGCCGCCGGCGGCTCCGATGGTTCGATGGACAAGGTTATGGAGGCCGCGCAGGCCGACTTTGCGGCGACGAAAGCGGCCGAAGAGGCTGCCAAGTCCGCGGCGGAGCAGAAGGCTGCCGCGCTTGCGGCGGGTGCGGGTGGCGCGACTGCTCCACTCGTGCAAACCAACGGGCACGACTCAGGTGATGCCGTTCCGGCCTTCGACCCTGAAGATCTCGCGCGTCGCATGGAGCAGCAGGCCAGCGAGCAGCCGATCGCACCCGGTGGACCGTCGCAGTAGGTCACGCGCCTCGGTGCCGAAATTGCGACAGGGACCGTCGCTTCACTTTTTGAAGTAACAGCGCTATTCTTTATGCATGGCCAAGTCGAGCGATTCAGTTCGAAGCAGCAAGGCGACAGCCCAGACCAACGCGGATTGCGGCGTCTGTGCAACCGCCGAAATCCTCTGCAGTAAGTGGACGGCGATCATCATCCGCGACCTTGCCGAGGACAATGCGCGGTTTTGCGAGCTCGAGCGCTCGCTCGCCGGCATCAGCCCGCGAACGCTTTCGCTGCGACTCCGTGAGCTCGAGGAGAACGACATCGTCGAGCGTCGGACGTTCGCCGAAGTGCCTCCGCGGGTTGAGTACGCGCTGACGAAGAAGGGCGAGGCGTTGATCCCAATCGTCGACGCGATGCGCAGCTACGGCGAGAACTGGCTTGGCGAGCTCTGCGGCCGCGAAGGTCGCGAAGCCGCCCGAGCTGCCAGCAGGGCGAAGGTCAAGACCGCCGCCTGACGAGAACTCAGTCGCCGCAGTCGCGTCGCGCGGTGTGTCCAACTTTCGCTGGTGCCGATCTCGTTGGCGGCAGGATGCCGTTCGCCGACGCAGAACTCGTCCTTCATGCGCGATCGAATGCTTCACGACTCCCTGCGCGCGCTGACCGACGACGCGGCGCAGCTACTCGAACACCAACTTTCGACCGGTGAGGAGATCCCCTTCGAGGTGGGCGACACCGGTGGTCGACCTGCCGAACGGGACCAAAGCGGTCGCGGGGGCGCAACGATGTTTGCCTATCGCCCCTTGACTGCCGAGTTCGTCGCTTCGCACGCGGATCAACTTCGCACATTGCCGACATTCGAGAGTGCAGCCCAAAACCTCGCCCGGACGCGCGGGATGATCGCTTATCTGCGGGTGCGCGACGAGCCGGTGCTCGATGTCGGCGAACTTACGCACGCTCGCCTCGGTGCCCTTGCGTTTCTTGCCGCAGTCTGGAATGACGCCGAACACTTCGCAGACTGGCACGAACGCTTCGAGCGTGCCTATACCGAACTTGAATCGGTTGCTCTGGCCGAGCGTCTGGTCACCACGGTCTTCATTCCCGTTCATGGAATCGTCGTCGACGGCGAGAACGTCAATCTCGGTGCCGGGGTTGAATTGATGGCGCCCGAGGAGATCGATCCCGAATGCGCGGAGCGTTTCAGCGACTCCGCTGCCGGCGCCGACAGTTTCTGCTCGATCTCGGTCGACGCGCCCAGCGACGCACCGACGCCGATGGCGGAAGTGCGGATGCTCGCGCGTTCGGTGCTGACTGCCCTGCGCCTGTTCAAGCCCGGCTCGGTCGCGATGGCGATGACCGCCCAGGCCGACACCGGCGGCGCGTGGCACCAGGTTTCCCTGCCCTTCAGTGGTCGCGCCCGTCAAGACGCCTGGCATTTGTTGCAGGGCGAAGACGAAGAATTGAGACAGTTCCTCAGCGCCGTTCGTCGCATCGAGAAGCGAACTCGCGTGGCCTGGGCGTTGAAGCGATTTGAGATGGGCCTTGAACGCGGCGTTCCGGCGGAAGGGTTGACCGACTTTTTGATTGCTCTCGGCGCCTTGCTTGAGGTGCGCGACGAAACGGGCAAGGCTGCGATGCCGGCGCGAGTCTCCGCACTCTGCGCGCGTGACGACGAGAGGCGCGCGGTGCGTGCCTCGGTCGAGGCTGCGTTCGCGTTGGAACGATTGGCTGTTGACGGAGTTGTCGGCCGGGCCGATCGCAAGCGTCTTGCCAAGCGCCCACCACTCGAGGTGATCGCCGAGACCGAACGCCACCTGCGCGCGTTGCTCCATGACTTGGTTTGCGGCTATCTATCGACCGACCTGAAGGCACTTGCCGACGAGATCCTCACTGCCGACGGCGAGCCTGTCGGCGACGACGACCTCGTACCCGAGCCCGTCTATCTTGAGCCGGTTCCGGCACCAGGAGAACCGGTTGCACCGGATCCAACCGCAACCGTTGAATTCGAGTCGGTTTTTGACGACACTGCCGAGATAAGGGCTGTCGACATCCGCGACGATGAACCACGCGACGATGGCTCAGAAGTCTCGCGGGCGCCCGATGTCGTCAACGCGGACGACAACGTCTGGATGCTTCGTCCGGACGCGGCCGAACCGAACGCGGGGACGCGAGAGCGCGCCGAAGAGATCGTCAACAAATTTGGCGACGCGTTCGACGCGACGCTCGAAGACGGTTTGACGGACTCCACCGCAACCGCTGACGTGGATGTCGACACTGGCTCAGGCGACCCGAGCACTTCGCAGCTCGCGGCAGACGTACCGGCTTGGGATGCGAGCCCTGAACGTCGCCCGGTTGCAACGCGTCGGCCGGCGCCACGCGGCGATCTGCATGCCCCGATCGGCGCCGAGGCGGGTACCGGGTTCACCTTCGACTTCAAGAAGGTCGACGTCACGGACGTCTCGGAGGAATCTGCTCCGGGAAGTTCGATCGATCGAACAAAAACGGCGCACTCTGGGATCGTCAAACCGCAGCGCGACGACGGGGATGGTGCCCACGCCGATGGCGCCGAGGCCTTTCCGATTCCCGAATTCGGGCTGCCCGTCGGCCCGGGTCCGGCGGCCGAGCACACCGACCGTTCCGTCGATGGCCCGTCGCAACGCGAGAGATTTCGCGAGATCATGGATGAGAACTTCACGCCGCCGCCCACTCCAAGCGACGAGCACGCGTCAACACCATTCGCCCGCAATGAACGCACACACCTGAAGTCGGTTGAAGACGCTGCCCCAACGCCGTCGCAGCCGCGCATCGTGCACCCCGAGATTTTCGGTTCCACTCCGTCACCGCCCGTCGACCCGCAGGCGACGGTCGAATACGACGCGCTCACTGAAGGCAACTCCGCAGAAGAGGCGGCACAACTGGCTTGGAGCCAGCAGTTCCTGCGTCGCGGCGATCTTCCCGAGACTTCTGATGAGGCAGAAATCGACACCTCTGCCGAGGACGAAGATCCCGCCGCAGAGACGCGCTCGCCCGAGGAACGGATCGAATCTCAGCTGCGACTCGTCGCGCCAGAGCGGGCGGATGTCGAGCCCACGGTCGAGTCCGGTTCTAGTGAAGCCGCTCGGTCGCAATCGATCGGTCCGGCGACGATCGAGTTTCGGCCGGTCGTTCCGCCGGACCTCGACGATCCGGACGATTTCTCCGGAGCCTGCTGACCTTCGCTCGGTCTCGTCACTCGAAGAGCCGGTCCACCATGTGGACAAGCCCCTCGACGCCATGGATGTCGTCGGAGAACAACGGGATTTGGATGACCTTTTCGGCCGAGAGCGATTTCTCGAGCCGGGCGATGTTCTCGCCGTCGCGTCTGCCGAGCAGTCGCTGGCGATCGTAGTTCTCCATCACCCGCGTTGCTAGGTCCTCCTCGATTTCGTCGGGTAGCTGCTTGCGCGCCCGGTAGTAGTCCGGCCGCACCTTGTTGACGATCGCACCGCCGAATGGCAGCTTTTGTTCCTTGAGCATGCGACGGAAGAAGATCGCCTCGTCAACCGGTTCATTTTCGGGCGAGCAGATCAGGAGAAAGGTGGACTGTCGCCCGCGCAGCAACGCGTCGACGCGCTGTGCTCGCTCACTGAATCCGCTGGCCATGTCGGCGAAGTTGCTGAAAAACTCCGAGAGATCGTTGAGCAGATCAATTCCGGTGATCCGTTTGAGCGCCGAAAAAATCATGCTGCCACCGCGTCCTGCGATGCGCAGTCCGAAGCGTCCGGGCGCCAGAAACACTCGCAGCGAACGCCCGTCGATGAAGCGCGCAAGTCGCTTGGGTGCGTCGAGGAAATCGAGTGCATTGCGGGACGGGGGCGTGTCGAGCACAAGCAGGTCGAAGTCGCCTTCCTCGTGCAGTTCAAGCAACTTCTCCATCGCCATGTATTCCTGTGAGCCGGCGATCGCATTCGAAAGCTCCTGGTAGATGCGATTCTCAAGAATTCGTTCGTAGGTCTCGTGATCCGGCGCATAGCGCTCGATCAGCTCATCGAACGTGCGTTTCGGATCCAGCATCGCGGCGTGCAGCTCACCGGTCAACTCGACTCCGAACGGCGTGAACAGTTTCGGGTCAACCTCTCGCAACTCGGTGCCGAGTTCGCTGAGCCCGAGCGAATCCGCCAGTCGCTTGGCGGGGTCGATCGTCAGTACCGCAACACGCTTGCCACGGGCTGCCATGCCGATCGCGATCGAAGCGCTCGTGGTTGTCTTGCCGACTCCGCCCGAGCCGGCGCAGACCGCGACTTTCTTGCCGTCCAAGAGCTGCTCGAGATTCACGACTTGCGCACCTCGTCCAGCGGTTCCGCCAGATCTTCGGCAAGTGCCTCGGCCAATTTTGAGAGCTCGGCCCGGCCGATCGCCTTTTCATAAAGAAACGGCAGCGTGATGATCGGGCGGTCAAGATCTTCGCCCAGCCGATCGAGCTGTTCACGCTGGCGAACTGCACGCTCGGACTGTAGGATCGCGGCGTCGATCGGGGCGATCGCTTCGACGCTGCGGAGTTTCTTCACCTCTGCAGTGCTGAAGAATTCGGGTTCAAGCGCGTTGAGGATGCTGAGCGATACGTCGAGCCCGACTCGTTCGATCAACTCGTTTCGCAGGTCGACGGTTTCGTTGACAGGCATCTCTTCGGCGGTGGCAACCGCGATCACCGCCGTCTGCTCTGGGTCGTGCAAGAACTGCTGGATGTAACCGGCCTGGCGGTGGATCGGCCCCATCCTGGCGATCTTGCGGAAAGTCTCCGGGGCCTCGAGCATCGCCAACGCGTGGCCGGTGGCCGGTGCGTCGACGATCACGAGGTCGTAACGCTGCGCCTTTTTGGTCAATCGATCGGGTTGGGCGAGCTCCCAGACCTTGCCAATCGTCACCAACTCGGCGAGCCCTGGCGTCGCTGCAGCGAAGTAGTCGAAGATCCGGTTCTTGAACAACATGTCGTAAACCGGTCGCACCTTGATCTGCAACAACAGGTATTCCTCGATCGCGTGCTGGGGATCGATGGCGATCGCGTGAAGGTCTGGGACGAGCTCAACTTCCTCGAACCCGCGTGTAGGAACGTTGAAAAGACTGTGCAATCGCTCGCGTGCATCGAGTTCGCAGACCATTGTCTTCAAGCCTGCGTTGGCGGCGGCGAGCCCGAGCGCCGCTGCGACGGTCGTCTTGCCGACGCCGCCCTTGCCGGTGACGAACAGCAGCCGGTGCTTGAAGAGGTCCTGGGGAGGTGTGCCGAACGCCTTGCTTGGCATGGCACGGGAGGCTAGTCGTGTTGGGTTGCGTTGGATGCAGGTTTTTTCGTTGAGGAGTCCCCCTCAGGGGGAGTCCTGGACCAATACTCCCCATTGGAATGCGACCCACCCCGCGAAGGATCGCGCCCCACGCCAAATCGCTCTCCGTTTCGCCTGCCGGTACGAAAGTCAACCCACCCGAAGCGTCAAACCGAAGGCAAGATGCCGCAATCCCGCATCCAGCCTGTAAATCCAACGTGACGTTGGTGCAGGAATACCCCACCGACCTACGAATACGCCATGCAGTAGGCCCTCTCCCGGGGCTGATCAAAAGCAAACTTCCGCCGTTCGGCGTCGCTCGCCGCGCGGCCCCGCACCGACTCATCTGGAGCCGCCCGAAATGACTGACAACAACAAGAGCAGCAAGAAGAAGGCCAAGGTCATCGCCTTCGCCAATCAAAAGGGCGGCGTCGCCAAGACCACGACCACGCTCAACCTGTCTGCCGCGTTCGTCGAAGAGGGCCACAAGGTGCTCTGCATCGACATGGACCCGCAGGGCAACTTGACGATGTCCCAGGGAGTGGACCCGGACACGGTCGAGACGTCCATCTACGACGTGCTCGTTCACAAGGTGCCGATCAGCGAGATCATCGTCCACCGCGAGGTCGACGTGGCCGTCGCCTCGATCGATCTGGCCGGCGCCGAGATGGCGCTCTCCACGCAGATTGGTCGTGAGCGCGCGCTCGACAAGGCGCTCGACGAGATTCGCGATCAGTACGACTTCATCTGCATCGACACGCCGCCTTCGCTCGGTCTTCTGACAATCAACGCTCTCACCGCCGCTGACAAAGTTATTGTTCCCGTACAGTGTGAGTACCTCTCGATGAGGGGGCTCATCCAGTTGCAGAACACCTTGGCGATGATCCGCGAGAACCTCAACCCGGATGTCGACATCGAAGGCATATTGCCGACGTTGGTTGATTCGCGCACGCTTCACGCCAAGGAAGCAATCGAGTTGTTGGAAGAGAACTTTGGGGACCGAGTGTTTGCATCACGCATCAAGAAGACGATTCGCTTCGCGGAGGCACCCGTGAAGGGAATGTCAGTCCTCAAGTACGACCCCGACGGCATGGCAGCCCAGTCCTACAGAGACTTGGCCAAGGAGGTCATCGCGCATGGCAACAGATAACGGACCAGACAACGCTTCCGGTGATGCTGCCAAGAAGCCGGCCGTGAACAAGCGCGCCAGCATGCGAGAAGGACCGCTCGCCTCACTTTTCCGCCGCACCGACGGGCCAGAGGCCGCCTCCGAGATGGCCGAAGAATCCGCCGCCAACGACGAGGCTGCCGCGGCACCCGGCTCGTCGCCGCCGGAGCGGCCGACGTCAGAGCCGCGCACGGCAGCCGGGCAGGCTCCTTCCCAGCCGCAGGAGTCGGACGCGCAGGCGCGAGCCGACCAAGTACAGGACGATCAGACAGCGGCCGCCGACGAGGCGGCTTTCGCGGTTTCTGAATCCGCGAGCGGCGAGACTCAGCGAGAGGCCAACACAATGGCCAGTGACGTCCCCGCGAAGGAGCGTCTGAAGAAAGTCTTCGACATGCACGTGCCTTCGGACATCCTTGACACGGCTGACGAGGACTCCGCGCCTCGGTACGGTCGCGAACTTCCCGACCCGAACGCCGCGCCATACAACTCGAGCTCGTCGCAGGTCGTCTCGCCGGTGCTTCGCGTCGTCGGCGTCGGCGGTGCGGGCGTCAACGCTGTGGATCGCATGATCGAAGCAGGCGTGACCGGCGTCGAATTCGTCGCGATCAACACCGATATGCAGTCTTTGCAGGGCAGCAGCGCAGACATCAAATTGCACATCGGCGGCGACATCACGCGCGGCCTCGGCGCAGGCGCGGACCCGGAGCAGGGCGCTCGCGCAGCGATCGCCGACTATGACGCGATCAAGCGCGTGCTCAAGGGCAGCGACATGATTTTCATCACTGCTGGCGCGGGCGGAGGTACCGGCACCGGCGCGGCGCCGATCGTCGCCCGTATCGCACGCGAGGTCGACGCATTGACGGTCGGCATCGTCACCACACCGTTCGGCTTCGAGGGCACACGTCGCAAGGGCGCCGCAACGCTTGGTGTGGAATCGCTCGCGGAAGAGGTCGACACGTTGATCGTGGTGCCGAACGACCGCCTGCTGGCAATTCTCGACAAAAACACCTCGATGGTGGAGGCGTTCGGCGTGGCCGATGACGTTCTACGCCAGGGTGTGCAGGGCATCAGCGATCTCGTGACGCTCGCCGGTCTGATCAACATCGACTTCGCCGATGTGCGCACGATCATGTCCGACGCCGGACAGGCATTGCTAGGTATCGGGATGGGCGCCGGCGGCACCGACACACGCTCGACCGACGCCGCCAATCAGGCCGTCAGCTCGCCGTTGCTCGAAACGAGCATCGAGGGCGCGCGCTCGATTCTGTTGTCGATCACCGGAGGTCCGGATCTTTCACTCTGGGAGGTCAACGAGGCGGCGCAGATCGTTCAGGAGGCGGCGCACCCCGAGGCCAACATCATCTTTGGTGCAATGGTCGATCCCAATCTGACCGATCAGGTCTGGGTCACCGTCATCGCGACTCGCTACAACGATCATCGCCCGCGCCACGGGCGCGATGCGTCCGAGGGTGCGCGCGGCGGCAACGCGCGTGGCTCGGCCTTGATCGAGGCGACTCGGGTGGATCGCGAACCGCGCGTTCGTCGCGGTGGCTCTGGCGGTGGATCGATGGAGCTCAACGACATCGACGTGCCCGAGTTCGTTCCGCGCGGCTGAACCCGGGTCCGTGGTGCATGAGCAGCCGCGGAGTCATCGCCGCCGGACACGAGTTGACGGCGAAGGCCGGTGCCGACGTCCTGCGCGAAGGCGGCAACGCGGTCGACGCAGCCGTCGCGGCGATGCTCACCTCGTTCATCGCTGAATCGCCGTTGACTGGGATCGGCGCCGGCGGCTTCATGCTGATCCACACCCCCGGCGGCGAGAGTCATTTGCTCGATTTCTTCGTCGCTTCGCCGAGCGAAGTCGCTCCTGCGGCGAGCCACGTCGAGTTCATGGTCGACTTCGAAGGTGCCGTCCAGCAGTTCAACGGCGGCCCCGCAACGTGTGGCGTCTACGGCACTGCCGCTGGGATCTGGCAGGCGCTCGACCGCTTCGGCACGGCGACCATGCCGGATCTTGCTGCTTCGGCAGTCCAGCTCTCACGCGAAGGTGTGGTCACATCTGAACTCCACGCCTTCCTGTACAGGATCCTCGCCCCGATCCTCACCAACTGGCCCGAGGGACGCGCCGTCTACGCCCCTGACGGCAACATGCCGCAGGTCGGTGAGCGCCTGTTCCTACCCGAGTTCGGCGAGGCGATCGAGCGACTCGCCCAGGAGGGACCGGATCCGTTTTACACCGGTGAGGTCGCACACGCGATCGCCGACTATGTGTGCGAACACGGCGGAACTCTGACCCGTGATGATCTGGCCGCGTACGCGGTGCAGGACCGAACGCCTGGGGAGACGCAGTATCGCGGACGACGTGTGATCACGAATCCGCCGCCGTCTTCCGGCGGGCTGTTGATTGCCGACAGCTTCGTGCATCTGTCGGCCTCCGATCGGGTCGGTGTGCCGGAGTTGGTCGCTGCGATGGATTTTGCCAACCGCGGTCGCGACCGCGAATTCGTCGAAGGCCTTTCACGGCCGGGATTCTGGGACGAATTTCTGCAGTCAGGTGCGAGTTGGCTGACCGGCGAGCACGATTCGATCGAGCGTGGCGGTCCGGCCAGCGGCAGCGACACGGTCGGGTCGACCACGCACATCTCGGTGCTCGACGCCGAGGGGATGGCGGTTTCTTGCACCTGCTCAAATGGCTCCTGCTCTGGCGTGATCGTCCCGGGCACAGGCATCTCACTCAACAACATGCTCGGCGAGATGGATCTCAATCCGCTCGGTGCCGAGAACAATCGCGCGGGCGAACGCGTGACGTCGATGATGTCGCCGACAATCGTGATCGAGGATGGCAAGCCATCCGTGGTGGTTGGCTCGGCCGGGTCGAACCGCATTCGCTCCGCCGTGCTGCAGACCGTCGTCAACGTGATCGATCGCGGAATGTCGATCGAAGAGGCCGTGCAAGCGCCGCGCCTGCACTTTGAAGACGGCATGGTTCAGGCAGAGCCGGGGATCGACGAACTTGCGATCGAGGAGCTGCAGAGGTCCGGGATACCGGCTGCGCAGTGGGATCGGAAGAACCTCTTCTTCGGCGGGTGCCAGGCAGTCGGGCTCGATTCGAGGGGCGAATTGGCCGGCGCGGGCGACCCCCGAAGGGGCGGCGCCGCGATCGTCGCGTAACTCCTCAATACGAACATCCGTTCGTATATCTAGTATCCGTCGTCTGATCAACACAAGCCCCCTGCCGCGTAACAAGCCACGAGCGAAACAACGCACGGAACCGAGAGACATTCATATGCCAGATATCGCCATTCACGCCGAGGGATTGACCAAACACTTCGGCGAAACCAAAGCCGTCGACGGCGTCGACCTGACGGTGAACACCGGAACCGTCACCGCGCTGCTTGGCCCCAACGGTGCCGGTAAAACGACCACCGTGCGCATGCTGACAACGCTGTTGCGTCCCGACGGCGGCCACGCGTCCGTTGCCGGGTTCGACCTCGTAAAGCAACCGAACGAGGTCCGCACGAAGATCGGCCTGACCGGACAGGACACAGCGGTGGACGAGTTGCTGACCGGGCGCGAAAACCTCGAAATGATCGGCCGCCTCGCACGTATGGAAAAGACGGCAGTCAAGCCGCGTGCACACGATCTGCTCAACCGGTTCGACCTCGCCGATGCTGCCGACCGTCCGGCAGGAACTTACTCCGGCGGTATGCGTCGGCGACTCGACCTGGCGGCAAGCATGATCGCCGAGCCCGACATTCTCTTCCTTGACGAGCCGACAACCGGGCTGGACCCGCGCAGCAGGCTAGGTATGTGGGATTTGATCGAGGAACTGGTCGGTCGCGGAACGACCGTTCTGCTCACGACCCAGTACCTCGACGAGGCCGATCAACTGGCCGACGAGGTGGTCGTCATCGACCACGGGCGTGTGATCGCTCGCGGAACCTCTGACGAGTTGAAGGACCAAGTCGGTGGCGAGCGTTTGGAATTGAAGCTCGTTGACTCCAGCGCTATTGAACGTGCGCAGTCGCTGATCGAAGGCAAGAACTGCGAAGTCGTCGAACGCGACATCGACGAACGAACGATCACCGCCGCACTTACCGATGGCCCAAAGCAGATCGCGCGATTGATCGACCTGCTCGAAGAGAACGAGATCGAGATCGACGAAGTCTTCGTGCACCGCCCGACGCTCGACGACGTATTCCTGACCTTGACCGGCGAACACGTTGAGCACGCAGACGAAGACAGCCTTGAGGAGACCCGATGAAAAACACGTTCGCAGACACTTGGCTGTTGTTCAAACGTTCGATCACCCATACGTTTCGTAGTCCGGAAATTCTCGTCGGAATCACCATCTCACCGGTGATGTTCGTGCTGCTGTTCCGCTACGTGTTCGGTGGCGCGATCGATGTCGGCGGTACTACCTACGTGAACTTCCTGATGGCCGGGATTTTCGTCCAGACGATCGCGTTCGGAGCGCTGACCACGGCGATTTCGCTGGCGAGCGACATGGAAAAAGGCATCGTCGAACGGTTTTTCACGCTGCCGATGTCGCGGTCGGCGATCCTCACCGGTCGCACAATCGCCGACCTTTTGCGGAACCTGTTCACGATTTTCGTGATGATCGTCGTTGGTGTGCTCGTCGGCTATCGGCCCGATGGATCACTCGCAGACTGGGCGCTCGCGTTGGGTCTGCTTTTGTTCTTCAGCTTCGCGATCTCCTGGGTCGGCGCGCTGATGGCGCTCGGTATTCCCAACGTCGAGGCGTTGCAACAGATCTCGTTCATCATCATCCTTCCGCTGACGTTTGCCAGTTCGGCGTTCGTGCAGACCAGCTCAATGCCGGCCGGTCTCCAGGCGTTCGCCGATCATCAACCCGTCACTCAGGTAGTGAACGCGGTGCGTGCGCTGACGCTCGAACAACCGGTCGGAAATTCAGTTACCGCCTCGATCGCTTGGTGCGTCGGGATCCTGATCGTCGCCCTACCGCTGTCTGCGGTCGTGTTCAAGCGCGTTGGGTCGCGCTGAATCACGTTCGGCGATCAGGTACACCGCAGCAAACGTTGCGCGCCGCGCTCGATCAGCGGGGTGCGTGACCGTTCGTCTGTGCAAGGCCGGACAGTCGCCGTGCGATTGCCGCCTGCTCGGCCGCCTCTGCGAAGACCCGCTCAAGCAGTGACAAGCGGTCTCCTTCGTCGCGAGTTTCGAGCAGCGCTTGCTTGTCGTTGTCGTCGAGGTTCACGTGGGCGGCCATCGCGAACGCGTTCATCCGCAACAGCTTGTCCTCGTCAATTCGTTCCATTGCCAGGGACTCGACCAACTGCGCGAATGCCTTTTGTGTGAGCGTCGCCTGGCCGCCGTCCGCCGGAACACCGGGCGAATCAGCGAGCCGTTCAACGGTTGCCGTCGGATAACTGAAACCATCGGTCTCGTCGATCAGACGAATCGGCCAGCGCCCCTCAACGAGCACGTTGAGTCTTCCGTCTTCGTAGCGTTCCAAAACATCTTCGATGGCCGTGGCGCAGCCGAATTCCCGCGGCGAACCGTCCTCGTTCGCGAACACCATTCCGAACAATTCATCATGCTCGATGCAGCGTGTAGTGAGGTCGCGATAGCGCTGCTCGAAGATGTGCAGAATCGTGCGTTCACCGGGGAGCAGAACCGTCTCGAGTGGAAACAGCGGAAAGTTTTCGATCGGCGTTCCGGTGGGGTGATCGTTTGACGCGGGAGGCATCCACCGAGACTAAAGCAATGCATTTGCGAGCAATGCAAATGAATGTCAGGCATGCGGCGACGGGGACGCTCTCTAGGCTGAGCGAGTGCCCTTCAAGAGCTTCATTAAAGAGCTGCGCCCGTACGTCGCTCAGGCTCCCGTCGAACGACTTCAGTCCGAGCTCGGTATCGACAAGATCTACAAGTTGGCGTCCAACGAGGGAGCGTTCGGCCCGGTGCCGGCGGCTCTCGAGGCGCTTTCCGCCGATCTTGAGGAGCTACGCCGCTACCCCGACAGCGCCGCGCCTGACCTGAAGGAGCGCATTGCGGCGCTCAACGGCGTTGGTAGCGATCAGGTGACGCTTGGCAACGGCGCCGACGAGCTGATCCGCCACGCGGCGCTCGCTGTGCTCGAGAAGGGCGACAACGGGATATTTACGTGGCCGTCGTTTCCGACTTACGTCGCGGCCTGCGCCACCGCCGGCGCCGAACCGCGTCCGATCAATCTCGATGAGAACTGGCACGTCGACTTCGACGCGCTGGAGGCCGCAATCTTCCCGACAACGCGGATCGTCTTCATCGCCAATCCGAACAATCCGACCGGACTACTCGCGCCCCGCGCACGGTTGCGCAGCTTCGTAGAGAACCTGCCGCCGCACGTGCTCTGCGTGCTCGATGAGGCATACGCCGAGTTCGCCGACGGGGACGAAGAGCCGGAGGGCATGCAGCTGATTCGCAACGGTGTCCCGAATCTATTGGTCCTGCGTACGTTCAGCAAGGTTTACGGCTTGGCCGGCCTGCGCGTTGGCTACGGCATCGGTTCGAGCGAGGTCGCGCAGGCGGTGGACCGCATGCGCAGCATCTTCAACGTCAACTCCCAGGCTCAGTCGGCGGCACTTGCGTCGCTCGACGCCGGCCCCGAAATCTCGCGTCGCGTCAAACACGTTCATGAGGCACGCACAAGGATCTTTCAGTGGCTGGCTCTGGCCGGACACAAGCCGTTGCCGTCGCGGGCGAATTTCGTCTTTGCCGAGGCCCAGGGCGGCAGTGGGGCGGACGTCGAGCAGCGATTGCTTCGACTTGGCGTAGCCGTTCGCGCGCTCGACGGTTTCGGTGCGCCGGGTGCATTTCGCGTGACTTGCGGTAATGACACCGAAAACGAGTACTTTGCCGCAGCGATCGACCGTATGGCAAACGGGCTCGGTTGAGCAGGCGCGTCGGTATCGTCTTGCCCCATGGAACACGTGACGCCACAAGATGCAAAGCGCTTGATCGACGAGCAAGGTGCCGTGCTGATCGACTGCCGCGAGGATTACGAGTGGGACGAGATGCGGATTCCCGGAGCCACGCTCGTGCCGCTTTCCGAGTATGAGGGAGACCCGGAAATGGTCGAAGAGGCAGACCTGGTGATCTTTCAGTGCGCGACGGGCAACCGTTCTCAGGCCGCTGCCGACATCTACATGGGCGTGCATCCACAGTCCAAAGCTCTCAACCTGCAGGGCGGCATCGCCTCATGGGCGTCGCATGGACTGCCGACTGAGTTTGGACCGGCCGGCTGAGTCGCCGTCGCAAGCCGATTACGGCTTGCGCGCGCCGATCATCAAGTTGTAGAAAATCCCCGCCGGCAGTCGACCCTCCAGCGCGGTGCGGTCGAACCACTGAAAGCCGAGGTAGCCGCGGTAGGCGTACTGACGCCAGATGTTCGGGATGTCACCTGGTACTCCATCGGCCTCGAGCGCGCGGTTGAACCAACCGAACCAATTCGCCGACAGCTCCTCGCCGACGACGTTGACTTTCTCAAAGCCTGACTGCTTGGCGAATCGGGCGAGCGAGCCGGGACGAAAGGCGTGCACGTCCACGAGGTGTTCGACTGCATGACCGTCGAGGTACTCCTGGCTGCGTTCACCGGCAGCAACCGCTTCGGCTTCGCGAACCGACGCCTGCTGCACGCCCAGCGCCCGACGCCAGATCGGTGAAAGCCTGTGGCCGGCGCGTTTTGGGTAGTTCGCCAATCGGTCACCGGTCTCTGACGGCTCGCCGGCAAAGAACACCATGCCGCCCGGCCGAAGCAGGCGGTAGAACTCGTCGAAGGCCTCTTGAATCGAGGACTCAACGGTATCGTAGAAGTAGCGC
>JBMYXO010000029.1:0-7987 GCA_049608465.1 Solirubrobacterales bacterium | reverse complement strand
CCAAAAATAAGGTCGAACGATTCATCCTCGTAGGGAAAATTCTCTGCCGCGGTGTGGAGCGTGGAAACGCGGTCGCCGTATCCAAGTCGATCGGCCGATCGCTCCACGACATCGAGCATTCCCTGGGAAATATCAGTGCAGACCACTTCGTCGATGTAGCCGTTCTGCATCATGTTCAGCGAGAAGTAGCCGGTTCCCGATCCGATCTCAAGACCGCGTTCAAATTTCGGGCGCTTGCCCAGGACCTTCCGGGTCTTGATTGCGACCTGCGTGCGACCGAGGTCGCCGTAGTCGATTCCCCACTTGGCGTCGTACTCGTCGGCCGCCGCGTCGTGGTAGGCGATGTTCGCGTCCTTGATTTCCTCTGCGCTCAGCGACATGCGGGGCGCAACTATAGTGCGCCGACCATGACTGAAGGCGTGCAAACGAATGTTTTTGTCCAGCAGGACCAACCGCCTGGAGTTCCGCCACTGGAATTGACGGGTGAACGCACGCTGCCTGATCTGCCGGAGGAGAACTATTGGTACCGCCGCCATCTCATCGTTTACGACTGGATCGCCGAGCGGGTTGCTGGTCATCGCGTTATTGACATGGCCTGCGGCGAGGGCTACGGCAGCAGCGTGCTTTCCCGCAACGCGGCGCACGTGACCGGAATCGACGCGAACCCCGAGGCCTACGAGCACGCGAAGGCCAAGTACGCGAGCGAAAACGTCGAGATCGTCCGCGATCTGATCGAGACGCACAGGGCGCCGCAACCAGTCGACGACGTCGTCTTCTTGCAGACGATCGAGCACGTCCAGGATCCGGCTGCCGTGTTGCGGCACTTCGCTTCGCTGCTCAAGCCCGGTGGCACGGTCTATCTCTCGACGCCGAACCTGCTGACTCTGGCTCCCGAAGGCGCCGAGAAGTCGGACAATCCATGGCACGTCAAGGAATACAGGCCGCACGAATTTCGTGAGCTCTGCCAAGAGGTCTTTGCCGAGGTCGAGATGTTTGGCGTTTTCCACGCCCGCAAACTGCGACTGCACGAACTGGCGATCCGTCATGCTGGATGGGATGCGGTGCACAACAAACTTGGCCTGACCAAACGCTTCTACGACCGCTTTACTCCGGCAATCAGCGAGCGCGATTTCACGTTGAAATCCGGTCCGACAGACGGCTCGGTGAGCAAGGCGCTCGACTTCGTCGCGGTCTGCTCGCGGCCTCGTTAAGCAACATGCAGAGGCTCTCGATTCCGTGAGCGACGGAACTTCATCCTCCACGCCGGCGAGCCCGGTCGGCCGACTGGCAATCGTTCTCCACACCCACATGCCCTACGTGGAGGGATTCGGCACGTGGCCGTTCGGGGAGGAGTGGCTATGGCGTGCGGTGGCCGAGAGTTACCTGCGCGTAGCCGATGTGGTCGTCGGCAGGCCGGTCACGGTCGGTGTGACGCCGGTGCTCGCCGACCAATTTGAAGCGATGACGGGCGACGCCGGTGATCGCATGCTGGGGTTCTTCAATGACTCGCGCGAGTATGTGTTCGGCGAGGACATGCGGTCGTTCTACGAGGTCGGCAAGGGCGAACTGACCGAGTCGTTGAGACCGCAGTTGGAGGACTACCGTGCTGCGAGTGGTCGGTTTGCCGGAGAACTGGACCGCGACCTCGTCGCGTTTTTCGACCGGCTCGGAGCCTCTGGGGTGGAACTGCTCGGTGGTGCCGCCACTCACGCGGTTATGCCGTTGATCGCAACCGATTTCGGTGCCGACCTGCAACTCGCTGTGGGGCGGGCGTCGCACACGCGGCGCTTCGGCGAAGCACGCGGAATCTGGCTGCCGGAATGCGCGTACGACGACGGGGTCGATGAGCTCTTGGCACGTCATGCCGTTGAATACTTCTGCATCGATCAGTCCGGTGTGAACGGCTATGACTCGCTCGACAATCTCGAAGCGGTTCGCACTCCGAGTGGCCCGATTGCGATTCCGATCGACTGGCGCACGATCGAGCTGGTCTGGCGCGAGGACGGCTATCCCGTCGCCGACGCGTACCGATCTAGTTTCGATCGCACGATCCACAGTTTGACTCCGCGCAACAACGCCGGTGAGCCTTGGAATCCCGAAGCCGCACGAGCTCAGGCACACGCACACGCGGCGTCATTCCTTCGCAGCGTTGCTGCGCGTCTTGAGGTCTACGAAGGCGAGCGAGGGCGGTCGGGCACCTGCGTGGTTGCACTCGACACCGAGCTGCTCGGTCACTGGTGGTACGAAGGCCCGTGGTGGCTCGAAGAACTGATCGAGCTTGCGCCCTCGGCCGGAATCGAGCTCGTCACGCTCGGCGATGCCGTGGCCGTAGCCGAGCCGGTTGACCGTCCACTGGGTCGCGCGAGTTGGGGCGAGGGCAAGAATCTCGATACGTGGGATTCGCCTGCGGTCGCGCCGATCACCTGGCAGCAGCGCGCGAGCGAACTGGCGCTTCATGATGCGCTGGCTCATCGCGATGCCGACCGCGGTTCGCCGACCGCGCTGAGGGCGGCGCGCGAGCTGCTGGCCCTGCAATCGAGTGACTGGGCATTCATCGACAAACGCGCGACGGCGGGCGACTACGCGAGGAGTCGGTTCGCCGGCCACGTTGCGGCATTCGAGCGCGCCCACGCTCGGCTGATGGACCGTTCGGTGAATTCTGTGCGACAATCAGCCGCTTCGCCGGGTGAGGCTGACAGCGAAAGTCAACTCGCCGGGCTTGCTCCGGAACTCGACGACGAGCTGCTTCAAGCGATCGTCCAGGGTTTCGATGGATCGACCCCCTGACAACCGACTGCGCCTGCAATTTCGCTCACGAGCCAGATGCGAATCCTCATTCTTTCCTGGGAATACCCTCCGCTGATCGAAGGTGGATTGGCACGCCACGTCCGAAAGCTGGCCGAAAACCTCGTCCATCTGGGCGCCGAAGTTCACGTGCTCACCCGCGGTGATGGCACCGCAGGCGACGAGCAGGTCATCAACGGCGTGAACGTTCACCGCGTTCGGGAACCGCAGCGCCCAAGCGACCTCGGCGAGTTCGTCACCTGGATCGAGCACATGAACACCGACATGCTCGGAGCCGGTATTGCGCTGGGTGACCAGTACCAATTCGACGTTGTCCACGGGCACGACTGGCTCGTCGCCTCGGCTTGCGACCACCTCGCAAAGCGCTTCGAGCGTCCGCTGGTGATGACAATCCACGCAACCGAATACGGACGCCACCAGGGGTGGGTCGACAAGCACCCGCAGTCGCACATCCACGGCATCGAGAAGTGGATCACCAATCGCGCAGATGCGGTGATCGCGTGTTCGGCCTACATGCGGGATCACATCGCCGACATCTACGCGCTCGAGGAAAGCGCCGTCGCGGTCGTCCCCAATGGGATCGACCCGGACGATCTACGACCGATGGAGAACCTCGATGAGTTGCGATCGAGCTTCGCCGCAACCGACGAAAAGCTGGTTCTGTTGGTAGGCCGACTGGTCTATGAAAAGGGTTTCCAGGTTGCGCTTGAGGCACTGCCAAGTTTGATCGAAAGTGTCGGCAAGGTGCGTTTTTTGGTGGCCGGTTCCGGTACTCACGAAGACGAATTGAAGGCGCAGGCCGAGGAGCTCGGATTGATGCAGCACGGCACGTTCGTCGGTTGGATCGGTGACGACGTGCTGCATTCGCTCTACCGAATTGCCGACCTGACCGTTGTCCCTTCAATTTACGAACCGTTCGGTCTGGTGGCGCTCGAAGCGATGGCCAGCGGTTGCCCGTGCTTGGTCGCGGATACCGGCGGTCTGCGGGAGGTCGTCACGAGTGAACAGGTCGGACTGCGTTTTCGTTCACGCGACCCCAAGTCGCTCGCGCAGATGGCCGAGCGCGTTCTCACTGACGAGGACTTGCGCGATCGGCTGGTGACCGAGGCCTCGGACCACGTTCTCACGTTCGATTGGCTCGATGTCGCGCGCCAGACGCTTTCGCTGTACAAGGACGCGGTGGCCGTTGGCCCGGGCGCGCCCTCCATCTCGCGTGGTTAGCGCTGAGTGGGCACGCGGGCGGTAACGATCCAGGCGGAAGCTGGCGCAACGATCGTGCCATCTTCGCGGCTGTACTGCTCGGCCAGATCGACGAGGTCCCGCTCGATCTCCGGGCGTACTCGCTCTGCGTCGTCGCCGGCCAGCCGAATCGTTTCGGCGGCCGGGCCGATCGCAAACGCCACCTCGACTGCCTCGTCGGTGTCTTTGCCGACGAAGTAGTCAATGTCGACGCGACGCAACCCGACGTTCTCGAAACCGGCGGCCTTCATCACATCTGTGGTCACGTCGGCGTTCGCCATCGAGAACGGTCCCGGGCCGCAGGTCAGTGCGTCCGATTCTTCGGCATCGGGCGGGGGCACGTGGCGATCGACGATCTCCTCAGAACGCTGCATCCACTCGTTGTCGAGCTTGCGTCGCCAGACGACCTTGCAGAGCCGGCCGCCGGGTTGCATCGCGTTGCGCACGTTGCGCATCGCGGCGACTGGGTTGGCGCAGAACATCGTGCCCATACGAGCGAAGGCATAGTCGTAGGGTCCGCCCGGCACCTCGCGCTCGATGTCGGCGACGATGAACTCCACGTTCTCGATGTTTTCCTCGTCGGCCTCGGTGCGCGAAATCTCGATGAAGCGATCGGCGCCGTCGATTCCAGTCGCATGCCCCTCAGGACCCGCAAGCGCTGCAAGTTGTCGGGTCGTGTCGCCGAATCCGCAGCCCAGATCAACGATTCGGTCACCTGGAAGCGGCGGCTCTAGCGCGAGCGCATCGTCGCTGAATTGCCTCAGTGCCGTTACGAAGATGTGCCTGTATTCGCTGAACCGATCGAAAAGCACGGTGTTCCATGCCTCGGTCGCCTCGGTGTTGTCGACGTAGAGTTTGTCCGCCATTTTGTTGAACCTTCCTGACCTGCTCGCAGAGAATCCATATATTGCCACGGATCGCAGAGCAGCGCGACTAAAACGTCGGCTCAGTCTTCCCAGCGCAGCCGTTTCGGCGCTTCGCGCATTCGCAGAACCTTCGCGGGCACACCGCCGACGATCGCGTTCGCTGGAACATCCTTCGTGACCACGGCATAGGTTCCGATCACCGCGCCGTCGCCGACCGTCACACCGCGCAGGATCGATGCGCCGTATCCGATCCACACGTTGTTGCCCACGCGCACCGGCTTGCTGTAGAGCCCCTGCTTGCGGATTGGCTTCTCTGGGTCGGCGATGATGTGGTCGAAGTCGATGAACATCACCCGGTCGGCAATCACGCATTCGCGACCGATCGAAATCTCCTCGTATGTGCTGAAGGTGATCTCCTCGCCAAGCACCGTTTTGCTGCCGATGCGGATGAAGCCGCCGTGGGCGCGTAGCTTCGTGCCGTTGCCGACCCAGCTCCAGCGGTCGAGATAGACGTGCGCCAGCGGTCCGATCTCGATCTTCACCTTCTTGCCGATGAAGCAGAGCCCGTCGGTGTGGATTTTCTTGCCGTATGCACGGCGCCGAACGACTTTGTGCCAGAACATCCGTAGATAGGACTTCAGATAGCGCGACCTGAACAGGCGGTTCTTCAGCATGAATCGCAGCAAAGTGAGCGCTCCGCCGTGCTGAGGCTCCGGCCCCTTCATCACAAACCCATCACGTGCGCCGTCCGATCCATTCATAGTCCGGCGACACCATACGCCACCCAAAACCCCGCAATTTCCATACAAGGCCTCACACCCGGTGTGAGCCCTTGGTCGGTATTTGCGTGATTCGCGGGGGCGGGGGAGGGTGGCTGGCGGGGGCATTAGGATTGGCGGCCGATGGCGGCGGTGCAGACAGCCCATGATTTGGCGACAAAACTCGTTGCCGGCGACAAGCGTGCGTTGGCGCGGGCGATTTCATTGGTCGAGAACGACGACCCGATTGGCTGGGATCTCGTCAAAGAGGTCTATTCGCACACCGGCAAGGCAAACGTCGTTGGGTTCACGGGGCCACCGGGAGTGGGCAAAAGCACCTTGATCGGCGCGCTGATCGCGGCATTGCGTCGGCGCGATGAATCGATTGCGGCGCTCTCGATCGACCCCTCCAGCCCGTTCACGCAGGGGGCCCTGCTCGGCGACCGCATCCGCCTCACCGAGCATTTTCTCGACCCTGGCGTCTTCATCCGCTCGATGGCCAACCGCGGTGCATTGGGCGGGCTCTCCGAGGCGACGTTGCAGGCGGTGCTGTTGATGGACGCTGCCGGGCGGGACAACGTTTTGATCGAAACCGTCGGCGTCGGACAGGCCGAGGTCGACGTGATCGATCACGCAGACACGATCGTGCTGGCATTGATGCCGGGCAGCGGCGACTCGGTTCAGGCGCTGAAGGCTGGGGTGATGGAGATTCCCGACGTGATCGTCGTCAACAAGGCCGACCACCCGATGACAGACACACTCGTGCGCGAGATCAAGGGCGTGCTGGCGCTCGGCCATCCAGATGATGGGTGGTCGCCGCCGGTGGTGCAGACCCAGGCCGCCCATGAACTTGGCATCGACGAGTTGGTCGACGCGATCGATGCCCACCGCAAGCACATCGTCGAACGCGGCACGCTGGCGGAGCGACGTCGCCGCAACCTCCGCAACGAAGTGCTCGAACTGGCGACGATCAAGTTGCGCGAAGAGATCGAAGCTGCGATATCCGAGGATGCAGAGGTCCAGACGCTGCTCGATCAGGTGGTCGAACGCAGGCTCGACCCGGGGAGCGCCGCGCGCGAGATTCTGCGGCGCCGCGACGAGGGTTGAGCGCGGTGACTGCGGTTCTCTACCGCTTTGTTCGTCTCGCCTGGCGGTATCGCCGGTTGATCGCTCTCGGGATCACATTCGGCGTCGGTCTTTGGGAGCGACATCGTCATCGACTTCCGGAACCCCTGCGCCGGGTGAATCCACCGAACCTGCCCGGCCCGTTACAGCCGCGGGGTATTGCTGGTCAAGCCGACGCGGATGGCCGATCGAGCCGACTTCGGCGACGTCGCGTCTGAATGGCAGGCTGACGGTCCAGTCGACAACGGCGCGGATTTTTCGGCTCAGGCCAGGTATCTGACTGACGTGGTAGGTGCGCGCCATCCACCATGCGAGCGGACCACGCAGCTTCAATCGACCCGTCATTGCGACCGCTTTGTAGCGGCCGAGATTCACAAACGACCCGCGGTCGCGGTAGGCATATGGCTTCGCCGTGCCGCGGCCGAGCGACGCCGCGACGTTGCGCCCGGCCGCGATGCCTTGGCGACGCGCGTGTTGGGCCGTCGGCGGAGACGGCTTGTTTGCATCCACGGGATTCGGCACTGCCGCCGCATCGCCGATCGCCCAAACGTCGTCGGTGCCGGTCACTTGCATCGCAGAATCCACTTCAAGTCGGCCCGTCGCAGTCACCGGCAAGCCGAGCTCGCGCACGATTGGATTAGGGGTGACGCCAGCAGTCCAGACGAGTGTTCGGGTTGCGATGCGTTCGCCCGTCGAGAGCTCGACGTCGTGCGCGGTGACGCCCCGCAGCTGAGTACCGAGACGGATGTCAATTCCGCGCCCGCGAAGCTGGCGAACCGTGTAGTCGGCCAAACCGGAGTCGATCTCGGCCAAAACGCGCGGCCCGGCCTCGACCAAGATCCAACGCATCCCGTGCTCGCGTGCTGCGGGGTACATCTTCGTGGCGTCGACAGCGAAGTCCTGAAGCTCGGCGAGGGCTTCGAGCCCCGCGTAGCCACCGCCAACGAACACAAACGTGAGCAGTTCGTCGAGACGGCGCCGATCCGACACAGTTTCTGCGAGTTCCAAGGAGCGAATCACGTGATTGCGCAGCCAGATCGCGTCGGCCAAGCTCTTGAAGGCTGCGCCATGCTCGGCCAGCCCCGGGATCGGCAACGTGCGTGAAGTCGAACCCGGCGCCAGGACCAGGCGGTCGTAGCGGATTTCTTGCGGGTCGCCTTCGGTGTTGCGGATCGTGACGACTTTGCGTTGACG
>JBMYXO010000028.1:0-22847 GCA_049608465.1 Solirubrobacterales bacterium | reverse complement strand
TCGGATTGATCTTGAATTCGATGAGGGTGTCTCGGTGGAGTGGGTGCCCGTATTGCTCGGTGGGATTTTCAAGGCGACGGGTCGTTCTTCGTGGGCAGAGACTCCGCATCGCGCCGACGGCATGGCGGAGATCGCGAAGAGGGCGGAGGCACGCGGAATGCGGGCGTTCAGCTATCCCGAGCCGTGGCCGAACAATGGCCTCCGTGCAATGCGCGCAGCCGTCTACGCGCACGAGATCGGTACCGGCCGTCGTTTCGCGCGTGCGGCATTCGAGGTCCAGTTCAATGAAGCGCTGCCGCTCAGTGATCCCGACAACATCGAACTCGCCGCGCACCGCGCCGGAATCGACCCCGGTGACATGATCGCGGCAACGGATGACCCGCCCGTCAAGCAGAAGTTGATCGAAAACACCGAGGCCGCGCTGGCGGCCGGGGCAATCGGCGTACCCACCGTAGTTGTGGGCGATCAGGCGTTTTTTGGCGACGACCACCTGCACGAAGCCGTCGCTGCGCTTTCCTGACCCTCCGTTCTTGGTGCGGTTCCACGACGAACCCGTATCCTCACCCCGTGCCCGACGAGTCCGCCAAGCGCGAGAAATCGATCCCCAAGGACGCCGTCGCCAAAGCCGCAGGTGCGGCCACGGAGCAGTATCTGCGTGAGCAGCGCGAGGCAGTTGCCGACCCGTCAGCCGCGCCCGCGGCGAAGAAACGCGGCAGCAAGGATCCGCTCGCGGGCGAACTGCGCAAGCAACTGCTGCCGTTGTTGGTGCTGCACTTCGCGCGCGACGAGCCGACTTACGGCAATCAGCTGATCGATCGCATCACGAAGCTCACGGGCGGCGTGCTCACGGTCAATCCAAACACGATGTATCCGCTGCTGCGAGACTTCGAGGCGCGCGGTCTGATCGAGGGCCAGTGGGAGCACCCTGAACGCCGCAGCCGTCGCTTCTACACCCTCACCAAGGCCGGCGATGAGGAACTTGCCCGGTTGCTCCCCGGCGCGCGGGAGGCACTCAGCACGTTGACCACGACGCTGGCCGACATCGAGGCCGAGCTCGACGGCTGAATCGCTCAGAAACGAATCACTACTGTTCGCGCCATGAAAGTCACCAAAGCCGCAGTCGTGGGCGCCGGGACGATGGGCGGCGAGATCGCCTTCGTGATAGCGAGCGCCGGGATTCCTGTACTCCTCAAAGATGTCGACCAAAAGTTCGTCGACGCGGGCCTCGAAAAGGCCGAGTCACTGATCGATCGCCTGATCGAAAAGGGCAAAGCGCCTGAATCCGCCAAGCCCCAGCTGATGTCTCTGATCACCGGGACACTCGACTACGCCAGCTTCGGCGACGTCGACTTCGTGATCGAGGCCGTGCCCGAGAAGATGGCGATCAAACAGGCCGTCTTCGCCGAACTCGACGCTGCCACACCAGGCCACGCGATACTCGCGACCAACACCAGTGCGCTCTCGATCGACGAGATCGGCGAAGCGACTACGCGACCCGACAAGATCGTCGGCTTTCACTTTTTCTATCCCGCCAGCTACTCCAAGCTCGTCGAGATCATCGAGGGGGATTCGACCTCACCCGAAACATCGACGATCGCCTACAGCTTCGCCCAAGCGATCAAGAAGTCGCCGATCGTCTGCGCCGACGCGTCGGGCTTCGTGGTCAACCGTATTCTGACCGGCAGCCTCGGCGAGATGTTTCGCGCCGCGGACGACCACGACCTGTCGCCGGCGCAACTGGACGCCGCCGTGATCGCCACCAAGGCTGCGCCCGCCGGGCCGGCGACGCTAACCGACACGCTCGGTCTCGACACCGTGCTCCACGTCATGCAGCACCTCAACGCGGAGCTCGGCGACACGTTCTACGTCGCACCGGCGCTCAAATCCACTGTCGAGGCCGGCAACCTCGGAGCAAAGACCGGCAAGGGCTTCTACGACCCCGCTGGCTCGCCAGGAGAACTGCCTGAGGCCGACATGGCCGTCGCCGGCGAGATCGCACTCAGGAGTGGCCTTCGCGCGCTGGTTGAATCGATATTGATCATCGAGGAGGGCATCGGCAACGCCCGCGAGGTTGATCTCGGAATGATGATGGGGGCCGGTATCGTGCCCGGCCCATTGACTCGAGCCGACGACCTCGGGCTGGACAACGCGCTCGCGGCACTCGAACACGCAAAGTCGCAATGGGGCGAAGGGTTCGAGCCCCCGGCGTTGCTCAGGCGATTGGTCGCACAAGGCCGCACAGGTAGGGCCGCCGGACAGGGATTCTTTGCATACCCGCGGGCCGATGACGACGAGCAGACCGAAACGGTGCAACTCGAAACACGCGGCAGCGTTGCGATCGCCTGGCTCGCATCGAAGCCGGTCAACGCGATCTCCACCGCGCTGGTGCGCGACCTGAAAGCCGTACACGAAAAGGTCGAGTCCGATCCAAACATCCGCTCGCTGGTGATCGCCAGCAACACGATTTCATTGTTCAGCGCCGGAGCAGACCTGAAGGGATTCGGTTCGATGAATCCCGAGGAGGCCGCAGCGCACCTCGACCACACAAACGCGATGATGCGCGCGCTCGAGACCGGTCGTGTCACCACGATCGCCGCCGTCAATGGCGCCGCGCTTGGCGGCGGTTGCGAGCTGGCGATGAGCACCAACCTGCGCGTCGCCGGCGAATCGGCGATCTTCGGACAGCCGGAAATCACGCTGGGAATAATCCCCGGATTCGGTGGTTCTCAACGCCTGCCGCGGCTGATCGGCAAGGCTGCGGCCTTCGAGATGATCGCCACCGGCGACGCGATCAGTGCGTGGCGCGCCGAGGAGCTGGGCCTCGTGAACCAACTCGTGCCCGACCATGAACTTTTTGACGCAGCGATCAAGCTGGCCGAACGGTACGCAGGTCTACCTCAGGAAGCGGTTGCGCAGATCAAAGGCCTGACCGACGACGACACACTCGAGGCTGGCATCGCCGCCGAACGCGACGCGTTCCTGACGGCCGTGCAGTCGGCCGATGGGCAGGAGGGCGTCGCTGCGTTCCTGCAAAAGCGTCCGCCCAAGTTCAACTAGACGCCGCGCCTGAACGCCATGCCGGAACAGGCAGAAATCACGCCGGCCATACGCGAGCTGGCCGAAGCGATCGTCGGTGCCCGCAAGACGGTGGTGCTGACCGGCGCTGGAGTTTCGGTGCCAAGCGGCATCCCCGATTTCCGCACGCCCGAGACCGGCATGTGGGCCAACGTGGACCCAATGGAAGTCGCCCACATCGACACCTTTCAGAACGACCCAGAACGCTTCTGGAGCTTCTATGGCGAGCGTTTTGCATCACTGGGGGACAAGGTCCCCAACGGCGCGCACAAAGCGCTGGCGAAGCTTGAGAGGCGAGGGTTGATCGAGGCAGTGATCACGCAGAACATCGACCGTCTTCACCACATGGCCGGTACCGAAGACCTGATCGAGGTGCACGGATCGATTGAGTTCTCGGACTGCCTCGACTGCGGTGCGACTTATGAACTGGAGTGGGTTCGCGACCGGGCCGCCGAGAACGGCATTCCGCGGTGCGACCAGTGCGACGCAGGGTCCCCGCTGAAACCAAAGGTTGTGTTGTTCGGAGAGATGCTGCCCGAGCAGGCGCTGCAGCGCGCGTTCGAGTTGGCTGCTGCGGCCGACCTGATCATCGCGGTCGGGAGTTCGTTGGTGGTTCACCCAGTTGCCGGGTTGCCGTCGATCACCTTGCGGTCGGGCGGTCAGCTTGCCCTGATGACGAACGGCCCCACGCCGTTCGATGTCGACGCCTTTGTGAAGCTCGACGGCGACATCGAGGACGAGTTCGCCGCGTTGATGGCTGCGGTGGATGAGGTTTTGGCTGCCGGCTGACGGTTTGGTGGTTGCGGTCGACCGCGTCTTTCGCTTGGGGTGACGGTTCGCCGATCCCGACGTTGATGTTTGATGCTTTGGGTGGGTTGACTTTCGTGTTGGCAGGCGAAAAGGATTGGGTTCAGGGGCTGGGGCGAGACGTGGAGCAAAACATGTCTTACCGACGCAACCTGATCACCCAACCCGTATTCCAAAGAGGCAAACGCCTCATACCCGCGCCCTGAAGGCGAGGGCAACGCAACGTTGTGGCTTGCGAATGCGCTGAATGCTCGTTGCCCCCGCCCACAGGGCGAGGGCAAGAAAGCGTTGTGGCGTGCGAATGCGGCGAGGTCTTGGGCGTGATCGACCTGCACCCGATGGGCAGCATCACGCAAAATACCCCCACCCAAATCATCAAACCCCAAGCATCCAAACACCCAAGCACCCAAGCACGAGTCAATCCACCGGCAGCATCTAACCCCCGGCGTTCAGCTAACGCAAGTCAATTCACCGGATGAATCGAACCCAGGCCAATCCAGGCCGACCAGAACCAGGAACGAGCTATTCGCTCTTCTTCTTGCCCTTCTTGACCTTGATCGAGTAAGCCGACGGCTGCGACGAGACCTCTGGGTTCTCGATCTTGCCGAGGTGGTCAAAGACGCGGAACCAGTCCTTCTTGGAGAGCACTGAGCGTGCGCGACCGTTGCGAGAGATACGGCCATTGGCGTTCACGCCGTAGCCGGGCTGGAACCCGACGTGGATGTGGTCTGCGTGGTCGGCCATCGCCAGCGTCGCGCCGCCGATGTCAAACAGGGAGATGATCTGGTCCGGGTTCAGCGTGCCCTGAAGCGTCATGATCCGGCGCACTGTTTGTTCGGTCAGGCCGCCCGGTTCGTTGGTGTCGATCGTCGGCTTGTCGTTGATCGCAGCGATGTCCACCGCCGTTCCGTGTGAGTGCTGCGAGACGTTGCCAGAGCTGGTGATCGCACCGGGGCGGTGGAGCGAAGTGACGGTGGGGTGGAAGCCCTCGCTGTCGAGGAAAGCGAGCAGCGCAAGCACGCGGCGGTCGATCAGACCTCCGCGGATCTGCGCGCGTCCGACTTCGTAGATCTCGATCGACTTGGTCGTGAGCACGTGCTCTTCGAGCTGCTCCTTGCTCATCAACAGAAGCTGACCGATCGTCTTGTCGGACGCATCATCCGGGACGAGTGGGTTGAGGCCGATTGCGCGATAGACCGCGGTCGATTCGAGCAGCTTCCAGCCGTCAAGGATCGGTTTCGGGTCGATCACCGGCGCACCGCTGCCGGCGGGACGGACTTGGAAGTTCACGTACGGTGTGCGGCCGCGCTCGTCGGCGCCGAGGCGTCCGAGGATCGTTCCGCCGATCACCTTGGAGCCCTTCTTCAGCGGCTTGAGGACGACGTCCTCCTTCTTCAGGCCGTACGGGCGGGCGAAGTAGTTGTCGAAGGTCTCGTAGCCATTCATCGCCACGCCGCCGCCGTCATAAGAGCCAGCCGCCTTCGGGCGCTCGCGCTCGGGGTGGGCGTAGACGCGCTCCTTGGTGCCAACGCGCGGGCCGACGCGCTTGTTCGGGTCGGCGACGGCCTTCGCCTCTTCTTCTGCGAGTTCCTCGCTGCGGTCGTTCTTGCTGCGAGGCACGGGGTAGAGCTTGGAGACCGAGCCAAGATTGGTGTAGCGGTAGCGGTTGCCGTAGGTGTCCTCGATCGTGATGAAGTTGCCCTCTTTGGTGCTTCTGCCGATTTGCTTCACGACTGCGTCCTGGACGGCGACGACTGGAGCATTGCGCTTGGAGTAGATCTTGATGCCGTTGCGCCGTCCTGAACCCTCAACCACACGTGCAGCGTTGCCTTCCTTCACGCGAGTCGAGGCCTTCTTTATGGCTCCGGCGTACGTTGCCTTGGCGTAGACGGGGAAGTGGCCCTGCGTAAGACCGGTCAGTGAATCGATCAGCGCATCCGGCACTCCGGCGATCAGTTTGGCGCGCAGCATCACTTGGTCCACGTACCACTGGGCGTGGTTGTAGGCGAAGATCGCCTTCTGCAAGTCGTCGTGACCACCAGCGGCCTTCAAGTAGTTCGCTGCGGCGAAGATCGCGTCGACTGGGTTGTACGGATCCTTCACGCCATCGTTGTTGGCGTCGACGCCGTACATCTCCCAGGTCGCCGGCATGAACTGCATCCAGCCGAGTGCGCCGGCGCTGGAGACATTGAGATTGCGTCCGTAGTTCGTCTCGATCTCGTTGATCGAGGCCAGGATCTCCCAGCGGATGCCGTACTGGATTCCGGCGGCTTGGTAGATCGGCAGGAGGAATGGCGGGATCTGAAACTGTTGGAGAACGAGGTTGGGCACGCTTACGGGGCCGTCGCCGGCGGAGCCTTCGGCACCGAGCTCAAGCGGATCGGCTGCGGTCTCGTCGTCGGCGTTCGAATCGTCGCGGCCGCTGCCGTTCGAGTCGTTGGTGTCCTCGTCCGATGCGGACTTCTTCTTCGCCGCTTTCTTCTTGGTTGAAGACTTCTTCTTCGTCGACTTCTTTTTCGACGGTTCCTTCTTGGCCGGGCTCTTCTTCGCCGGCTGCTTCGGCTGACTGGTGGGCGGAGTGGTGCCGCCCGGCTCGGCGGGGGCAACCGGGTCCGTGGGCTCGGAGCCGTTGGGCACCAACGCGGGCCCCTCGGTCGTCGGGCCGGCCCTGCCGGTGACATCTGCGCCAGCGCTGATCGCACCGACGAGCATGCCGACAAGCGCAAAAGCGACCGCCGTCATGGCGATCGTCGAATTCTTGATTGCAGTGCCCCTCACGATCCCTCTGTAATGCCCTTAATCTCAGTAGTCGCCGGGCGCCAACTTACTGACAGCTGGGCCTGGCGGATTGAAGCATCCCCGTCCGCCGCGCATCCGAGAACATCCAGCTTCGGTACACGGCGTGCTTTTCGACCTAGCGAAAGATAGCGTCCATCGCACGCAATGTCCATCAGTAAAACTGAGTCTGCAAGCGCGTTGGCGCGGTGGTTGTCGTGTGAGCTGCTCATTGAATTCGAATAAGGTCGGGGATGGTTCGCGGAGGTCGATCGACGCTGCCTGAGATGCATCGCTTCAGAAGTTCCTTCTCTGAGGCGATGCCACAGTCCTCCAGCGCCACCGGGGCGGCGTCGGAGATGCAGCTTCAGGGCCACCAGAGGCAGCCCTACGCAACTCCCATCGACACATCCACATCCGACCTTAATCGCCGGTATTTGAACTGCGGATGAAGTTTCGGAGAAGCCGTGAACACATTTCCGTCATATGTGAACTGAAAACGGTGGGTAAAGCTTTGGTTGAGACTTAGGGTTGCCCTCTCGCCGCCCGGTCACCTATTCTTTTCGCAAGCGATGCCCGACGAACGAAACAACCGCGAGATTGACGCCGCATCCGAGGGAATCGGCGGGATCGTCGACGAAGTGGCCAGTAGTCGCTTCGTCGGTGACGCGCTGACGCGTATCGTCGACGCAGGCGAACGAGTCATTCACGCGCAGCAATCCGCGATGTCTGCGCTCGGGTTGCCTTCTGGGTCGCAGTTCGAGAGCCTCACCCTGCGGGTGCGCACGCTGTTTCACCGCATCGAAGAACTCGAGGATGAACTCGACCGGCTCGACGCCAGGGTCTCAAGGCTTGAGAATGCTGCGTCTGCCGCTGCCAAGCCAACCGCAGCGCGCAAGAAGTCGACGCGGTCCACGGCGAAAAATTAATCCTCGGTCGAACTAAGTAGTTGAAGTATTGTTTGCGCCCATGCCAAAGGGGTTCGAACACGGCGGGGCAGGACGATGAGGGCGGGGCTGTTTCCCGGCCAGGGGAGCCAAACGCCCGACATGCCCGTCGACACGGCTGGCCAACAACCGGCGGTGTTTCGCTCTTCAGTACAAAGTTTCAATGACGCCGGCGTCGAGTGTGACCTCTTCGCCGGGCATTCGCTCGGTTCGTACGCAGCGCTGGTGGCGGCGGGTTCGATGTCTGCAGAAGACGGCGAAAGAGTCGTCAAGGAACGTGGACTGGCGATGGCCGCCGCAGCCAGCGAACACCCGGGGGCGATGCTCGCGCTGCTCGGCTGCTCGCCGGAGGGGGCGGAGCAACTTGCCGACCAATTCGGCCTCACCGTCGCCAACGACAACGCGCCCGGTCAGATCGTGATCACGGGCGCGATGGATTGCATCGAAGCGATCGAGGCAGCCGAACCGACCGATCCGACTGCAGGCGACAGCGCGCGCCGGTTGCGGCTCAAGCGCCTGCCGGTGAGCGGCGCGTTTCACTCTCCGTTGATCGAATCTGCCGCCGAGCGGCTATCGGCTGCATTGGCAGACGTTGAATTCGGCGACGCCTCCAAGGTGATCGCCAACGGCACTGCGCGGCCGTTCAAAGATCCGCGCAGCGAGTTGGCAAAGGAGCTTCTGGCGCCGGTTCGTTTTCGCGAGTCTCTGCTCTACATGTGGGAGCTCGGCATTCGCGAATTCGTTGAGTTCGAACCGGGCGGAGTACTGACCGGTCTGGTCAAACGCACGCTGCCCGAGGCCAAGGCGATCAAGGTCGCCGATCTGAATACGAACGGCGAAGCGGGCTGACCGATGAATTCGACGGAGACCGCAACAGCGACATCGGCAAGCGCTCCGCGCTCGGTTCGGGCGGCCGGCATGCTCGGCTTCGGCGGTGCCCAACCGAGCCGGGTGGTCAGTTCGGAAGAGGTCGCCGCGCGCTACGACCTGACCGCGGACTGGATCATCGAGCGCACGGGCGTTGAATCGCGTCGCGTGCTGGACGTCGAGCAGGGCGAGTCGCTGCTTGACTTGGTGCTCGCTTCATCACGCGATGCCTTGAACGTCGCCGGTCGGACCGCGGAAGAGGTCGACACCGTGATCGTGGCGACGATCACTCCCGACAACGTTTTTCCCGCGCAGGCGGTCGCCCTCGCCGACGCGCTCGGAATTCCCGGCCGGGCGGTGGTGTTCGATCTTTCCGCCGCCTGTACTGGCTTCGTAACGGCGCTCGGTCACGGCGCAGCGGCCGTCGAGTCCGGTAGGTCGAATCTCGCCCTCGTTGTCGGTGCCGATGCACTGTCGCGGATCACGCCGCACGACGACCCCAAGAGCGCGCCGCTGTTCGGCGACGCCGCGGGTGCCGTCGTGGTCGGGCCGGTCGAGACGGGCGGAATCGGACCGATGGTCGGCGGCTTCGACCACCAGCACAGGATTCTCTTCTCGGAGCGGGACGACGGCAATGTCATTCGCATGCGCGGTCGCGAGACCTATTCGCACGCGGTGGCGAGGATGAGCGAAGTGGTTCTTGAGGCGCTCGAAGCCGCTGGCAAGTCGCTCGATGACGTGGCATTGCTGGTGCCGCACCAGGCAAACATCCGCATCGTGCAAGCCGTCGGCGAAAAGCTCGGCATCGAGAACGAACGGGTGTCAACACAGATCGCCGATGTCGGGAACACTTCGGCGGCTTCGATCCCGTTCGCGCTCGGCCGCGAGTATGCAGCGGGTCGACTCGCCGACGGCGGCCTGATCGTGATGGTCGGTTTCGGCGGCGGCTTTGCCTACTCGGCGATCACCGCAGAGATCGAAGGCATAGCGCCGTGACGACATCCGATGCAGCCCACGCCACCACACGCGTGGCGATGGTCACCGGTGCCTCGCGCGGCATCGGGCGGGCAACGGCGCAGCGATTGGCCGCAGATGGATTCGACGTGGCGATCAGTTATTCCAACGACGCCGACGGTGCCGCCGAAACACTCTCCATGGTCGAGGCAGCCGGGCGACGCGGACTCGTTCTGCAGACCGACGTTCGCGATGCCGAGGCGGTCAACAAATCTTTCGAGCACGTTGCCGACGAGCTTGGACCAGTCGCGGTTCTGGTCAACAACGCGGGCGTTCGTCATGACGGTCTGGCGGTGCGACTTTCCGACGACGACTGGACCGACACGATCAACGCAAACTTGACCGGTGCGTTCAACTGCTCGCGCGCCGCTCTGCGCGGAATGATTCGCGAGCGCTTCGGAAGAATCGTGATGATCTCGTCGGTCGCAGGAACGCACGGCAACCCCGGTCAATCCGCGTATGGTGCGTCGAAGGCTGGACTTATCGGTCTGGCACGCACGCTCGCCAAGGAATATGCACGCAAGCAGATCACGGTCAACACGGTTGCTCCCGGTCCGGTCGCGACAGCGATGACCGAAGGGCTTGTGGAAAAAATTGCAGAAGCCGTACCACTGGGCAGGGCGGGTACGGTTGACGAGGTCGCGGCGGCAGTCAGTTTCTTCGCATCCGACGACGCCGCCTATGTCACGGGTACCGTCCTGCCGGTGGATGGCGGCATGACCGCTTGAGCAGTACAGATTTTTCAGCGTAGAGTCAGCGAATCAAAATCTCAGAAAGGCCCCGCCAAATGGCTGTAACTCCAGATGAAGTATTGAACAAGATCAAGGAAATCGTTCCGAAATTCGGCGTCAACCCGGACGACGTCAAGTCCGAATCGACGCTCGAGGATCTCGACATGGACTCGCTCGACGTCGTCGAGATCATGCAGGCGATCGAGGATGATTTCAGCATCCGCGTGCCCGACGAAGACCTCGAAGAGCTTTCGACGATCGGCGACGCCGTGGCGGCCGTCGTGAAGAACGGCTGATCGAGCCGAACTCGAAAGTGACGCGATGACGAAGATCGTAATCACCGGAATCGGCGCGATCTCGCCGGGCGGCATCGGAGCCGATGGTTTGTGGGACGCCGCAACGGCCGGTCGCTCGCTGCCCGAAGGTGATGTCGCCGTCAGCCCGGACATCTCCGATCTGCTGACGATCAAGGAGTCGCGCCGACTCGACAAATTTGCGCGCTTCGGGCTGCTCGCTGCGCGTGAAGCCGTTGCCGACGCAGGCGTGGATTTCGAAGAGCTGGACCGCGAGCGTTGCGGCGCCGTTGTCGGCACGGGCATCGGTGGATTCGAGACGATCGACGATGGCATGGAAATCCTGCGCACAAAGGGTGAGCGGATGGTGCCGGCAACCTCTGTGCCGATGTTGATGCCGAACGCGGCGATTGCCGCCGTGACCAAGGATTTCGGTATTTGGGGCCCGGGACACTGCGTGGTCAGCGCATGTGCGAGTGGAAACCATTCGATTGGCGAGGCCAAGCGAATGATCGAACACGGTGACGCGGATCTAGTCGTCGCCGGCAGCGCCGAGACGGCGAACCGACCGCTGGCGACCTCCGCATTCCGAGCGATGGGCGCGATGACTTCGAAGGGCGTGAGTCGCCCGTTCGACGCCGAGCGTGATGGCTTCGTGATGGGCGAGGGCGCGGGGATGTTGATCCTTGAATCTGAAGAGCACGCGGCCAAGCGCGGCGCTCGCGTGCTTTGCGAGCTCGCAGGCTACGGCGCCTCGAACGACGCGTTCCACCTCGTGCAGCCCGACCCGAAGGGTCGCGGCGCGATCTCGGCGATGACGAAGGCGCTCAAAGAGGCTGGCGTCGATCCGAGTGCGGTCGACTACATCAACGCGCACGGCACCAGTACTCCATACAACGATTTGTCCGAGACCAAGGCCGTCAAGCAGGTGTTCGGCGAGAAGCCGCCGCCGCTGTCGTCGACCAAGTCGCTGGTCGGGCACATGATGGGCGCTTCGGGATCGGTCGAAGCGGTCGTATGCGTGAAGTCGATTCTCGAGAATCGCGCGCACCCGACCGTCAACCTGAACACGCCCGACCCGGAATGTGACCTTGACTACATCGCCGAGGGTGTCCGCGAGTTCGAGATCAACACTGTGCTTTCCAACTCCTTCGGTTTCGGCGGGCACAACGCCTGCCTCGTCTTCAAGAGCGTCTGATTCGATGGGACTGCTCGACGGCAAGCGGCTGCTGATCACAGGCGTTCTGACGCCACAGAGTCTGGCCTTTCACGTTGCCGATCGCGCGCAGCAGGAGGGGGCGGAAGTTGTGCTTTCGAGCTTTGGTCGGATGATGTCGCTGACCGAGCGCACCGCCAACCGACTGGCGACCACGCCACAGATCGTCGAACTCGATGTCAACGACCCGGATCATTTGGCCGCGCTCGCCGGCGCGGTCGATGGTGCGCTCGGCGGCCTCGATGGAGTGCTCCACGCGATCGCGTTCGCGCCCGAGGATGCCCTCGGTGGCAAGTTCATGTCTGCGCCTGCCGAGAGTGCTGAGCTGGCGTTCCGCACCAGCGCCTACTCCTACAAGGCCGTCGCCCAGGCGCTACTGCCGTTGCTTGAACGCAAGCCCGGCGAAGACGGCAAACGCACCGAAGAAAGCGCGCTCGTCGGCCTGGACTTTGACGCGACCAAGGCCTGGCCGATCTACGACTGGATGGGCGTTGCCAAGGCAGCGCTGGAATCCGTCAATCGCTATATCGCCCGCGATCTCGGTCCGCACGGCATTCGCTCGAACCTGCTCAGCGCCGGACCACTGCGCACGATGGCGGCCAAGGGAATCCCCGGCTTCAAGGATCTCGCCGACATGTGGCCTCAACAGGCGCCACTGGGTTGGGACATCGAAGACCCAATCCCCGTGGCCAACACCGTCTGCTTCCTGCTCTCCGACCTGGCCCGCGGCATCAGCGGCGAGATACTCCACGTCGACGGCGGCTTCCACGCCATCGGCGCCCCATCCCACCCCTAAACCGCACTTCGTAAAACAAGGTGCCCGTTTGGCAAACCTTGTTTCGCAGTTTTGTTGCATGTGGGAGCGCGGGGAGGGATCGGTTCTAGGCTGGAGAATTGAATCTCGATGCATGCCCAATCGCAAGCTCAATCACGCCCTGCGCAGATGGGCTCGCCGGTTGTCGAGTTCGACCACGTCACGAAAATCTATGACGACGGCACCGTCGGGCTCGAAAACGCGACGACAGTTGTCAGACAGGGAGAATTCGTCTTTCTCGTCGGACCGACGGGCTGCGGCAAATCGACCTTCATTCGCCTTTTGATGAAAGAGTTCGAGGCGACCGAAGGCACGCTGATGATCGCCGGGCGTGACATCACGAAACTCTCGCGCGACCGCATTCCATTTTTGCGCCGCAACATCGGCGCGGTTTTTCAGGATTTCAAGCTGCTGCCGAATCGTACGGTCTACGACAACGTCGCCTACTCGTTGCTGGTGACCGGCGCGAGCCGCGCGGAAATCCGCCAGAAAGTTCCTCACAGTCTTCGTCTTGTAGGGCTTTCGACGAAGCTGCACAACTATCCCGACCAGCTTTCGGGCGGCGAACAGCAGCGCGTCAGCATCGCGCGCGCATTCGTCAACCACCCGCCGCTGATGATCTGCGACGAGCCAACAGGAAATCTCGACCCAGAGACCTCGCTGGGCATCATGCAGCTGATCTACCGCATCAATCGCACCGGCACGACGGTGCTTGTTGCCACGCACGACAAGGGCATGGTCGACCGCATGAAGCGTCGCGTGATCGAACTCAAGGATGGCCACCTCGTACGTGACGAACGCGCGGCCGGCTACACAAGCGATTTCAACGCGTACACGGCCGATCTCGACCTCACGAACGACGGGGAGTTGCGCGCCAGCTAGCCGCTGTCGCATCGCACCATGAACTTCCGATTCTTCACCAGCGAGGCGATCCGCACCTTGCGCCGAAACTCGGCGCCGAGCATCGCCGCTTTCCTGACAGTGATGGTCACAACCCTCGTCCTCGGCGTGTTCATCCCGATCACCAACATCGCAACTGGCGCGGCCAACGACGTGCGCAGTCGACTTCTCGTGGAAGTCTTCCTCAACGACAACGCGACCGAGCAGCAGGTCGCCGCGCTGCGCAAGAAACTCGCCTCCAACTCCGACGTCAAGTCGGTTACGTACGTCTCCAAGGAGGACGCCCTCGCGAGTCTCGAGGGTCCGCTCGAGGACGCGTCGGAAGTGCTCGGGAGCAATCCGCTGCCAGCGTCGTTCCAGGCCGTGCCGAACGATCCTGACCAGGTCAGCCAGATCGTCGCATCGTTGGAGACGACTTCCGCCGACGGTGAGAAGAAAACTTACGTCAGCCCGGCGATCAATGACGTGCAGAATCGCGAAGACGAAACCGAGAAGATTCTTTCGATCACCGGCGGCGTGAAGTTTGCGATGTGGGGATTGGCGATCCTGCTCGTCCTGACGTCGGCCTTGTTGGTCGGCAACACGATTCGACTGTCGATCTACGCCCGCAGACGGGAGGTCGAAGTGATGCGGATGGTTGGTGCGACCAACTGGTTCATCCGCTGGCCCTTCGTGATCGAGGGCATCTTCGTGGGTGCCGCCGGGGGCTTGGTCGCGGTTCTCATGTTGCTGATCTTCAAGCAGACGATCATCGATCCCGTGTCCGACAAGTTTGCGCTGTTCGCCGCCCCGGAAACGATCAACTTCGTCAACCTGACCTTGATTTTGATGGTTGCGGCCGTAGGTATTTCCGCCGCCGGATCCGGTTTGACGCTGCGAAGATTTTTACGCGCGTGAAATCCGTTCGCCGCGGCGAGCGCTCAACGTTGATGGCTCGACAGCCCGATGCGACCTCTAGGGTTGCCGCATAGCAATGCGCACTTTGATCGCAGTTCTCGCAGTCTTCACGGCGCTCCTGACCGGGGTGTACATCGGTGCCTATCCGGAAACGCCGGTCGTGGGCGGACTCAAGGAGTTGATCGCGCCGGACAAGGTGTCGATCCCCACCGACCAGGTCCAATCGCTGATCGAAAACGATTTCTATCGCAAAGTGCCCGAGGCCGAATTGACCGACAGTTCGATCAACGGGATGGTCGAAGAGTTGAACGATCCTTACTCGCACTACTTTAATCCCGAAGAGAACAAGGCCTTCGCGCAGGCCATTTCCGGGCGCTACACAGGTGTCGGAATGGGCATCAACCAAGTCGATCGCGGCCTGCAGGTGTCGTTGACCTACCCGGACTCACCGGCCGAAAAGGCCGGAATCAAACCCGGTGACGTGATCACTGAGGTCAACGGCAAATCGATCGCCGGCGAGGCGGCCGATGTTGCGGTGGCGAAGATCAAAGGCCCCGAGGGCACAAAGGTCAAACTCACCTACGCGACGCCGCTGGAGGAAGACGGCGAAAAACTTGGCCCCGAACGCGAGGTCGAACTCACTCGCAAGGCGATCGAAATCCCGGTGGCCGAAGGCAAGTTGTACCGCCGCGACGGAAACAAGATTGGTGTGGTGCGGCTTGCGACTTTCACGGAAACTGCTGGCAACGCGGTGGCCACGGAGATCGACAAACTGGAAAAACGCGGTGCCGACAGTTACGTCCTCGACCTTCGCGGCAACGGCGGCGGCCGCTTCGACCAGGCCGTCGAGGTCAGCAGTCTTTTTCTGGCCGATGGCATGGTCGTTGCGTCCGACGGTCGCACGCGAAAGCGCCGGCAGTTCGATGCGATCAAGGGAGCGATACGCACCACCGAACCGCTCGTCGTACTTGTCGACAAGGGCTCTGCCAGCGCATCTGAGATCACCGCCGGAGCACTCAAATATCGCGACCGAGCGTTGATCGTCGGCACGCGCACGTTCGGCAAGGGCGTCTTTCAAGAAGTGACTGAACTGGAGAACGGCGGGGCGCTTTCGCTGACCGTCGGGCGCTATGTGCTGCCGGGCAACCACTACATCACCCGGCGCGGTCTTGCCCCGGACCTAGAGGTGGAGGACAACACTCGAACCGGCGCAGACGAGGCACTCAACGCATCGTTCGAGGCGCTCGCAGAATTCGATGATGCGCCGAAATCGGCGACGTCGGACTCGACCGGATCCGGCAAGTGAACGCCGCCTTCGGCAGTTTTCTCGCACCCGTCGCTGCCGTTCTAGTTCCGAAAGGCCGTGCGCTGGTCGCCAATCCGCTGTTCGAGCGCGGCGCGAAGATCCAACTCAAACAGGAGGGCAAGCGTGGTCGCCCGCTGCGAGCCGGTGAGCTGGTGATCGTCGAGCCCGCCGGTATGGCGCGCGGCAAGCAACGCGGCCGCCAGGTTACGCAACCGATCGGCAAGATCGTTCGCCGGATCGGCAGCGACGACAACCCGCGCGACGTGATCGAGGCGTTGATGGTTGAACGTGGGCTCGACCGAGGCTTCAAGGGGTCGGTTGAAAATCACGCCCGCGCGGCGGCCGAGAGCGATGACGAATTCCCGCGCAGGGATCTGTCCGACCTCGCGACCTTCACGATGGACCCGGAGGGCGCAAAGGACTACGACGACGCGATTTCGGCCGAGCGCGACGGCGACGGGGCTCGCATCTGGGTGCACATCGCCGATGTATCGGCGTTCGTTCGCCCGGGCGATCCGATCGACAAGGAGGCCAGGCACCGCGCCACCAGCGTCTACGTGCCCGGCGCCGTGGAGCCGATGCTTCCCGAAGCGCTCTCGAACACGGCCTGTTCGCTGGTTCCCGGAGAGCTTCGCCGAGCGGTCACCGTCGAAATGCGATTCGACGGAGTACGCGTCAGCGAGGCCGCGTTCTATCGCTCGCTGATCCGTTCCGATGCCCGGCTCAGCTACGGACAGGTCGACGAGATATTTGCCGGCAACGCCAGGGCGGAAGATCCGTGGGCGGATCCCTTGGCGGTGGCACGAAAGGTCAGCTCAACGCTGCAGGCCGCGCGGGACGAAAAGAAGGCTCTGGCGGTCGAGTCGAAGGAGCCGATCTTCAAGTTCGATCGCACGGGTGCTCCGACCGATGTCGAGAACGAGCAGCAGACCGAATCGCACCGCGTGATCGAGCACTTGATGATCGCCGCCAACGAACAGGTGGCGGCCTACCTGTCAAAGAATCATCTGCCGTCGCTATTTCGCATCCACGAGCGCCCAGACGCGTCCAGGGTGGAGTTTCTAATCCAGCAGCTCGAATCGCTCGGTGTGCCGATGCCGCCGGTGCCGGAAAACTTCACCGATCAAGAGGCCGAGTCGATCGTCGGCGAGTTGAGTGCCGCGGTGGCGGCGTACGTTCGCAAGACCGAGGTTGGCACGTCGGCGCTTACGTCATTGGTCTTGCGGTCGCTCAAGCAGGCGGTCTATTCGCCGAAGGATCTCGGTCACTCGGGTCTGCGCAGCGAGCACTACTGCCACTTCACCTCGCCGATCCGGCGCTATCCGGACCTGATCGCACACCGCGCATTGCTGGCTGGATTGGGGGTCGACGACGCTGCGCCGGATCCTCACGATCTGGATGACGATGCCGAGTGGTCGAGCGCACGGGAACGCGAGGCGATGAAGATCGAGCGCAAATCCGACGACATCGTGCGAGCTTTCCTGCTCGAGCGGGTGCTGAACGAAGCAGGGTGGAAGCAGCCGGGCGGCGGTGGCCTGCATAAACCCAGCAGCAAGCGTCCATCACAGAACCGCAACCGTGCGCCGCGTTTTGCCGATCGTTCCCAGCTGCGCGAAGGCGCCGCGTACGGGCCGACGTTCGAAGGAGAGGTGATCGGCATGGTTGGCGGCGGGCTGTTCGTGGCTTTCGGCCCAAATCAGCATTTCGAAGGATTCATGCCGTTGCGCGAGATCAAAGAACTGCTCGGCGGTTTTTGGAACCTGAATGAGTTCCAGACCGCGCTGGTCGACGAAAACAGCGGCCGCTCGATCCCACTCGGAGCGTCTGTCGACGTCTCGGTGATGAACCTTCAGACTGCTCGCGCGCGAGTCGACCTGCTACCTGTGAACATCTGATGGCAAAGCAGGGAAAAAAGAAAAAGGTCGATGCCGGCGACATAGCGACCAACCGCGAAGCGCGCTTCCGCTTCGAGTTGAGCGATCACGTGGAGGCTGGAATGGTGCTGCTGGGATCGGAGGTCAAGTCGATGCGCGACGGTGGAGTTCAGATGAAGGATGCCTACGCGTCGGTCGAGGACGGAGAGGTCTGGCTCAAGAATCTCCACATCGCGCCCTACAAACACGCCGGCCTCGAGAATCACGAGCCCGAACGACCGCGCAAGCTGCTGCTCAATCGACGCGAGATCGACCGAATCATTGGCAAGCTCGCCGAGAAAGGGTTCTCGTTGATCCCGACGCGGATTTACTTCAAGGACAGCCGCGCAAAAGTGGAACTTGCGCTCGGACGCGGCAAGGACGTCGGCGACAAGCGTCAGACGATCAAAGAGCGAGAGATGAAACGAGAAATGGACCGCGCCGGGGCCGACTTCAGACGGGGGCGTTGAGGGGAGAAACGCACCGACGCCGCGCGGAATACGACGCCGGCGCGTTTGTCACTTGCAGAGCTTGAAACGTGCCACTTTCTTCACGACGCGACCCTTCGGCTTGGTACCGATCGGCTTGAAGTATGCACGCATCACGTACTTGTACGTCTTGCCCCGCTTCAACTTGCGTGAGAGCCTGTACTTCGCACGGAACGGCGAACGTTTGAACGTCCTCGTCTTCTGGCCGCGCACGGACACGCGAATGAATCGCACGTTCGACCGGTCGCGGAAGCGAGGCGTCACCTTCAGATATCGCGACCGCATGCATCGCCTGATTCGTTTCAGCGTCACCCGGTACGAGACGCATTTCCCGAAGTCGTAGACCGGCGAACTCTGCGAAGCCGCCTGGCCTTGGTAAGCCAACAGCGCGAAGGTGATCGGACCAGAATCGCTTGGAGTTCTGCCGTTGGAGGGACAGGTGTCGTTTCGCAACAGACCACCGGGACCGCCCGTGATCGTCAAGCTCAACTCGCTGAAGCCGACCTGAGGAATATTGTCGAAAGTCGACTGGAGGACGGTGCCATTGCCGACATAGCGGTTGGTTCCAAGTTGTGTGAAGTTAATCGCACCGTGCACGTTCAGCCCGAGATCGGGCAACGTCCGACCACCAGTCGGGCGAACCAGATGAACCTCGCCGCGCAATCCGGCGGCGATCATCGGCGTTTTGATCGACACGGTTCCGACCTGGGTGTGCGGTGGGCAGGCACGCGCTTGGAAGGCCGCGACCTCACAGACGCGCAGGAGCTGCTGGATATCAACGTTCACCCCATCCGGCAGCGTTGCGACAACGGCCTTCGGGGTGGTTGGTGCCAACGGCAGCGCGCCGAGATTCGGGATTGCGAGCGTCGTCGTGAACGTCGGTGACGCGCCGCGTTCGACGGTCGACAGGCTCGCCGTTGCGGAAATGTTGAAAGCGTTGGGCGTCGAACAGTCCGGAATCGTAGGCACCGGTTCAATCCGCTTGAAGGTGTTCGTCCCAGTCATCAGTGGATCGGAGTCCGCGTTCGTGTTCGAGTCCCATGCCTCAACGTACGCGTAGGACATCCACGTGTCGCAGCGCGTCGGGTTGGTGATGAACGCCGTGCCGCTGGGCAGAACGCCCCAGAGGACCTGCTCGTACGTATTGATTTGAATCGGCAGGTCTCCGAGGTCGGTATGAGCTGTCCGCGGGAAATCGGAGGTAACTGAGCGAATGCGGAAATCGCCGTCGGGGCCCGAAGTGACCGGGTAAAACTGCGCGTATGAACGGATCGGGTCACCGATCGGTGGCTCGATGTAGGCGCCGACGATTGTCGGGACTTCGGGAGTCGTCTGGATTATCGAAATCGAGCCTTCGAGATCGAGCGGGATCGGTACCCCTGCCAGCGAAGCGGTCGCTGCGAGCTTCACCACGCCGATCTGGCTCGACGCCGGACACACGCCCGTGTCGAACTGCGCGCTCGTGCATCGATCCGCGTACGGAACTGCATTCGGGTTACCGACGCCGCCAGCTGGAAAGTCGACGACGACCCGCTTGAGGTCTTCGTCGCCGTCTGAGTAGGTGAAGTCTGCACCCACTGTCAGCGTTCCATGTCCTCCAGCCGACGCGTCGCTCGTGCCGCTGTCTGCAGTCTTCGTACCGTCGACGTCGGCAATCGCTTGTGACGATACATACAGGGCCAACGCGCAGACCAACGCGCCGACCAGTGCCGCAGATCGAAATCGACGCGACCTCTCGACCGCTACAAAAGTGATCATTCCCCTACCTCCTAGACGTGTGCGACGCGGGAACACCCCTGAACCCGCGCGCTTCTCCCATTATTACCCAGTTTCGACAACGACCTATCCAACAAAAAACGGACCCACCAAATGGCGGGTCCGTTTCGTCAGTCTTCGTAGCTGATCAGAAGTTGATCAGCACTTCGTGAATTTCTTGTACTTGCTCACGAGGACTTCGCTCTCGGGCTTGTCGATCGTCGGTTTGTAGACGACCCGAACCTTGTACTTGTAGTTGCGCCCGTTCGTGAAGCGCCTCTTGGAAAGCGGCTGCGTGATCTTGAAGGGTGACTTCCTGTAGATCTTGTAGCGCTTGCGCTTGCCGAATCGGCCCTTGATGTAGACCTCGACCTTCATGATTCCGGCCTCGTTGACCAGGTTGTCTGGCGTGAACTTCAACTTGTACTTGACGCAGCGTCGAAGATTCGAGACCACTGGCCTGCCGTAGCAGCCGTAGTTCTCGACCGCGCTGTTGTTCACAACCGTCTTACCGGTGTATCCAGTGGTGGCGGCCACGATCGGTCCGTCTTCCGGCGCGCTGCCGTCGGTCGGACACTCGCGGAACACCAGCAACCCGTCGGGGCGACCGCCGGCGATCACCAGGGTGAACTTCGAGAACGGAACCTGTGGCAGATTGGCCAGCGAGGTTTCGATCTGGGTTCCCTTCGAGCCGACGTATCGCGTCGTTGCATCAAGACGGAAGCTGATCGCTCCGGTCACGAAGATCGCGAGGTTCGGTAGACCGCCCTCATCCTTGCGAATCAAGTAAACGTGGCCAGTGAGACCGCCGACAATCATCGGCGTCTCGACGTACACCGTGCCAACCTTGCTTGCCGCCGGGCAGGCGTTCGCGTTGCGCTGGGCGACTGAGCACAGCTTCTCCACGGCGATCGCGTCGATGTCAGCTGCGATCGAACCCGGCAATGTGACGACCATGTTCTTCGGAACGTCCGTTCCCGGGACCGTCGGATTGGAAACGACGACGACGAGTTGCGGATTGTCCTCGCGAATCGGCGAGTTCAGCGAGGCCGTGACCGTCGAGTTCAGCGGCGGTAGGTTGCTGCAATCCGGCGAGGTGGGAACGGCATTCGCAACGGCGTACGTGCCTGATACCGATCCGCCGTTCAGGTCGGTTCCCTGAGGCGTGAACGTCTGATTGGCCGTACCACCGACGTCTCCGTATGACTGGGCGTAAAGCGAGGACTCCCACAGTTCACAGCGCACCGGGTTCGTCAGGAATGCCGGCTTGCCCGGGTCATTGCCGACGTGTCCATACAACTTCTGGACGATCGACTTGATGTTTCCGTAGGTCGGGCCCGCGGCGACGATCGGGCGGTTTATCGGCGCGTCCGAAACCGTGCGGAGCCGGAAATCGCCCTCTGGTCCGCTCGCAACCGGCGCGATCGTGCTGATCGAGTAGGTCGCGGTCGTACCGCCTGGTGCGCTGGTCGGGAAGATGGTTCCGAGTCTCGTCGGGACCTCCGGCGTGCCGGACAGGATGAAGATGACACCCGCAAGCGTGGTGGCTGTTGCCCCGCTTGCGTCGACGCCAAGTTCAAGAGCTGCCTCGCCAACGACCGCAGGACTCGCCGTGTAGCCGGGGCAGACGGTCAACCAAACGGTGGTATTCGGGTTTGCAGCTGCATTCTCGAAGTCGTCTACGTCGCAGCGGCTGGCTGCGGGAACCGCGTTCGGGTTCCCGACGAGTCCGGCCGGTGAATCCACGATCCACTGCTGGAGGTCGTCGCCAGTAGTTGATGCTGCGCCGCTCGGAACGCCGCTGTAGGTGTAGTTGTGGGTGATGGTGTAGTCACCGTGGGCTCCGGGAACGTTGCTCCCGAATACTGCCGTGGCCGACGGCGTGACATCAGCGCTGGCGGAACCGGCACCGAACGCAGCGAACGCTGCGACGACGGCGACGGCTATACACAACCGAAGGCGCTTGCCTGTGAAAAGGCGATTAGCCTTTGGATGATTCATTGATATTTCCTCCGTTCACGCTCGATCACGCTCCCCAGCGGCAAAACGAGCGGGTGATTTCTACTCATCCGTAGAGACAGTGTCTATGACGTTGTCTTCGCGGAATTGTCCCTTATTCATGCACCATATCTCGGCCTGAGGACATTTGTTCCATTCCTCACAAGTGACCGGTCGGTCACTTTTGATCTAGTTGGTACATACATCGATACAACACCTGCGGTACCTGAATCGTTTCGGTTTAAGTGGACGAATTTCCGTTAATCGTCTACTTAGCTCGACTCAAGTGGTCGGCAGTCCTAGACTGAGTTCGCAGTAAAAAACGAATACGCACTCACACACAAGGGGACGCCAGGTTTCGACGCGGCTGATCACGTGGGTGGAGTTGCGAGCCGAGGTTGCCTGGAGGCCTCGTAAAACACCGGGCAAAACCATAAATGCGGACTCTCACGAGTACGCCCTCGTTTAATTAGTTAGACGAGGTATCGGCCCGTCCTCGCCTGTGGGGCGGATCGCCGGTATCAGCTAACAGGCTTGCCCGAAGCGCGCGTCTCTGGCGCCCGGGGACTCTTCACAGAGACTGGCATCACGTGACCTTGCCGGCTTAGCGACCGGGGTGCGAGATTCTGAAAGCCGGACACGCTCGTAGACGCTCTATCTCACGCAGTTGCGGACGCGGGTTCAATTCCCGCCGTCTCCATTTTGAGTCGCTGACTCGCGCGATCTCGCCGATGCTCGGGCTCGGGGTCTTCGGTCACGACCGGAGGGTCGCTCCCTCAGACCCGTCGCCCTGCGCGTCGACGATCTCGCACGATTCAGCGCCTCAAAAGAGGTGGCTAGTTGGCTCGGTTTTCGCGGGCCCAGGTCGCGATTGGCTTCGAGCCTTGGATGGTGGTGCCGTCATCGAGCACGAGGAGCGGGACGAGGTCGCTGCCCGTCAGCTTCCGCGCCATGCGGCGGCCCTTCGAGAGGTTGAACCACTTCGGCAACTTGGTCCAGCCGTAGGACTTGATCACCTCTGGGTTGTGGTCGTTCTCGATCAGTTGGTCGT
>JBMYXO010000027.1:23946-24183 GCA_049608465.1 Solirubrobacterales bacterium | reverse complement strand
GGTCCAAACGTGATCACGGTCACCTGTGTGGACGCCGCCGGGAACGTCGCGAGCGACTCAGTCACTGTCACGCGCGTACCACCGCCGGACACGACGCCGCCGGAAATCTCGATCACATCGCCGGTCGACAACACCGTCACCCTGGACGACGAGGTCACGTTGACCTATACCGCCATCGATGATTCGGGCGCGACTCCGGTCTGCTCGCCACCGAACGGCTCGTTGGTCTCGCTCGTG
>JBMYXO010000027.1:0-23936 GCA_049608465.1 Solirubrobacterales bacterium | reverse complement strand
AACACCATTTTGGTTACATGCGAAGACGCCGAAGGAAATGAGGCCGTCGCTTGGGTGACGATCACGCTCACCCCGGAGCCGGGTGAGGCAACGGAGATCACCTCTCACGCGAATCCGTCGGCAGGTACGCCAACGGTCGGTCCGGCGAGCCCTCCGCTGGAGGTCACGTTCATCGGCGGATCGGGCACGATCTCGTTTGAGTGCCGTGTGGATTCGGGGGCGTGGAATACCTGCACGTCGCCTTGGACGGTGCCTACTGCTGGTCTGACCAGTCCGGCCGGGCATACGTATGAAGTGCGCGCGATCAGCGGATCCGGTCCAGATCCGGACCCGCCGCTCGGTCACTTCTGGTATGACAACCGCGATTTCGCGGCCAGTCCGACCGCCACGGCCGAGCCGAACTCGCTCGAGCCGACGGCGGTAGACGCGAACGACGCGGGTGCTCATCCGAACGTTTCGTCGACGCTTGCGGTGGCAGGCCACGACGATCTTCGTGCGATCGAAATGACCATGCCCGACGGGCTGATGCTCTCGCTCAAGGCGGTTGCCAAGATCGACCGCTGCGATCTCTCGACGTTTGAAACGACCGGCATCTGCCCGGCGTCATCGAAGATCGGCGAGGTGAGCGCCGACGTGATCGGTTCGATCGATGGCCAAGTGAGCGCAGGTGGCGACCTGTACTTGATCGACCCAGAGATCAGCCGGCCGAACATGACTGCCGACGACTTCGCTGGCGTGGCACTCGTGTTCGACAATGTGACCGGTCCGGTGAGCGGCGATCTGGGTGACTTCGTCGCTTTGGGCACACTTCGCCTCGTGAACCAGGGTCGCAATCTCAGAATCGTCGTTCCGGAGCTTCCACGTGAGACCTCGGCGGGGTTCCCGTTCCATTTGCTCTCGACAACGCTCATCCTTGACGGAGACAGGCGTCGGCTAATGGGTGGGGTTCCGGACGAAAACAATCCACCGTTGGTGACCAACCCGCACAACTGCGTGTCGATTTCAGGACGCCCGGACTACAACAAACTCATGGCCAACGTGGATGGTCACAACGGCTCGTCACCGCTCGCGGTCTCGACTACCTACATAGTGGACAACTGCGCCGATGTGCCGTTCGCACCCTCGATCGGTTGGTCGCTGAGCAACTCGGCGGCGGGTCAGGAAACCGTGCTCAGTGCCGAAACCACGTTGCCGTTCGACCACAGCCCGCTGCGAATCGTTCAATCGGCGCTTCCGGGATTCGTTGGACTCAACGTGCCGGCCGTTGGCGATATCGCTTTGGATCAATGCCCGGTCGACACGATCGTCGGCGACATCCCGGGTGAGCCGGATTCGATCCCAGGAGTCGTTCACTTTGACTTCGACAACCCAGCGTCCCCCTGTCCAGCGCAGGCGCGGGTTGGCCAGGCGACGATCGACTCGCCACAGTTCGACACCCCGCTGCAAGCAGATGTGTGGCTGATCAGCAAGTCAGCGATTCCGAACATTGGGATAAGCATCAGCCCGGAAACGCCCGGTAACCCGCAGGGTGTGAAGTTTGGCTTCCACGCCACGACCCAGGCGGTGACGGTGACCCAGCCGCCAGAATGTGACAACTTCTTCATTCTGTGTGACCTTGCACAACGGACACTGGACATCGGCACAGTTGCGGGCCGCACGGCCCACAATGGGAGTCCGTTGAGCGAGAAGGTATTCAGGATTGCTCCGGAGGGCGATCCTTCGTGTCGCGACTCCGGAGCCCCCGCATCCACATTGGCTGCAGCATGGCGCGGAGCTCCGTTCGTTTCGCTCAGCCAGACGCTGATACCGACCGGCTGCAACAATCCTTGGTAGCAATTGGTATCGCTTGACAGTTGATTGATTCCGCTCCCGAGCACCGATGCTCGGGAGCGGTTTCGTTAAGCGCGCGTTTTGGTGGTCGACCGCTCTTCCGAAAGCGTTCGATTGCAACTAAGCTTCCGTTGCTCGAAGCGCTGAGAATTTGACGGGACCGGGTGTGCATGCTTCGAGTGCACTTTCGCAGCGCGGTCTCAAATTTGACTTTCCTTGGGGGATCTTGAACATGGGTAATCGCAGTTCGCTACGCCTGCTGGTGACACTCACCTGCGCTGTCTTGATCGGTGTCTTTGTCTCTGGTTGTGGCGGCGACAACGGCGACGAGAACGCCAAGACCGGAGAAGGAGCCACCGCCGGCGCGACTGGCAATGAAGCTGGAGGCTTCGCAGTTGAGGCAGGCAAGCAGCGCGACCCGAAAGACGTCGAGCGCGAATCCGAGTTCACCTCGGAGCCGCCGCCGGTCCAAGTTCTGAACGGAAACGAGACCGGTTACCACGTGAACAAGCCGACGGTAGTAATCGCGCGATCCAACAAAGAACTGAAGGCGATGGAGAAGAAGCACTTCGACAACGGCGTCGAGCGTCAAGAGATCGCGCCCGTTGACTTCAAGACGCGTCAGGTGGTGGGATTGTTTCTCCCCGAGAGCCAGAGGGGCGCGTTGGTCGCGGTGTCTGACGTTTCGCAGAACGGCGAGGAAATAAAAATTAAGGCGACACTTCTTCTGCCGGGCAAAGGGTGCGAATCTCGGGGGCCACGTCCACGACCGTTCCACTGGGTCGAAACCCGAACTCTCAAGGGCGATCCGACGATCGAAATTGAGAAGCAGACTTCGAGCCCCTGTTGAGGCTCAAGGGTTGTGCGGTAGCCAGTTCATGACGGACTCGCGCCGTTGGTTCGTGTGGTTGCGGCTTTGCCTTTCGTCACAGGAGCGTTTTTCGGCCGCGCGGTCGTGCGCGCTTTAGGACTCTGGCGGGTTGACGCAGTTCCGGAAGATGCTTTGCGAGCACGTTTCGGCGCCGATGCCTTTGTCTTGCGCTGGGCCTTTTTCCGCGATGCAGTCTTTGCCGCTCCTTCAGCGACGCCGGCAAGCGCCGAAACATCGGTGCCACTACGCATGATCTCCTTCGCCTTCACCTTCACTTGTGCGGTGGCGTCAAGCAGATCGTCGCGAGAGTCAGAAATTCCATCCGCGATCACTTGGATGTCCGGCACTGCGTCGTAGTCACCGAGGATGCCGAAGTTGATGCGACCGTTGTAGCTCATCACGGCCACCGAGAGGCCGTGGTTCTCGGCCAGGAACGGAATCGGGAAGGCATCGATCATCTGACGATCGAGCAGATACAGCGGCATCTGCGGACCGGGAACGTTGGTCACCAACAGGTTGAACAGCCGCGTCGAGAAGTTCAGACGGCTGGCCTGGGCGAGCACCGTCGGCGGCGCAAAGTTCTGAACGGCAGTCAGCGCGTCGGCGGCGACTGCTTGGTTCGACTTCTTCAGCCCATCCATCGAGTTCTTGATGTAGGAAAGACGTTCGATCACGTCCATGTCCTCGACCGGCAGATATCCACGCATTGCAAGTAGTTCGTTGCCACCGGCCTGAGCATCTGCGCCACGCTTGGCCTTGGGACGGGTTGAGACTGGCACCAGCGCGCGTAGTTTGAGTCCGTCAGTCGGGTAGTAGCGCGAACGCAGCCAGCGGCCGAGCGCGTCGGAGGTGACCGTCAACACGACGTCGTTGAGTGTCGTGTCGAGCAGGGTCTTGATCTCCTTGAAATCCTCGAGCGAGTTGCGCACGAAGCGGTAGCGGCGATGGCCTGAAATCTCGGTGTTCAGTGGCGTGCGCGGGGCGGCGTCGATCGTTTCACTGATTGCCTTGGTCGCACCGGTGACAAACTCGCCCAGTTCGGCGCGCGCATCGTCGTCGCCGCGGATCAGGTGCATCGCCTTGCGGCCGAGCTTCATCGGCGCTTGCGCGGCTTCGCGCAGACCGACCTCAAGCAGCTCTCCCTGAGTGGGCATTGGCCCCGGTCGCCAGGGTTGTGGATCATCGATCGTTGTGGTCGGATCCATGCCGAGCAGTACCGTGCCGACGTCGATCCCGGCGATGCCGTCAACAACCGCGTGGTGAGTCTTGAGAATCATCGCGAATCGTCCGCCGGCGAGGCCATCAATCAACCACATCTCCCACAGCGGCTTGTGACGATCCAGGCGCTGGCTGAAGATCCGTGCGCACATGCGTTCGAGTTGCTCGTCGTTGCCCGGCGCTGGCAGTGCTGCGTCGCGCACGTGGTACGAAAGGTTGAACTCCGGGTCATCGGCCCAAAACGGGCGACCGGTTTCCATCGGCGCCCATACGAGACGTTGGCGGTAGCGCGGCACAAGGTGCAGTCGCGAGTTGATGTGCGCCTTCAGCACGTTGATGTCGGGCATTGGCCCTTCGAAGATCATTACGCCGCCGATGTGCATGTGCGATCCCTGTCGCTCCTGCACAAGGAATGAGGCGTCGACTGCGCTCAATCGTGAGAGTTTTTGAGTGGTCATCGTTTTCCTGAAAAGTTGAGGTCGGTTTTGCCGGCCGGCTGAGCCGAGCGGTCGGGCCAATTCGCCGCCAGTGGCGGCTTACAACGTTCTTTCGATGAAACCCCAGAATCGTCGCCGCGAGTCAGAAACGGTGGCGCGCGCATTCTGAGTGACAATTCTACGTACTTTCACACAGATGAAGGTGCGCGTCGCCACACAAATTGCGATTGCCTCGGCAGCGGCGACGCGCGATGACGCCGAGAGGCCGCGACAGTGGGCTCGGCACGTACAATCAAGAGCGATGCCACCTGTCCCGGAGAAGGTTTTGCTCGCGGCACCGCGCGGATACTGCGCGGGGGTCGATCGCGCGGTTCAAACCGTCGAGCACGCACTCGACATCTACGGTCCGCCGGTCTACGTGCGCAAGGAGATCGTGCACAACAAGCATGTTGTGGAGACGCTGCGTGCACGCGGTGCAGTGTTCGTCGACAGCGCGGCCGAAGTACCGCAGGGGGAGACCGTCGTCTTCAGCGCTCACGGAGTTTCGCCGGCCGTTCACGCCGAGGCAGCCGACCGAAAGCTCAAGACGATCGACGCAACCTGCCCGCTGGTTACAAAGGTGCACGTCGAGGCCAAGAAGTTTGCCGCAGATGGATACAAGATCATCCTGATCGGCCACGAAGGTCACGAAGAGGTCGAGGGCACGATGGGCGAGGCCCCAGACGCGATGATCCTCGTCGAGACCGTAGATGACGTGGCGACGCTCGAGGTACCGGATCCGGACAAGCTCGCGTTCATTTCGCAGACCACGTTGTCGGTCGATGAAACGCGCGAGATCATCGAGGCGCTGAAGATCAAGTTCCCGAAGATCATCGGTCCGCGTACCGACGACATTTGTTATGCGACGACCAACCGACAGGCTTCAGTGAAAGAGCTGGCCAACGAGTGCGACGTCGTGCTGGTGATTGGTTCGAAGAACTCATCCAACTCGAATCGGCTGGTCGACGTCACGCGTGACCTCGGTACCGACGCGTATTTGATCGACAACGCGTCTCAGGTTCAGGACGAGTGGCTTGAGGGTAAAGCGGTGGTCGGCATCACCTCCGGCGCGAGCGCGCCCGATGAGCTCGTACAGAACCTCGTACAGGTGTTTCGCGAGCGCGGTACGGCCGACATCGGCGAACTTGAGGTGATCCAGGAGAACATGCGATTCATGCTCCCCAAAGAGATCCGTACTGCGCTTGCGGAGAATTCACTGCCGGTCGCTGGTTAGCGTCCGCGGATCGATCAAATCCTCGGCGTGAACTGAAACCCGTGTACGCGTAGTCCTGGCCCCGGAGCTTCGACGGACGCCTTGTCGCCCTCGATCGGCACCTCGTGCACTCCGGGATACTCGACGCCCTCGCCCGAGAGGATCGCGAACGCGGCTCCGGCATCGCAGCGAACGCTCACGCGGTTACCGGCCTTTGTCGACTCAATGAAGTCCTCGGCGCTTCCCCACGTTCCCTTCACCTTCAGTCGATCGGCGCCGTCTGGAAGGGCCAGGTCGGCGGTCTGGGCGGGGAGCTCGACACCCGGCGCGTCCTCGGGGCGCACGGGCGCCATCAGCTCCGGTAACTCGACGTCTGGATCGAGTTCACGGAGAATCTCCTGCAACGAAAGCTCGCACTCGTCGTAGTCGCCTTCGCCGTAGTGGACGTACTTCAGATAGCCGTTGCGCCCGAAGAGGTAGCGCGCCGGCCACCCGCGGTTGCCAAACGTCTTCCACAGTTCGAAATCTGGATCGAGCAGCACCGGATGAGTCACGCCGAGGCGCTGGATCGCCGCTCGCACCGTCGCCTCGTCCTTGCCGAACGAAAAGCCGGGGGAGTGCACGCCGAGCACTGTTGCGCCGGATCCCGCGTAGCGACGGGACCACTCCTCCATGTACGGGAGCGTGCGCAGTGAATTGACCCTGGCGAAGTCCCAGAATTCGATCAGGACCGGGCCAACACGGAGCAGGTCGTCGATCGACTCGGGTTCGAAATTGATCCATGTTGCGCTCTCGGGGAGGTCCGGAGCGACGATCTCTTGATTGGTCAAGCGCATGCCGTCGAGGGTATCTGTAGAGTCTTCCACCCGGCCGTTGACCTGTTGGAATCGGCCATCGACAGAAAATCCCCAGAAGGAGCATGACCGTGCAGACCACGAACGACTTTTGGACGCAGATCGAAGAGATCCGCAGCCGCAACAACGTTCTCGAGCACTCGTTCTACCAGCGCTGGAGCGCCGGAGAGCTGACAAAGGACGAGCTGGCCTACTACGCCGGCGAGTACGACCAGGCAGTCCGTGGACTCGCCGAGGCCGTCGCCAGCACGCGCGAGGCATCGACCGACGAGAAGATTCGCGCCGATCTTGCCCACCACGTGGCCGAGGAAGAGAGCCACATCCCGATGTGGGAGAACTTCGCCCGCGCCGTGGGCACGCCCGATGGTGCTCTCGACAACGCCGACCGCTCAGAGTCCCGCGCCTGCCGTCAGTCGTGGGCAGAGGCTGGCGAGGGCGGATTTCTTGAGGGCCTGGTCACGCTGTACGCGATCGAATCCGGTCAGCCTGAGATCTCGAAGACCAAGCTCGACGGCCTGCGTGCCTTCTACGGCTACGAGGACGGACCGGCGACCGAATACTTTGAGCTGCACGCCGAGCTCGACGTCGAGCACGCCGCGCACTCGCGCAAGCTGATCGAGAAGAACCTCGAGGACGCCGACGTCGACTCGCTGCTCGCGGCTGCCGAGCGCGCCTTTGCAGCCAACTGGGATCTGCTTGACGGCGTGGAGAAGCACTTCGGCCGCCCCGCGTCATCGCGCGAGATGGTCAACTGCTGACCGCGCACCCAGCGCAAACGCACTGAAGCGAAACGGCCGATCTCGTTCCAGCGAGGTCGGCCGTTTTTTCGAGCTAGAAGAGGAGGTTCTGGAGCGTTACCGGCCAGAGGTAGGCCTCCATGAAGGCGGCCACGATGATCGTTGGGACTGCGACCGAGACGGTCACGATCGTCGCGGCGAGCAGCTTGTGCCAATCGTGGCTGCGTGACGCCAGCAGGAATGCCGCCAGCGGCAGGAATACGGCGGTGAGTTCGAGCAGGGCGTGGGGGAGCACCGTCAGCATCAACTCCCAATTGCTCAGGCGCAGCGTGTAGGCGATGTCGGCTACGCCGTGGCCGAGAATCCAGATCTGCGTGACGATCGAAAATGCAGTCGCGGCACTGACGAAGACCATCGCGAAGGGGCTTGCGTGCTCGTGCACCCAGCGGTCGATGCCGCTCTTGTACTTGACCTGTTCCGGTAGTGCGCGCATCGCCATGAAGCCGGCTACGCAAACAAACGCGTGCAGAGCGAGCACAAGCATGTTGCGAAAGAACACTCGCACCACGTCTCGAAGGTGCGGCTCGCCAAGAATGTTCGGTATTGCGGTCGTGAATTGCGGCGTCGCGATCGTCGAGACGACGTAGACGCCCACGAGCATCGCCGAAGCAATAACGAACGAGAGCAGCGCCCACTTGCCGATGATGCGCGAGGGCTCTTCGCCCCACTCGGCCAACGTCTCCCGAGTCTCGCGCATCGTCGCGTCGAAGAGCTCTTGGTTGGCGTTGGCCTGCTTTGCGTCCGGTTCGTTTGTGGCCATTGGAGGGTTGTCGGCCACGGGAGCAGCGATCGTTAGCCGATCGAGCCTTCCATCTCGAGCTGAATCAGACGGTTCAGCTCGACGGCGTACTCCATCGGCAGCTCCTTCGTGACTGGCTCGATGAATCCGTTGACGATCATCGCCGCCGCCTCGTCCTCGGTCAGACCACGCGAGCGCAGGTAGAACAGCTGCTCATCGCTGATCTTGCCGACGACCGCTTCGTGGGCGACTGTGACGTAGGGATTCTGAATCTGGATGTCGGGCCAGGTGTCGCTGCGCGAGAAGTCGTCCATCATCAGTCCGTCGCACTGCACGCGCGCCTTGCTGCCCTGTGAGTTCTTGCCCATCTTGACCAAACCGCGGTAGCCCATCACGCCGCCGTCCTTGGAGATCGACTTGGCGAGGATGTTCGAAGTCGTGTTCGGCGCGTTGTGGATGACCTTCGCGCCGGTGTCCTTCCAGACGCCTTTGCCGGCGACACCGACGTTGAGGTGGTCCGCGCGGGCGTGCTCGCCGACGAGGTAGGAGCCGGGGTAGAGCATTACGTACTTGGCGCCCATCGATCCACCGACCCATTCAACGGTGCCCTCGGCCTCGACGATTGCACGCTTGGTGTTCAAGTTGTAGACGTCCTTCGACCAGTTCTGAACGGTCGTGTAGCGCGCCTTGGCGCCTTCCTTGACGAAGATCTCAACGACGGCGCTGTGCATTGAGTTCATCGAGTAGCTCTGCGCGGTGCAGCCCTCGATGTAATTGAGCTCGGAGCCCTCTTCGGCGATGATCAGGGTGTGCTCGAAGGTGCCTTCGGCCTGGCCTTCCATTCGGAAGTACGCCTGCAGCGGCAAGTCAACCTTGACGCCCTTGGGCACGTAGACGAAGCTTCCTCCAGACCAGATCGCGCCATGCAGCGCGCTGAACTTGTTGTCCTGCGGCGGAACGCAGCGCTTCATGAAGTACTGCTCGACCAATTCTGGGTAGTCCTGGACGGCGGTGTCCATCGCACAGAAGATGATGCCGAGGTCCTTGTACTGGTCCTTCAGACCTTCATAGAAGGGGTTGTTGTCCCAGACGCCCACAACGCCGGCGAGGTACTCGCGTTCGGCCTGCGGGATACCGAGCTTCTCAAATGTTTCCTTCTGCTCGTCGGGCACGTCATCCCAGTTGTCGAACTTGCCGCTGCCCGGTTCTTTGTACAGCACGAGTTCGTCGAGATCCAGGCCAGAAAGATCGACTCCCCAGGTGGGGACCGGCTTGCGTTCGTAGATGTCAAGGCTCTTCAGGCGCATGTCGAGCATGAACTGTGGCTCATTCTTGATCTTCGACATCTCCACGACGACCTCGCGCGAAATGCCGTTCTTCGCGACGATCGAGCCGTCGGAATTTTCCTTGACCGGACTGTTCGGGATGCGTGTCTTGTCAATAGTCGCCATGAAATTCCTCTATTCGGGGCGTTGCGCGGGGGTCTCAAGTTCTCGGCGGAAACTCGCCTGGGGCCTGCGGGCAGACCGGTGGTGACCGATTTCCGCCCTCAGTGGTAGGAATTGTACTTGAGAGCGCAGCGGTGCTATCCGCCGAGCAGGTCCGCCGTAGGAAGCATGTTGCGAATGCCATCAGGGATTGGGGTGGGTTGCATCGCGTTGGCGTCGACGAAGACACACTCGATGAAGCCTTCTACAAGCAGATCGTCACCGCGCAGAGCATCAAATTCGACGCGCATTGACGACGTGCCGACGCGGCGAAGTTTCGGGACGATGTTCACCACGTCGTCGAAGCGAGCCGCACCACGAAAGCGCGCGCCGGTCTCGGCGACGACCACTTCGATCGAGTACGCGGTTGGCACGTGCTGGTATCCGCCGATCGTCTCGCGCCAAAACTCCGTCATCGCGGCGTCGAAATAGACGAACCAGTTGGCATTGAAAACGATTCCCTGAGCGTCGCACTCGTTGTAGCGCACGCGAAGTTCGTGGGAGATGCTGCCCTCGTTCACGTCAACTACTCGTCGGGCCAGCTGGCCTCGCCGGTAATTGCGCCGCGCATGACCTTCAGATTCAGCTGAGCGCATTTCTGGCGTGTCGCGGAAATGTCTATCCCCAGCAAGTCTTCGATCCACGACGAATCGAGCTTGGCCACGTCGCCGATCTTCATGCCGATGTACTCGTCACTCGCGATCGACGCACTCGCCTGGCTAATCGCGCAGCCAGTGCCATGAAATGCGATGTCGGTGATCGTCCCGTCGTCGTCCACTCGCAGGTGAACGCCGAGTTCATCGCCACAGAGCGGATTGACGTCGTGCGCCTCAAGATCGTGTGGATCGAGCTCGCCAAAGTGTTGCGGCTCTTTGTAGTGCTCGAGGATTACTTCGCGATAAAGCTCGTCCGACAAAACTGTCCCCTCATAGCTTGAAGACTTCGCGCGCCTTGTGGATCGCGTCCACCAATGCGTCGACGTCGTCGGTGTCGTTGAAACAGGCGAATGAGGCACGGGCGGTGGCCGGAACGCCGAGCTTGCGCATCAGCGGCTGGGCGCAGTGGTGGCCAGTGCGAACGCACACGCCCTCGCGGCCGAGCAGCTCGCCGATGTCGTGAGGGTGCATTCCCTCAAGCGTGAAGCTGATCACTCCGCCACGTAGGTGCGCCGGTGGACCAACCACCTCGACGCCGGGAACTTCGGCAATTCGGGGAAGGGCGTAACTGGTGAGCGTCTGTTCATGGACGGCGATGTTTTCGATACCCAGCTCGAGGATGTAGTCGATCGCGGCCCCGAGACCCACAGCCTCGGCTACGGCGCTGGTTCCGGCCTCGAACTTCCATGGCAGGTCGTTCCAAGTCGACTCGTCGAATCCGACGACCTTGATCATGTCGCCGCCGCCAAGCCAAGGGCCCATTTTTTCGAGCGTCTCGCGCTTGCCGTGGAGGACGCCTATTCCAGTCGGTCCGTAGGTTTTGTGGCCGGTCCAGACGTAGAAATCCGCGTCGATGGCCTCAAAATCAACCTTCATCTGCGGCACTGCCTGTGAACCATCGATCAGGATTGCCGACCCAGCCGCGTGTGCTTTCTCGACCAGGGCAGCAACGTCGTTGATCGTGCCCAGGACGTTGCTGATGTGCGCGACCGCGAAAAGTTTTACGTTGCCGTCCGCGAGCTTCGCGTCGAGGTCTGCCTCGTCGAGCAGACCTTCCGCAGTGATGTCCACATACTCGAGTGTGGCGCCCGTGGCCTGGCAAAGCAGCTGCCAGGGCACGATGTTGCTGTGGTGCTCCAGCTGCGTGATCAGGATCTTGTCTCCCGGTCCGACTGCTCCGGCGCGTCCATCGCGGCCCCACGCGTGCGCGACCAGATTGATCGCCTCGGTCGCATTGCGGGTGAAGATCGTCGTCTCGGGCGAGGCGTTCATGTATGCGGCGATTCGCTTGCGTGCGCCCTCGAAAGCGTTGGTCGATCGCTCGGCGAGTTCGTAGGTGCTGCGGTGGATCGGAGCGTTGTCCCGGCGGTAGAAGGCGTCGATTGCCGCGATCACCTGACGCGGTTTCTGGCCGGTGGCGGCGCTGTCCAAGTAGACCAGCCGCTTGCCATCGCCGATCTTCTGGTCGAGGATCGGAAAATCGGCGCGCGTGCGTGCAGCGAGGTTGGAATGCCCGGTCGCGTCGTCGACCGCGGCAGTCGACGAAGTGCTCTGATCCGCCGCGTTCATCGGCTTACCTGGTTGCAGCGTATGCCGCGATGTCCTCGCTGGCCTCAGCGAGCTTGCCAGCGATGCGCTCGCGCACCATCGATTCGAGGTGTTCGTCCTCGAACAGCGTGATCACCGGCTCAAAAAATCCCTCGACGAGAATGCGGATCGCGGTTTCGCGATCGATTCCGCGCGTGCGCATGTAGAAGACCTGGTCCTCGTCGACCTCTCCGACCGTACCGCCGTGCGACGCCGAGACGTCATCGACCTTGACGATCAACGACGGAATCGCATCGACCTTCGCGTCGCGACTGAGCAGCAGTGAGTGCGTTTGCAGATACGTGTGGCTGTTGGTGGCCTTTTCGATGATCTCGATCAGACCCTCGTAGCTGGCGCGGGAACTGCCGGTTGAGGCACCCTTCCAGACGGTGTCGCCGGTTGTGTTCGCCTTTTCGTGCAGGTCGGTGGTGAAGAGGTCGAGATGTTCGTTGCCCTGTGTGAAGTAGACACCGTTGTGACGCATGTCCGCACCTTCTTCTGCGGTGATGATGTCGAGCGTCTGCTTGGTCAGGTGGCCACCGAGGTGGATCGGGAACCAGCGAGCGTGGCCGTCGCGGGCGATCGCGACGCGCTTGGTCGAGATGTCGTAGATCTCACCGCCGCCCCAGTCCTGAAAGGTCTTGACTTTCGCCCATGCGTTGTCCTGGGCGAACACCTCACTCACGCCTGCATGCAGCGACTGGCCTTCGATGTCAGGCGCGATGTTGTATTCGCGAATCGCTGCGCGCGAGCTGGTGTCGACGATCGCCAATAGGCGTCCGTACTGCACGACGCCGGGCTCGTCGATCACGTTGATCACCTGGAAGGGCTTCTCGACGTCCGTCTTCGGCGGGACGTAGAAAAAGGCGCCGCCGGTCCAGAGAGCAGCATTGCCGGCGGCGAATTTGCCGTCCTTTTCACTGACACGGGTCCCGTAGTACTTGGCGGCGATTTCCGCGTGATTTGCGAATGCCTCGTCCAGCGAGCAGGCGATCACGCCCGGTGGGTTGTCGTCCGCAGTTTCGCTGTAAATGACGGTCGCGCCCTGCTGAACGATCAGTCCTGCATACTGCTCGTCCGCGATCGCATCCTGCACGACCTGCGGAAGCTCGTCACGGGAGCCGACGGGCGTGAAGTGGCGGGTCTGGAGCTCGTCGATGCGCAGCTCCTTCAGGCTGGTTTTCCAGAAGCCGCTGCGGCGCCATTCCGGTAGGTCGGTCGATTCGTAGACCTCAAGCGCGGCTTTTCGGTCGGCGTCGATCGGCGAGAGCGCGGCGGTGGTGTCGTTGCGGTGGTTGGGGTCAGCTGGCACGGGCTGCGACCTCCTCGCGGATCCAGTCGTAACCGTGCTCTTCGAGCTTGGTCACGAGCTCGGGACCGCCGTCGGCGACGATCTCACCGTCAAGCAGAATGTGCACGAAGTCGGGGTTGACGTAGTCGAGGATGCGCTGGTAGTGGGTGATTATCAACGACCCCATGCCGCGCTCACGCAATGCGTTGACACCCTCGGAGACGATGCGCAGCGCATCGATGTCGAGGCCGGAGTCGGTCTCGTCGAGGATCGCAATCGCCGGTTCGAGCATCGCCATCTGGAGGATCTCGGCTCGCTTCTTTTCTCCGCCGGAAAAGCCGTCGTTGAGGTAGCGGCTGGTGAACTCCTTCGGAACGTGCAGAAGATCGATGCTGTCCTTGAGTTTGTTGCGGAACTCCTTGACGTTGATCGGTTCTTCGCGGTGCGCGTTGATCGCCAAGCGCAGGAAGTTCGCGACCGACACACCGGGTACGACGGCTGGGTACTGGAAGGCCAGGAAAAGGCCTGCCTGCGAGCGCTTTTCGGGGTCTTCCTCGGTGATGTCCTCGCCGTTGAAAATGATCTGGCCCTCGGTGACTTCGTACGTGTCGTTGCCCATCAGCACGTTTGCGAGGGTCGACTTGCCGCTTCCATTCGGGCCCATCAGGGCGTGTGTCTCACCCTTGTTGACTTCCAGGCTTACACCATGGAGAATTTCACGCTCCTCGGTGCGGACGTGAAGGTTGATGATTTCGAGGTCTGCCATTTGCTTGAAGCTCCTGAATTGCTGTTTGGGGGTCTTGTCTGAAAGGGGGGCTGACGTTGCTGCAGCGGGTTTCACTCGGCCGCAGTTTGAGCGCGGCGGCTAGGCGAGTGCGACGGCGGGTTCGCCGTCAGTGCCTTGCGCATCGGGTGCGGCGGCGAGCTTTGCGGTGGCTGCATCGAGCCTGCCGTTGGCCTTCTGATTCGCCGTTGCGAGGTCCGCAAGCGTCATTTCGGTGAGGGATCTGACGATCGCGCCTTGGACGCGGGTCCAGAGAATCTTGGTCGGGCAGATTTCGTTGACTTCGCCTTCGCGCGTACAAGTGACGCCGCCTTCGCCAGACGAGCTGATGCACTCGATCGGGGCGATTTGACCCTCGAGCGCCTCGACGATCTGCGCCATCGAGATGTCCGCAGCGGGTCGGGCGAGCAGGTAGCCGCCACGCGGTCCACGGCGACTCTCGACCAGATCGGCCTTTTTCAGGCGCGCCGCGAGGTGCTCGAGGTAGGCGAACGGAAGTCCGTTGTCCTCGGCGATCTGGGACAGCGAGGCCGGATAAGCCCCATCACCATCCTTCGCCTGCTCATTGGCCAGCGCGACCATCACGCGGACGCCGTACTCGGCTCTGGTCGAAAACATCATCGTGGTCTAAATCCTAGCGCCGAGGTATGACTTACTGCTCGAACCTACGCCTGGCTGCGCTGCGAGCGGCGCGGATGCGCTCGGTGTTCTCGAAGAATTTGATGTAACCCTCGCGACCGCCGAACACGCGCCAGGCGACGGACGGGTTTATATGAGGATCATCGGCTAGCCCTGCGTAGTAGGCGTGAGAGCTGTTCTCGGCGCGGAGAGTCTGGTCGCGATTCAGGTGGATATACGCGAAAGTGTTGGCGATGTAGTCGCCGCCGCTTATCACTTTGCCGCGAAAAGGCCGCTGAAAGACGGGTCCCTTCAGGTCGTGACGATCGTTGTGGGAAAGGGCGTAGCGGGTGCAAAGTGACCGCATCAGTTTTGCCATCACTTCGCCGTCCGCCCCGGCCTGCAGAAACACATGTTGATGGTTGGGCATCTGGGCATACGCAAGCAATGTGGGTGCCAAGTCGCCGGTCAATCCATCGATTAGGCCTCGAAGTGTTGCGAGAAAGTCGAGATGGTCGAACTTGTCGAGAAATATCCGTCGCCTGTTGTACCCGCGACAGGTGAAATGAACGAGGTTGAAGGGGGCATAGCCGCGAGTTCTGAATTGAGACCCCATACCTAGTTAAGGGTTTCAGCGACAAATGTTTACCCCCTAGCGAGCAAAAAAACTCGCAAACTGCATGCAACCTGTGGCACCTGGTGCCACAGGTTGGTCGGAAATTGCAGACTTTTCATCGGCGTTTTGCGTCCGCCTCGCGATTGGCTCGGCCGCCGGGATCGGCAGGGCTGGTCAGGCTTCGATCAGGCCGCGGCGGACGGCGTAGCGGACCAGTTCGACGCGGTCGCTCATGCCGAGCTTGTTCAAGATGTTGGAGCGGTGGGATTCGACGGTCTTCTCGCTCAACCCAAGGATCGCCGCGATCTGCTTGTTGGTGTGAGCTTCCGCGATCAGCTTGACGACCTCGAGCTCGCGATCGGTCAGTTTGTCGCGGCGCGGCTCTTCGCCGCTATCCATCCACGCCTTCACCAGCGAACGCTGTGCGTCGTCGGTCAGGAACGGTTCGCCGTCGTTGACGGCCCGCACTGCGCGAACGAGGTCCTGGTCTGCGGCGCGTTTGAGGACATATCCACCGGCGCCAACGCGCAGCGCCTCGTATAGATACCGCTCATCGTCGTGCATCGACAACAGCAGGACGTTCACCTCGGGGGCCTGCTGCTTGATCTCACGCGCCGCTTGCAGTCCCGTCAGCTTGGGCATCGAGATGTCGAGTATCGCGACGTCGGGGCGACGGTCGATCGCAAGCTGCAGCGCCTCGGCACCGTCGCCAGCCTCTCCAATCACATCGATGTCCGGCTGACGCTCCAGCAGCAGCGTGATGCCGGAGCGAACGATTCCGTGGTCGTCGGCGATCATCACTTTCATCTCAAATCAGCTCCATCGTTAGTTCGGTTCCCTCGCCCGGCATCGAATCGATGTCAAGACTTCCGTCGACCAGTAGTGCACGCTCGCGCATGCCGGTGACGCCAAATCGCTTACTCGGAGCGGCCGGATCGAATCCGACCCCATCATCCACGACTTTCAAAATGATTGAATCCCCGACCGTCAAGCGGACGTCCACGCGTGATGCATCGGCATGCTGCACGATGTTCGATAGTGCCTCTTGGACGACGCGGTAAACGGCAAGTTCGCGGTCATCGCCCAGGCGCTTGCGCGAATCCCCGTCGAACACAAAGTGAGATTCGATCCCAGTACGGTCGCCGAAGTCCGAAATCTGGGCGGAAAGCGCGTTGCGCAGTCCGAGGTCGAGTGTGGTGGGGCGAAGGCGGCGAACCACGTCAAGCAGTTCTTCCATGGCCTGGCCGGCAAGTGCCTTTGCCTCGTCGATTTCGCTGGCCAGTTCGGGGGGAGCTGTCTGGGAGGCCGCTTCAAGTCGCAGGATTACAGCCGTCAGGGCCTGGTTGGCTTCGTCGTGGAGGTCGCGTGCGACGCGGGCGCGTTCGGTTTCCTGTGCCTCGACCGACGCGGAAATCTTTTCGCGGCGTTCGATTTCGAGACGTTCGATCATCGCGTTGAACGAATCGACCAGCTCCGCGATGTCCTCGGTCGCGCCCGTCGGAATCTCGGCACGATCACCGGGGCTGCTCAGGTCGATGCGCTCCATCGTCGACACGAGCTGTTCAAGTGGCGCAAACTGACGACGAAGCAGCGCGATGTTCAGACTCAGTACCGACGCGATCGCAATCATCAGAATGATCAGTTCCGTTCGACGTTCACCGATACCGGCATTCACGTCGAGTACGAGCACGGCAAAAAAGATCAGTCCAGTCACCGCGAGCGCATTGGTGGCAATCGCCTGCGCGAGCAGCGTCGACCGATTGATCCGATGGCTGCGGACAACTTCCTGGCCGGCGTCGTCTGTGTCCACCACCGGCGGTTCATCGACTGCCGTGATCGCTGTTCGCGCACGCACGGAAATCTCGCTCTCGTCGGTGACGGAATGTTCGTCGGCAGGAGCCGGTTTTTGCGGAGAATCGGTCAACTGAGTTGTTCCTGAGAAGATGGGGTGCCGACCCTATATCGGCCGGTTGGGCCGATTCCGATAATCCGGTTGCAAGGAAGCAAGCCCCCTCACAGGGCACGCAACTTACGGACTACGGGACATAGCGAGGATCGCCAAGGAGGGCAAATCCCTTTGATCCAAACTGAAGTTCGTCAGGAGCGATCCCCCCGAGAGCTCTGTCCAATGTCAGAAAGCGCGTCGAGCCACCAGGCCGGCGCGTTTTTGTTTGGGGCAACGGCCTTGCATCCAAGCCAAGTTGCGCATGGTGGCCCAACGCTATACTTTTTGAAGTAACGTACTCTTTCCGAACTGTCGAATTCCCGAACATCGGCAGGCCTTCTGCAATCGAACCGCACGACCCAACGACGACAATGGCGAACAACTACCAAGACTTCCTCAGCAAGATCAAGGAGCAGGTTCCCGAGATCAGTCCCAAGGATGTCCAGACGATCCTCGAGAGCCAGGACCCGACCAGCGACAATCCCGACGCGGTCCTGATCGACGTGCGCGAACAGCACGAGTGGGACGAGTCGCACATCCCGGGCGCAAGGCACGTTCCTCGCGGATACCTCGAGCAGCGCATCGGCCGCGCCGCCCCCGACACCGACCAGCGCGTGATCCTTTATTGCCAGAGCGGCAATCGCAGCGCGATCGCCGCGAAAACGCTGATCGACGAGTTCGGCTACACAAACGTCGAGAACATGACCGGCGGTATCACCGACTGGAAACAGGCTCATCTTCCGATCGAGGTTCCGTTCCAGTACACCGACGCGCAGCGCATTCGCTATTCGCGCCACATGCTGCTCCCAGAGGTCGGGCCCGAAGGGCAGGAGAAGTTGCTCAAAAGCAAGGTCCTTCTGCTCGGTGCCGGCGGCCTAGGCGCGCCGGTCGCGCTCTACCTGGCGGCCGCCGGAATCGGGCATCTCGGCATCGTCGACGACGATGTCGTGGATGCCTCGAATCTCCAGCGCCAGGTGATTCACAGCACCAACACGATCGGAGAGCCGAAGGTCGATTCCGCGAAACAGACGATTGAGGCGCTGAACCCCGACGTCGAGGTGACGACATACAACACACGCCTCAACGCCGACAACATCGTCGAAATCATCAAGGACTACGACATCATCGTTGATGGCGTCGACAATTTTCCGACGCGCTACTTGCTCAACGATGCAACCGTGCGACTGAAGATTCCGGTTGTAAGCGCGTCGATCCTCGCATTCGACGGTCAGTTGACGATCTTCAAGCCGTACGACGGCCCCTGCTATCGCTGCCTTTACCCCGTACCGCCGCCAGCCGAGCTCGCACCGAGTTGCGGCGAGAACGGCGTGCTCGGCGTGCTCCCCGGCACGATGGGGCTGTTGCAGGCGACCGAGGTCATCAAGTTGATTCTCGACATCGGCGAGCCGCTGATTGGTCGCCTGATGCTCTATGACGCATTGGCCGAGGAGTTCACGAACTTGAAGATCCGTCGCGATCCCGAGTGCCCGATCTGCTCGCGTGACCCCGACGAAATCACCGACGAAGAACTAGGCAAGTTCCCCGATTACGACGCGTTCTGCGCGGGCGCGATCGCCTGATCGACGGCGTTCGCCCGCCGCGCCGGACCGGCGGCCCGAACGTTGTAGGATTGCCGCCTTATGGCTACCGTGAAGATTCCGCCGGTGCTTCGCACCGCGACCGATGGGGAGAAACAGGTCAGCGCCACGGGCGGCACCGTCGGTGACGTCCTACGCAACATCGTCGGCGACTATCCCGACACCGAACGCCAGCTGTTCGGCCCCGACGGCGGGCTCAATCGTTACGTCAACGTCTACCTCAACGACGAGGACGTGCGCGTGCTCGACGGTCTGGACACGGCCGTCGAAGACGCAGACACAGTGATGATTCTTCCGGCGATGGCCGGTGGCCAGTAGGTCGACCAGCTCTACGCGCTCTGTCAATGCGGTCCGCCGGGACCAATGAGCCTCGAAACCGACTAGGTCAGTCCGACGACGAGGCCGACACAGAGGATGACCAACGCGATCCCCGCCAGCAACGCGAACGCAAGCGTTGTCGGCGAAGTCAACTGAACGTCGCTCGTTTCGGGATTGATTCGCAGCAGTTCTCGAGCAGCCGCAAGCGCGCGTTCCGGAACCAGCACCTCACGTCGACCGGCGGCCAGAAAGTCCGGCACGTCTGCACGACCCATTCGTCGCACCAGGCACGGAATTCCTTCGGCGCGCAGCATGTCTTCGAGCATCTCGGCTTCGGCTTGGTTCAAGGCGACAACCACACAGCGAAGCTCGCCCTGGCTGTACTCGGGTTTTGGCGGCGGATGTTCGATGGCAAGCATTCCCACTCTCGGGCGACGACGTAGCGAATCATCTCGTTCGCCGGGTTCGATCATCGCTTCGCCGTCGAACAAACCGAACGGTGGCTCGGAATCCCCACCTTCGACAAGCAGCGGCAGATCACAGGCTGGGCACGCTGCAGACCCGGGCGCAAAAGCCGCCCCGCAAAAGGGACAAGTGGTGTCGGACGAGATCGACATCACCCTTCCACTGTACTGACGTTGGCCGGGCGATGACTCGCCCCATCGAGTCTGTGTCCAGCACAATCAAATGCCGACGACTAGGCGGGGGTGATTTCCAGCTGGACTTCCGAAACCTTGCGGTCGACGATCGAAAATGCTTTCACGTCGGGCGATCGGTCGTCTGCGAGTGAGACGATGATGTAGAGCGCTTCGGGCCAAAGTGCCAGATTGATGTCGGTCTGCGACGGGTAGGCAGCACTGCGCGTATGTGAGTGGTAAATGGCGCCGACGTCCTGATCAGCGTCATCGATCAGGTTGTAGATGCGCAGGAAGTCCTTCGAATCGATTTCATAGCGCAACGGGCTGGCCGCGGAGTTGACCGCGCGATGCACCGTCTGTGCGACCCCGTCCTTGCTCGCGACGACGCCGCAGCACTCGTTCGGTAGGTCGTCGCGCGAGTGCTGGACCATCTCGTCGATCTGTAGCTGTGTAAATCGCATAACTGTGGATTGGGTTGAATCGTGCGCTCGACCGGCAGGCGTCGCGCCCGCTTTGGGGAAAATAGCGATTGAGCGATCGGATTACTTCCGTTTTCGCGAAATCGGACTATAGTTTTTGAAGTAATGGAAGTGACTGGGGCTAACAGGATGAATGCCGGGGGCACGTACAACGCCGACCAGGTCTACACGGACATCGTCGACTCGATCGGCCACACACCGCTCGTCGAGCTGTCGCGATTGTCACCCAAGCCCGGCGTGAAGCTCTGGGCAAAACTCGAGTCGCACAATCCGACCGGTTCGGTGAAGGATCGCGTCGCCAAATCGTTGATCGAGGATGCCGAAGCCAAGGGCGACCTCATGCCGGGCAGCACGTTGTTCGAACCGACCTCCGGCAACACTGGAATAGCGATGGCAATGATCGCGCGGCGCAAGGGCTACAAGCTGAAGGTCGTGATGCCGGACAACGTCACCGAGGAACGCACACAACTGCTCACCATGTACGGTGCCGAGATCGTCTACAGCGAGGGTGCCAAGGGGAGTAACGGAGCAGTCGAGCTGGCGCTTGACATGGCCGAAAAGGAATCCTCGTACTACATGCCCTACCAGTACGGAAATCTGGCGAATCCGGAGGCCCACTACACGGGAACGGCTCCCGAGATCCACGATCAGCTCGACGGCAACGTCACCGCGTTCGTTGCCGGTCTTGGGACCGGTGGCACGTTGATGGGTTGCGCTCGTTACTTCAAGGACCAGGGCACCGGCACGCAGATCGTGGCCGCCGAGCCGCTCCAGGGCGAGTTGGTTCAGGGGCTTCGGTCGCTCGACGACGGTTTCATCCCGCCGATCATCGACTTGGAGCTGCTCGATCGCAAAATCGTCGTCAGCAACCGTGACGCCGTCGTCTGGACGAAAAAGCTGCTTGAGGAGGAAGGCATCTTCGCCGGTGTGTCAAGCGGAGCGATCTGCGCGATCGCTGTCCGCGCCGCGGAGACTTTCGATGAAGGCAACGTGGTGTTTGTGATTGCCGACGACGGATGGAAGTACCTGTCGTCCGGTGTTTACACGAAGACAGTCGAAGAGCTGGAAGCCGACGGCTCGCTCGAATCCACGCTGTTCTGGTAGCGGACGCCGTCGCCGCCTAGCGGCCGAATGTTCCTGCTGGCGCGAGGCCGACGGCGCGTGCGTAGTTGACGCGTAGACGCAGACCGGATCGCGTGGCCGCGAACGATGCAGAGGAAGCCGAGCTGCGGCCCCTTCCGCGTAGCCGCACCGTGACCCGTTGTTTGCCGCGTCGAGCCGACAAAGTCAGCCGGTCGTCGCTCCTGTTGTAGGCGATTCGGCCGCTGACGTTGACACGAAATGGCTTGGAAGTACTGCCGCTGACGCGCAATGTGCCGCGGACGTTCGGCAGCGATGTAAGGCCGATACTGCCATTGACCGAACTGTCGGGCGTGTTCGCGGCTCCGAGCAGTGAGATGCCCACGGGCAGGAGCTCAGCGAGATCGTCGCTGAGATCGAACTCCAAGAACCACGCTCCGCCGTACAACCCCGGGCCTTCGAACATACTGCCCAAAATCAGCTGGTCTAGCGAGTCACGCATCGCGAGATAACCGGACAGAACCTCGCGTTTGGCGGCGCTGCATCGTTTTCCGCGTAGTCCGCGACAGCTTCCGGCGGGGGTGCGCAGCGCCTTCAATGATCGGGCTGGTAGCGGGGCGACGGGCAGCGCCGGAGTTTTTCTGTTGCACTTGCCGTCGGTTGCCCCGAAGATCAGGAATCGCTTGGCCAACGACAACGCACAGCCGCTGGCGTCGGTGCCGATCACTGAGTGGCCGGTCGACGGGATCAATGAAAGTTCAGCGTTCTGATTTCCTGCGATCGAACGTTCGGCCCAGGCGTTCGGCGTTCGCAGGTCCAACGAGCCGTTCAGCGCCAGTGTCGGTACCGGCGGTAGAGGACCGGTAGGCAGCGCCGGTGCAGCCGCGCTCTGCTCCCAGCCGCGGCAGATCACCGCGAGCGAGGCATCGCGAACGGTGGACCGCGAAAACGGCGAGAAAGTTGCGTTGGGGATGGCGTTGGCTGCGGCCACGATCGCGTCCTGTCGTTCAGCAAGGTCGGCCCCGCGCGCCCACGGGGGATTGAAATCGGCGCAACTGGTTGCAATGTTCATTGTGTTGCTGAACTCGGCGAGCGCCGCGGCGTCCCGTCCACGCAGACGATTTCCGGGTTTGCGTTGGACGCGACGCGTTCGCTTTGGCATTCTGCGTGCCACCGACCTTGCCGTTCTGCGTGTCATCTCGACGCCGAAGGCACCGGAGACGATGGCGTGCAGGCGTGCGATCTGGGCGTAGTCGCCCCGCAGCGCCGTGGTGATTGCGCTCGGCAGCTGATTGAAGATGAAAAGGTTGAAGTCTGCCTGAAGCACGATCTGCAACAGCGCGTCATCGTCGAGCTGAGTCTCTGTCACGCGACCAGATGGCGAGATCGCAAAGCTCGGGATCGGCTGGCGTGCCAGGCGATTTGCCACGCGGCGGAGTCCGCTCACCGGCGCTCGATTGATGCCTTTGCAGCGCCGCGACTTGCAGAGCTCACCGAGCGCGCGTCGCAACGCCGCGACAGAGTCGACGTCGAAGGTGCTCGGTTCATCTGTCGGGACAAGTGAGTCGAGCAGCAAGGAACGCGTCGTGCCGGGAAAAGTCTTGGCGTATGCCATCGCGACCTTGGTTCCGTAAGAGACTCCGAACAGCGAAATCTGCCCAACTCCGAGGTCGGCGCGCACGGCTTCGAGATCCGCAACGGCTTCGGCCGTGTTGTAGCTGAAACGGGCGACGCCGAGCGCGTTCGAACACTGCGTGATCGGCCAGTCGGTTTTTGGGTCGTCGCCCTCAAACATGAAACTGCCGGTCTCGAGCCGCGGGCAATTGAGCGGTTCGGACGACCCTGAGCCGCGCTGGTCGATCGCGATCACGTCGTATCGGTTGGCACCGCCGAAGAGCGACGCCATCAACTCAGCCATGGCTGAAGTTCCCTGTCCCGGGCCTCCGGCGACGACGAACAGCGTCCCGATCCGCGGGCCTTCGGGGGCGGCCATTCGCATCGCCCGAACCTTCACCGTTCCGGGCACGACGCCTGTGCGGTCGAGCGGCATGTCGTAGGTCGCGCAGTCGATTGCCACCATCGCAAATGTGCATGGTGCCCAGGTCGCTGCGGAAGCGCTCGACGGGGTAGACCCAAGCGGGAGTGCGACGACAACTGCGGCGAACACCACGGTTGCGAGTCGTCTTGTCAGCGCACGCATCGCTTTCAGCTTATCCGCGCACTTCGGACAACATTCCGCTCAGCGCGCAGTAGCACCAGCACCGATGATGCGGCTCTCGATGTCGGCCTTGATCGCTTCGAACTCGCCGTCGGCCACGACCGCGGTGCCCTCGAACGGCAGGTCGCGAGTCACCTCGACCCATGATTTGCAGCCGGCGTAGTCTTCGGTGACGCGGATCGTCACGGGGCGCGGGATGCGGTAAGTACGAAGCAGTAGGACGTGAAGCGGGTGATGTGGTTTCCAGTCGAATCGTTTTGCTGCGTACTCGGGCGTCCAGACGTGAAACGGTGAAAGATCTTTGACCACGTTGGCGGAAGTCACCTCGTAGCGCGCGGCGACTTCGGCCCAGGCTCGCAGTCGCACGCTCACTGGCTGCGGCACCGGTACACCGGCCTCCATCATTCGCGCGGTCGGCGCGGGTGGATTCCATACGCCGTCCTCGAGCGCGCGCTTCAGTTCGGGGACGTGCGATTCGCGCACCAGCCGGGCCTGCTGATGGTCGAAGGTTGGATAGAGGAAAAAGCGATCGCCGATCACCTCGAAGTGCTTGTTCTCCTCGCGAATGCCACCCTTGCGCAGGGTGACCAGCTGCTCGCCCTCAGCAAGTGCCCTCACCGTGA
>JBMYXO010000026.1:0-25269 GCA_049608465.1 Solirubrobacterales bacterium | reverse complement strand
CGAAGACTCACGTTTTTTCTGTTGGCCGCTGTCACCCAGCAGAACGAGGTAATCATTTTCGACAGCAGCATCTTCGACGACTGACCCCCCGCCGAATTCGCGCCGCCGAGCCCGGTGACTCAGGCGCTGCATGCCTACGGCGCATTCCAATGCCGGTAAAACACCGTGCCCTCGCCCGGGGGGCGAGGGCACGCGATATCTAAGGCTTTCCTCTGCGCATGGCGACGAGGCGTAGTGCAGGGCGGCGAGGCGCAGTGCAGGGCGGCGCGACTGCGACCCTGAGGCCTGGGTCGCTGGCGCTAGGAAGCGATCTTGACGTTCAGCGAGTAGCTGTCGATCAATTCGTCGACGGTGCCGGGGGTGGCAGCGTCCTTGAGCGCCTGGAACTGCTCGACCATCGTCGGCTTCTCGTGCTTGTAGAAGATTCCGAGTGACATCGGGTCATCGAGCGCTTGGGCGAACGCCGCAGCGCGGTCGGTCGGGTCGTGGTTCTCATCCAGTTGAACCACGTCGTTCTTCCAAATCTGCGTGTTGTTGTTGAAGGCGGTGCAGGGCGAATAGGCATCGATGAAACTGAAGCCGGGGTTGGTCATACCGGCGATGATCAACTCGGTCAACTCCTTCGCACGGAAGGACGCACCGCGGGCCACGAATGAGGCGTCGGCGGCGATCGCCGTGGCCATTGTGTTGAGCGGTTCTTCTTGGTTGCCGAACGGTGAGCTCGGAGATTTCTGGTCATGCCGCGAAGTCGGCGAGACCTGGCCCTTGGTCAGGCCGTAAGTCTCGTTGTTCATGATCACGTAGGTGATGTCGATGTTGCGTCGAGCTGCGTGCGGGAAGTGTCCACCGCCGATCGCGAAACCGTCTCCGTCGCCACCCACAGCGATCACTTCGAGCTCCGGGTTCGCCATCTTCACGCCCATCGCTGTCGGTAGCGCTCGGCCGTGCACGCCGTGATAGCCGTACGTGGTCACAAATCCGGGGAACCGACTCGAACAACCGATACCGCTGACTACGACCGTACGGTCGGGATCGAGATCGAGTTCGGCAAACGCGCGATAGGCAGCGGCCAGCACACCAAAATCACCACAACCCGGGCACCAGATCGGTTTGAGGTCTGACTTGAATTCCTTGGCGTCTTTTGGCATAGCTCGTCCCGTTTGCCTTTCGTTATGCCGTTGCTCCGGCAGCGATGTTGATCTTTGCACCGACCGCTTCGGCGGCAAAGCCGGCGATGTCCGCCGCCGTGAACGGCAGCCCGGTGATCTGCGTCTGTGAAATCAATTTGATCTCGCAATCGGCTCGCACGATGCGGGCGAACTGGCCGGTGTAGTTGACCTCGGGCACGATGATCGTTTCCATACCCTCGGCCCAGTCCTTGATGCGCTCGATCGGCAGCGGCGAGATGATCCGCGGATAAAAGGTCGCCGCGCTGATGCCTTGATCGCGCAGAATCTCTGCGGCCTCGACGGCGGCGCCTTCGGTCGATCCCCAGCCGAGAAGACCGATCTTCGCGCTCTCTGGGCCGGTCACAGTTACGCGGCTACTCGCCGCCAGCGGCAAAAGCTTGTTGAAACGTTTGTCCTGCATCGCAACGTGGAGTTCGGGCGTGTACCCGGGGTGGCCCAGTTCGTCGTGTTCGATGCCGGTCGATACGTACGCACCCGGGGCGCCGGGGATCGCCATCGGCGAAACGCCGTTCTCGGTCAACTCGTAGCGCTTGTAACGGTTTGGGTCCCCGTCGCCGTTGACGGCGTCGTAGCGAGGGCCGGTGACGGTGCTCGGTGGGTGCACGCGGTTCTCAACCGGGATCTTCGACAGATCTGGGCGGTCGACAGTTTCGAGACGGTGGCTCAAAGACTGATCAGAAAGCAGGATCACCGGCACTTGGTAGGTCTCGGCTGCGTTGAACGCCTCGACCGCGCAGGTCAGGCAGTCGTCCACAGTCGTCGGTGCAATCACAACACGAGGCGCCTCGCCGTGTGAACCGTAGATCGCGTGGTTGAGGTCGCTCTGCTCGGTCTTGGTCGGCATACCGGTTGACGGACCGGCGCGTTGGGCGTCGACGATCACCGCAGGGATCTCGGCGGTCCCAGCGAGTCCGATCAACTCACTCATCAGCGACAGCCCGGGGCCGGACGTTGCCGTCATCGCCTTTGCACCGGTGAAGCTTGCGCCGAGCACCGATGCCAGTGCGGCAATCTCGTCCTCGGTCTGAATCGCCACTCCACCGAACTTCGGGATCCGCGCCGCAAGGCTTTCGAGAATGTCCGACGCCGGCGTGATCGGGTAGCCGGCGTAATAAGTGAGACCTGCATGTAGCGCGCCGGCGACGATCGCTTGGTTGCCACTGAGCAAGATTCGTTCACGCTCCGGTTCGCCGGGCTTGCTCACGTTGCAGACGTCCGGCAGGTTCTCGCGCGCGTAGGCCTCGCCCGCCTTCAGCGAGTTGATGTTCGCCTCGCCGACGTCGCCCTTGTGCGCGTAGCGCTTGAGAATCAGCTGCTCGAGCTGCGTGACGTCGATATCGAGGAGGCCGCAGACAGACCCGACGACCACCATGTTCTTGCCGCGCCGAGAGCCGCCGGCCTCTTCCGAAATTTGGCTGAACGGCACTTCGTAGGAACGCCCGTCGAAATCGTCGGTTGCCTTGGCCGATTCGGCATCGAGAATCACGATGCCCTCCGGGCCGACCGTCTCGTGTTGCAGGTCGAATCCCTCTTGGTTGAAGCAGATCAACAGATCTGTCTGATTGCCGATCGAGCGAATGCGCTCGCTGCCGATCCGCACCTGAAACATGCACGGTCCGCCCTTGATCTCGGCCGGATAGGTTCGAAAAGTCAGGCCCCAATAGCCGGCTCGCGCAGCGCCGGAGGTGAAAATGTCACCACCCGAAATAACGCCTTCGCCGGATTCGCCGGCGAGCTGGAGGGTGATGTCCCTGAGCGCCAAGAGATTCCTCAGCGTGCGTCAAGATCCCGACGAATCGGGCGAACGTTCCCGACGAATCGGGCCCTGAGCAAGGGGGTCGAGTTGAAGTTGAATTCGCGCATCAATACTGCCAACGAGGCAACGTGCTGACCTCTCGAGCAATATAGCGCGGGGGTCACGCGGTAAATCCAGTCGTTGGATCGGCTTACGCGGGCAATTCTTTAGCCACCGCAATCGCGCGTACTCGATGGTAAGGACCGAGCCGAGTCGATTGGCGACGCAAAGAAAAAAACGCCCCGGACCTTTCGGTCCGAGGCGTTCGTTCCATCCACCATCCAGGAGTGGGGCTCTAAACCCCAGACGGAATCTCTTCCGCTTCATGCGACTGCAGGACAGACGCACCACGCTCGCCGGTTCGGATGCGAATCGCATCGTCAACGCTGATGATGAAGATCTTTCCATCACCAACCTCTCCCGTTCGGGCGTACTTGAGGATCGTGTCGCAAACCGTCGTGACCTCAGAGTCATCGACGACGCATTCGATCTTCAATTTCGGGCGAAGGTGAATCACCAGTTCAGAGCCGCGGTACGACTCGGTGATGCCCTTCTGTCGTCCCGAGCCCTTCACGTCCGTGATGGACAGACTCGGGATTCCGCTATCGAGCAGGTCCTTGCGGATCGACTCGAACGCTTCGTGGCGAATGAAGGCTTCGATCTTTTTCATGATTCAAGGCCTCCTTATGCCTGGGCGCCGGCGGGGGCGCCGGACGTCGGGGGTTCAGCGAGCACACTCGACGCGTGGCTCGGCGTACCGGGAAGTCCGGGACCAACGAGCTCTGACGCCGGAATGAACTGCTCCGGGTAGCCGTACATGCCGTGCTCAGAGATGTCGAGTCCGGCGTCTTCCTCTGCCTCTGAGACGCGCAGGCCGTACGTTGCCTTGATCACTGCGAACACGATCATGCTGGCGGCGAAGACGTACGCGAACGTCACACCGACGGCCACGAACTGAACACCTAGCTGACTGAGTCCACCGCCGTAGAACAGCCCGGCTTCGCCGACGCCGTTGAGCTCGGCGAGTCCTCCGGCAGTGAAGATTCCGCATGAGAGCGTTCCCCAGATACCGGCAAGACCGTGCGCTGAGAGCGCACCGACCGGGTCGTCAACACGCAGCCGCTCGAACATGAACACGCCGAGCACGACGACGACGCCACCGACCAAGCCGATCGGGATCGCGGCCCATGCGAGCACGTATCCCGAAGGTGCGGTGATCGCGACGAGACCGGCGATCAGGCCGTTGCCGACCATGCCGATGTCGATCGTTTTCATGATGATGTAGCCGGTGATCAACGCGCCGAGCACACCGCCGAGGCCACCGAGCAGCGTCACGACGCCGATCTCAGCGATACGCGGGTCGGCCGAAAGCTGGGAGCCGGGGTTGAAACCGAACCAGCCGATCAACAGGATGAAGCAGGCGAGACCGAACAGCGGCATGTTGTGGCCTGGGATCGCCCGGGCCTTGCCGTCGACGAACTTGCCCTTTCGAGCACCCAACAACAGCGTCGCTGCCAGGCCGGCGGTAGCACCCGTGAGGTGGACCACCGAAGATCCGGCGAAGTCCTGGACGCCAAGGTCGGCACCGAGCCAACCACCCCAGACCCAGTGCGACACCGGCGGGTAGATGACCGACGCGAACAGCACGCCGAAGATGATGTAGACGCCGAACTTGATGCGCTCAAGCGTCGTTCCCCAGACGATGGCCAATGAGACGGCGCAGAACGCGTACTGGAAGAGCCAATCAGCCCATCCTGAGTATCCGATGCCCTCTTCGTTGACTGCCGCAAACGTGCCGTCAGCGGCCGCTTGGTTGACACCGGCGATGTCCTTGAGGAACAGGTTGTCCAGACCACCGATGAACCAGTTGCCGTCCGAGTACGCGAACGAGTAACCGACCGCGAAGTACACGATTGCGGCGATTCCCATGTTGGTCAGGATTTTGGCGACGATCGTTCCGGAGTTCTTTCCACGCGAGAATCCGATTTCCAAGAACGCGAATCCGGCCTGCATGAACAGAACGAGCACGGCTGCGAGCAGAATCCACAGCGTGTTCAGCTGAAACTGCGTGGACAGCGCGTCGGCATCCGTAACGGTCAACGCCCCAGCAGCAAGACTCGTCGCCGGGAGCATCAACGCTCCGAGGACAGCGAGCGCCGCTCCGAGGATTATTGGCTTACGTTTCATGTGCAGTGAAATTTCCTTTCGGTCATGCAATAACCCGGCGACGTCAGAAGCCCGGTCAGAATGGTTTCGTGAATGCACGATCAAGGTATGGACAAGCCCATTTGCGCTTGTTGTACCGATGGAGAAACATTCACCGACGCCTTTGGACATAGGGTCACCAACGGGCTGAAACCCGCATCGGAATGCACTATTCAGAGGGCTACCGAAAGGTAGGTGAGCTACTCGTCCGACTCGATCTCGGCAATGCGCTCTTCGCGTCGCTTGTCGAGTGACCGCATGAACAGCGGGAAACTGATGGCCTCGACGATCACCAAGAAGGCAACCAGCGGGATGTATCCGCCGGGGCGTGTGAAAATCAGGGCGGCGGCGAGGCCGAGTACGGCGACGAGGCCGACTACGAGCATCCGCTTGATCTGGAGATAGTCGCGATCGACTCGTTCCAACTCTTCGGCCTTGGTCTCGGCCTTGGCCTTGTTGTCTCGGTTGCGAGCCATTGGAATCGAGGGTACCGCGCCGGCGGCTGCTTCGTGGACCAGCTACTTCGTCAGCGACGCGGTTTCGTCGGCCAGCGCGGATTCGTCGAACTCGTCGTCGTCCGGTGATCCGTCCGAATCGATGACTTTGGCGTTTCCGGTCTCGTCGATCTCGCCGGCGATCGTCGCCTCTCGCGGATCCTCGAGATTGATCGCACGCACGGCCGGATCACGCTCGGTGCCCTTGATCAACTGATCGGGCATTGCAACGCCGGGCTTGGGCAGGAAGCCGCTCTTGGTCCCGTAGTAGACGGCCTGAGGGTGATGGGCGATGATCGCGACGGTCGACTGTTCCGGCTCGACCGCGTAGGCACCGGAGAGGTACATCCCGATCGACTCTGCGTCGAGCGCACGGAAAACCTTTTCGTGTTCGCTCTGTTCGGGCACTGCCGGATAGCCCCATGAATAGCGGCGGCCCTGCGTGGGATCGATTCCGAGGTCTTCGCGAACCTTGGCATGCAGCCATTCCGACGTCCCCTCAGCTGTCTGGACCCCGAGTCCGTGTACGTAGAGCTGTTCGGCAAACTCGCCGTCGGCTTCGAGCTTGGCCATCAGGTCGGTGACTTCGCCGCCGACGGTGACTGCCTGTATCGGCACCACGTCGTACTCACCGGTCTGCTCGACCACTTCGCGTGGCTTGTAGAAATCGGCCAGGCAGATGCGGTCGTGGCGTGGCTGACGCGGCGCGACCAGCTTTTCGATCACACGCGCTTCGTCGACAGTTTTTTCGCGGTCATCCGGATCGATCAACCAGATTTCATTACCCACCGAGTAGCCGGGGAAGTAGCCGAGCTTGGCGCGCGGGTGCAGGTAGGTCTGCTCTTTCCACATGCGCTCAAGGCGCGGCTGGAACTCGTCTTGAAGCAGCTTTCGGTACTCCTCCGCCGACATCCCGCGACCGCCCCAATGCAGTTTGTAGAGCACGTGCGTGTCGAGAAAGTTGTAGACCTCGTCGAGCGGAACGTCGATTTCTCGCACGCCCCAGAACGGCGGCGTCGGCACCGGAAGCTCGGTCTGAGCGGCCGACCGGACCGAGTCGTCCGTGGTCGGAGGACCGTCATCCACGACCTCGACCTCATTGCGCATGTCGGCTGCTTCCTTGGCAACCTTGGCGACGAGTTCGGCGCGCTCCTCCGGCTCGACCAGCCGGTCCATCACGGCAAGACCCTCGAAGGCGTCCTTGCAGTAGAAGACGCCGGGGTCGTAGGTGGTGTCGTCCTCCTTGCCGTTCACATACGACGCGCGATATCCGAACTTGCGGTTGATCGCTGCCCCGCCGAGCAACACCGGAAATTCAAGGCCCTGCCGATGCAGCTCCTGCACGGCCAGCGGCATCTGCTTCGACGTCGAGACCAGCAGCGCCGACAGCCCGATCGCTGTCGCGTCGTTCTCCTTGGCCGCGTCGACGATGTCGCCGACGGGCACCTGTTTCCCTAGGTCGACGACCGTGTAGCCATTGTTGGTGAGGATCGTCTTGACCAACGACTTACCGATGTCGTGCACGTCGCCGAAGACGGTCGCCAGCACCACGACGCCTTTGGTGTAGCCCTCGATGCGGTCGAGGTAGTTCTCCAGCCGCGCGACGGCTTTCTTCATCACTTCGGCGCTCTGCAGCACGAACGGCAGAATCAACTCGCCGGCACCGAACTTGTCGCCGACCTCCTTCATCGCCGGCAACAGGACGTCGTTGAGCGTTGGCACCGCGCCGATCTTGTCGACGGACTTGTCGATCCAATCCTCCACGCCTTCCTTCTTGCGACGCAGAATGTGCCAGTGCAGCGCCTCTTCGGGCTCCATGCCCTCGGTTGGGTCGGCGGCTTCGTTGACGTCTTCTTCGCCCTTGCCCTCGAAGTGCTCGATGAACTTCTGGAGCGCGTCCTCGCTGCGGTTGAAGACGAGGTCATCGGCAAGCTTGCGTTCCTCGTCGGAAATCTCGCCGTACGGCGTGATGTGGTTCGGGTTGACCATCGCCAGATCGAGACCGGCCTCGACGCAGTGGTGCAGGAACACCGAGTTGAGCACTGCGCGGGCGGTCAGGCCGACGCCGAACGAGACGTTGGACACGCCAAGTGAGGTCTTGACCTTCGGCAGCGCCTCCTTCAACGCACGAATTCCCTCGATCGTCTCGATCGCGCTCGGCTTCCACTCGTCGTCACCCGTTGTGAGCGTGAACGTGAGCAGGTCGAAGATCAACAGTTCTTCGTCGAGCCCATGTTCGCCGCACGCAAGCTCGTGAATCCGCTGCGCGATCTCGACCTTGCGCGCAGCCGTTTTTGCCATGCCGACTTCGTCGATCGTCAGAGCAATTACGGCAGCGCCGTGCTGAATGGCCAGCGGCACGACCTCGTCGAGTTTGTCGCGTCCGGCTTCAAGGTTGATCGAGTTGACGATCGCGCGCCCCGGGGTCTGCTCCAGAGCGAGCTTGATCACGTCGGGCTCGGTCGAGTCGATCTGCAACGGTGCCGGCTGCGTCAGAGAGACGCGCTTGGCGACCTCTCGCATCTGTTCGGCTTCGTCGTCCGGCCGTTCGGTGAGCGCGACGCAGAGATCGAGCACGTGCGCGCCACCGGTGACCTGGTTTTCGGCGACCTGAACGAGACCGTCGTAGTCGTTGTCGAGCAAGAGCTCTTTGGCGGCGCGCGAGCCCTGCGAGTTGACGCGCTCGCCGACCAACGTCGGGGCCGGTTCCTGCACCAGAGCTGTTGCAGCGATCATCGACGAGACGCGCGGCGGGCGTGGCGCCGGGCGTTCCGCGACAGGAAGGTCCGCGCAGCGATCGGCGATCGCGCGGATGTGTTCGGGCGTGGTACCGCAACAGCCGCCGACGATCGAGATTCCGTACTTCTCGACAAACTCACCGAGACTTTCGGCAAGCGGGCCGGGCTGCTCGGGAAACACCGTTTCGCCGTCGTCACCCTGAACCGGCAGGCCGGCGTTGGGAATGCAATGGACGGGCATCGGGCTGTTCTCACCGAGAAAGCGGATTGCATCGCGCATGTCTTCTGGTCCGGTCGAGCAGTTGAGGCCGATGACATCGACCTTCAACGCCTCGAGCGTCGTCAACGCCGCATCGACGTCGGTGCCGAGCAGCATCTTGCCGCCGTTGGGCAGCAGCGTGATCGAGGTCTGGATCGGAACGGCGCGGCCCGACTCCTTCATCGCCTCACGCGCGCCGAAGACGGCGGCCTTGACTTCGAGAATGTCCTGCGCCGTTTCGATGATGATCAGATCGACCCCGCCCTCGAGCAGGCCAACGGTCTGCTCGCGGAAGGTCTCGGCGAGTTCGGCGAACGTGATCTCGCAAAGGCCCGGTTCCATCGAGGCCGGGAGCATCCCGGTCGGGCCGATCGATCCGGCGACGAAGCGATCCTCGCCGACTGCCTTGCGAGCAATCTGAGCTGCTTTGACGTTTATTTCGTGCGTGTGATCGGCGAGCGTGGTGCCGTCGGCGAACTGCCATTCGCTGAGCTTCAGACGCGAAGCCTGAAAGGTGTCGGTCTCGACGACCATCGCGCCGGCGTCGATCATGCTGCGGTGGACGCCCTCGATCACGTCTGGGCGGTGGAGGATCAGCGCTTCGTGTGCGCGGCCCTCGAGCTTGTAGTCGTTTTCGAGCGAGAGGTCGAATGCCTCGAGCGTCGCACCCATTCCGCCGTCGAAGATGACGACGCGTTCGCTGACTGTCTTGAGGTAATCGCGCATTTGGGAGATCCTGTCTGTGGGGTTCGGGCGACGTGGCGGAAAGGTGCCAAGTTCGGTGCCTCGAACGAGCATAAAGCATGCATTCTGTCGATTTGACGTCATGACGTCATTTGGCTATATTTGTTGCCATGGCGTCGAAAACGAAACTCACCGCATATGTCGATCCGCTTGTCCATCGAGCGCTGAAGATCACCGCCGCGCGGCAGGGCTTGAAGGAATCCGAGATCGTCGAACGTGCATTGAAGGTGCAGCTCGGCCTCGACGCGGTCGAGGCGTCGCACGAGTTGACGACGCTCACGGCCGACGAGGCGATGCAGGCTGCGGTGGACGAAGTCCGCGCATATCGCCGAACCCACCCGATCACCAAATAGTTGACGGAAACGAATGATTCGATGATTCGCGTTGTCGCCGATACCGACGTTCTCGTGGCGGGATTCATCGGTCCGTCCGGCTCACCCGCGGACGTCCTGCTCGAAGTCCACCGCGAGGGCGAATTCGAGTTGGTCACGAGCCCGCGGTTAATCGCTGAACTCGACGGCGTTCTGCGTCGACCGGCATTCGTGAATCAAGCCGAGGAACGACGCGCCGCGGTGTTCGTCGACCAGCTCAGTGCCTCCACCCTCTTCGTCGCCGACATCTACGACCCGCCGCGCGTCACGATCGACCGAACCGGAGACTTTCTCGCGGCAATTGCGCGGACGGCCGGCGCGCGATACGTGATTTCCGGAGACGAGTCGCTGCGTTCCTCGCACGTGAAGGATCTCACGGTGCTCTCGGCCACGGAGTTCGTCACGGCGTTGGATCGCGCCGAAGCGATGCGCGCCTGACGCGATCTCCGCACGAACTACGTATGACGGCCGACCGGCCGACGATCATAATTTGTCGCCACCAACCGAAAGGCTCGTTCGCAGATGCGCTCGTTCAAATGCTGGAAGATGACTCCGTCCAAGCCAAACCTCGCCGCAGCGATGGCGATCGCCGCGCTCGCGGTGTTCGCCGCGGGTTGTGGCGGATCCGTCGACGAAGCGCTCGTCGAAGAGGCCGGTGTGCACGGCGACGCGCTGGAACTGGTGTACGCGCTCTACAACAAGGACGTTCTCGAAAAGTCCTCGACTCGAGACCTGAAGGACATCAACAAGGCGCTGGAGGCGAACGACCTGTCGCAGGCGACGAAAGGCGACGTGCGGCGCGCGCAGACCGAGATCCAGTCGCGAATCGACGAACTCGACGACTACCGCAACGAACTGACGCGAGCGAACACAAAACTGAAGAAGACCCCGATGCCGGACTTTGCGGGCGGTCTCGACGACGACGCGTCGAACGTGCAGTTCACGGAGGACTACGAGCAAACGACCGAGACGGTCGAGCGATACACGACCGCTGGTCTCTCGGCCGTGAAGTTCGGCTTCAGCGCACTTGAGAAATACCTCGACTTCCTCGAACAGTGGGAGGAGTTCCTTGATGACAACGACACCGGTGGTTTGGTCGCCGCCGGTGAAGCAAGCGACAAGGCGTTGGAGTCGTTGAAGAAGAAAGCTGCCGCCGTGGATCGGGGTGGAACGCTTTCAACGAAGATCGACCCGCTGGTCAGCAGCATGGCCGAAGCGGCAAGTGCATCGCCGCAACTTCAGACACTGGTCGAAGATCTGAAGGAGCAATACCCGAAAAGCTTTCTCGCGGTGCACCTGGTTGAGAAATAGGGCGCCGAGGGCGATCTGCGGTTGAGTTTGATGCACCGAGTGGTTGGACCTTCGGTATTCGGCGAAGCGGGTCGGGCGCGAGTGGTTGCGCGGAGACTGGGTAGCGGCGGATAGACCATTGGCGTCGGGTTCGCTTGATTTCAAGAGGTGTTTTGGCCTTGCCCTCGCCCGACGGGCGAGGGCAAGACTGATCGGTCCGATTGAGATAGGAGCGCTGATTCTCGCCCTCCACAGCCAACCCGCTTGAAAGGGCCCTGCCAGAATCGTCTGGATGGCTGAACCGACGAAACTGCTTTTCGTTTGCCTTGGCAATATCTGCCGATCACCGACCGCGGAGGGCGTGATGCGCCACATCGTCGATCAAGAAGGGCTCGCCGATCGATTTGAGATCGACAGTGCCGGCACCGGTTCGTGGCACCTCGGCGAGTCGCCCGATCCGCGAAGCACTGCCCACGCGGAGGCGCGCGGGATCACGATCGGTGGCAAGGCGCGCCAGGTGAGCAGCGCAGACTTCGATCACTACGACTTGATCCTCGCCGCCGACGCCTACAACTTTCGCGACCTCCGGTCGATCGCGCCGACGGACGAGCTCGAGGCCAAGGTCAAGATGCTCCGCGAATTCGATCCGATGTCCACGCCCGACGACCTCGACGTACCGGATCCCTACTACGGCGGGCCGAACGGCTTCGACGACGTGATCGATTTGGTCGAAGCCGCGTGTCGCGGACTGCTCGATTCGGTGCTGTCCGAGGCGGTCTGAGAGGCCGGTCGCAGTGGTCGACCCTGCGGCTATCGAACGCGTGCTGACCGAACAATTCGATTTGACGGTCGTGTCAGTCACCAGAACTCGCGGCGGCGACATCAACGACGCCTTCCGCGTAGAAACCAGCGACGGTTCGATTTTCCTGAAATCAAGCCCCGGCGCGCAGGCAGGGATGTTCACCGCAGAGGCGGCCGGCCTCGAATGGCTTTCCGAGAATTCGGCGATCGCCACCCCCGATGTCGTGGGTGTGCACGACCCCGTGGCGAGCAAAGACGGGCCGCGCCTGCTGGCGCTTGAATGGATCGACGAGGGTTCGATCGACGCCGAGCAGCTGGGCCGGCAACTCGCGGCGATGCACATGCTCGGCGCCCCGGAATTGGGCTTCACGCCCGGCCCGGACAGCAGCGCGCCGATGCGATTCAACGACCTCTCGTTGCCGAACAACCCCAAGCCCACGTTCGCCGAGTTTTACGCGGCAAATCGAATCGTTCCACTGACCGAACGGTCCGCATCCAACGGCCGTTTAGGCACCAGCGCCGCTAGCGCGATGCTGACGCTCGCCGAACGAATCGACGACTTTGCGGGCCCGGTCGAGTCCCCCGCGCGGACGCACGGCGACCTGTGGATCGGAAACGTCATCGCCGACCGCGAAGGCACGCCGATCCTGATCGATCCCGTGGCGCATGGCGGTCATCGCGAAGTCGACCTGGCAAACCTGACGGTTTTCGGCGGTCCCGGTCAGCGAACTTTCGACGCGTACAACGAGGCGTTTCCGATCGCCGACGGCTTCGCAGATCGAGTTCCGCTGTGGCAGCTGGCGATGATTCTGCTGCACGTCTACTTGTTTGGTGGCGCGTACGAGTCGCAGGCCGTGTCGATCGCCAATCGCTACATCTGAACGGCGCAGCGCACCTCCGAATTCACGGCCCCCGAACGCACAAAGACCTCGCCGACGGGCGGCGAGGTCTTTGCTGGCACGAATCTGAGGTTGGGGGACCAAATCCGATGCCGGGGTGCCGAGACTGTTGTCGGGCGCTGTGCCCGTTTGGCGAAGTGACTACTTGACGAACAGGATCTCGCGGTACTTGGGCAGTGGCCAGAGGTAATCCGGCACGACGCGCTCGAGCTCGTCGCCGATCTCACGAACCGCGAGCATCTTGCCGAGCACCACGTCGCACATGTAGTCGGCCTCGGCCGCGATCTCCGTCGGGTGGTTCTCGTCGAGGTTGGCGATCTCGAGTTCCTTGATCGCCGCCGCGAATTTGTCGACCAGTTCCTCGACGTCGCCCGCCAGCGACGGTGCGCCGGTCTTCAGCTCGTTGATGTAACGAACGGCGGCCGGCAACAGCGAGGTCTTGGCGAGGTCGTACGTGGTCTCGGCCTCGATGTTGGTCTTGATCACGTACTGCTCGATGTACACCTCATAGCGCGATTCGAGCTCACCCTCCGAAAGCACACCGTACTTCTCGAAGGTCGCGACGGTCTGCTCTTCGAGCCATTGCTTGAGTGCGACGGGAGTCGTCTTGAGGTCCAACAGACCGCGCGAGGCAGCCTCGGCGTGCCATTCCTCGGAGTAGCCATCACCGTTGAAGATGATGTCCTTGTTGGCCTTGTAGGTCTCGGTCAGAATCGGGGCGAGCGCGTCCTCGAGCGACTTGCCTTCCGCGATGCCGGCCTCGAGCTGTTCGCACAGTTCGTTCAACGCTTCCGCCGTGATCGTGTTGAGCACGGTGTTCGGGTCGCTGATCGACTGGTTGGAACCGAGCGCGCGAAACTCGAAGCGGTTGCCGGTGAAGGCGAACGGGCTGGTGCGGTTGCGGTCGCCGGCGTCGGCCGGCAGGTCCGGCAGCACCGGTGAGCCGAGGTCCAGTATCGAACCTTCCTTGGACGTCGTCGCGGTGCCGTTCTCGATCTGGTCGTAAACGTCCTGCAACTGGTCGCTGAGATAGACCGAGATGATTGCCGGCGGCGCCTCATTGGCTCCGAGACGGTGATCGTTTCCGGCCGAAGCAACGGTCGCGCGCAGCAGGCCCTGGTGCTTCTTCACCGCGGCGAGGATCGCAGTGCAGAAGAACAGGAACTGCAGGTTGTCGTGCGGTGTGTCGCCGGGGTTGAGCAGGTTCGTGCCGGTGTCGGTGCCCATCGACCAGTTGTTGTGCTTGCCCGATCCGTTGATGCCAGCGAACGGCTTCTCGTGCAGCAGTGCGACGAGGCCGTAGTTGCGGGCCGTGTTCTGAATCGTCTGCATGATCAACTGCTGGTGGTCACACGAGAGATTGCTGCTCTCGAACATCGGAGCAACTTCGTACTGGGCCGGCGCAACCTCGTTGTGACGCGTCTTGATCGGCACACCGAGCTTGGCCAGCTCGTTCTCGAATTCCATCATGAAGGCGAGAACGCGCTCCGGAATTGAACCGAAGTAGTGGTCGTCGAGCTCCTGGCCCTTCGGCGGCTTGGCGCCAAACAGCGTGCGGCCTGTGGTGACGAGGTCGGGTCGCTCGTAGAAGTAGTGCTCCGGGATCAGGAAGTACTCCTGTTCGGCGCCGGCAGTCGTGAACACAGCCTGCGACTCGTCGTCGCCGAACAGACGGACGGCGCGGAGCGCGGCATCGGATAGCGCGCGCATCGATCGCAGCACCGGGATCTTCGTGTCCAGCGCATCCCCGGTCCACGAGGTGAACGCCGTCGGAATGCAGAGCGTTGCGCCATTCGGATTCTCAAGGATGAAGGCCGGCGAGGTCGGGTCCCAAGCGGTGTAGCCGCGAGCCTCGAACGTGGAGCGCAGTCCGCCGTTCGGGAACGAGGAGGCGTCGGGCTCAGCCTGGATCAGCTCCTTGCCGCGGAACTTGGCAAGCGCCTTGCCATCTTTCGGCTCGTAGAACGAGTCGTGCTTCTCGGCGGTACGACCGGTAAGCGGTTGAAACCAGTGGGTGTAGTGCGTCGCACCCTTGCTGAGAGCCCACTCGAGCATCGCGGCGGCGACGGCGTCCGCGACATCGGGGCTGATCGCTTCTCCGGCCTTCAAGGCGGCCTTGAACTGGTCGAAGCTCTCTGTCGGCATGAGCTCCTTGGCAACGTCGTCGGTGAAGACGTTCTGGTTGAAGACCTCTTCCTCGGACTGACTGGTGGTTCCATTACGGAATCCCCAATGCGTGCCGGTGATGGCGTGCTGGCGTAGAGCTGTCATTTGTTGCCTATTTCCTCTGTGACTGTCAACGATCCGGAGCTTCTGGAATTGTCCCAGATCGGTCTTGGGTGGGGTGAATGAATTGCTGTCTCGAAAGTCTTGACGACCGTGATGGATGCGTGGCAGAGCCTAAGCCAATCCGCTGCGTGCCGCGCTTATCCAGATGTACAAAACCCGGCAATCGGCGTTGGCCAGCGCGATTTTCCACCGGGATTGGTTCCCAAAACTAGTAAAAAGTCAGTATCAACTAACCATTTTGGGCTAGCGGCTGCCTGCCGCGCACGTACAGCACGCACATTCCGAGATAGATCGTCCCGATCAGCAGAATCGCCGGGCCAGAGTCATTGGCCAGCGCGCCGACCACCGTTCCGGCGAGGCCGCCGACGAATGCCGCGCGCAGGGGTCGCATTTCGTCCGCACCGGCGCCACCCTCGGTCAGTGGCGCGAACACTCGCTCCCGCTTGACCCATCCCCACGCAAGCAGGACCAGTGAGATCAACACCCCAATCCAAACGCCTCCGTTTCGCGCACCCTCAACGCTGGCACGAAAACGTCGCTCGACGACCGTGAAAAGTTCGCCCGGTCCCTGCGCTTCGAAGACGGTCCTGGTCAGATGCGACTCGCCGGACGAGACGGCATCGAGCAAACCGATCGCGATCAGGCCGAGCACCGGTACGGCGACGATCAGGAGCGCACGCAGGACGGTCAGCCTGAGCTTCGCCACGTACAGCGCGGCAGTACCAAAGGCCGCAGCGGCGAAAATCACTCCACCGACATCGGCACCAATCCTGCCTGCGCCGAGATATAGGGCCAGAGCAGCGCCCGAAACAGCGAACCATCGAGCGGGGCGAGCGAGCGAGCGTCCACACATCGCTGCGCCACAGCCGATCACCGCGCTGACGCAGATCACCACTTCAAGTTCATTGCCGACACCGAAGAAGCGCGCGCCGTAGAGCGGATTCGAGCCGAGCAGCGACTCGCCGGTCAATTCGCCGCCGAGCAGAACGAAGTCGAGTCCGTGAGCGACCACCACGACCAGCGCCGGAAGCCAAGGGCCACGCGGCCAGGGGATCAATCGGTCAGTCAGATATGCGGCGAGCATCGACCCAAAAACGACCACGTCCGCTTCGATCGCGCGTGACGGTCGCAGGGCAGCTGTGATCAGCAGAAAGAACGGCAGCCAGAGCACCGCCAGGCCGACGAGTCGCTGGGCAAGCCTCGCGGTCTCGCGAGATCGACGGGCCAATCGCCCCACCAGGAGCAACACCAGCAGGAACAGTCCGCCCAGCACCAAGACATCCTTGCCGAGCGGGGCGCGGCGCCCGGCGATCAGCGCAAGCCGGTCGTTCAGCTCGTTGAGTTCCGCCGCACTCAAGCGCGGCGCGTCCACGATCGGTTGGCCCTGCATCGGCGACGGCTGCTCCACTCTCAGCCGTTCGAGGATCGTCGGAGCAACATCGGTCGCGGCGACCAGACCGGTTCGACGCGTCGTTTTCGACGATATTCCGCCCTCCGCGCCGATTCCGCGCACAGCCACGGTAAGCAGCCGCGTGCGCGCCGGATCAGGTGGCGACTGGACCACCAAGATCATGCGATCCGGGTCTTGCTCTGCCAGCGTGCGCGCGATGCCGTACCCGGGACCGCCGGCCGGAAGTTCGGCGACCACGAGATCCGCCACTTCGCCTGCCTTCAAAATGTCCGCGCGCAGTTCGCTCTGATTTGTCGAGCTGACTGACTGGAGCCTTCCGACGGTGTCCGTGGCCGCAACCGCCGAGAGTGTCGCCCCTCCGTCGAAGCCGATCCAATCGACTCGTTTGCCCGCAGCCGAGAGCGTGCAGCCGAGGAGCCCAGGGATGACATCGCCCGGCACCGCCTTCGCCCGGTCCACCAATCTCGTCCAACCGACCATCTGCCCGGAACCGTCGTCCTCGAAGATCAGACCGGGGCGCGGCGGAATCGCCGGTTTGTAGAGGCTCGTCGCAACACGAGATCCCTGCGAGATGTCAAGCATCATCTGCAGGGGCGTATAGCGACCGAGTGTGGGACTGAACAGGCCGACCGAGAATCCCGGCAGTTGCTGGAGGTCGGCGGTGAGCGCTGGTCGCGGAGTGCGCAACGGACCGGGGACGAAAAGCAGAGTGGCGCGTTCGGACCGAGGCGCATTCGACGATTCGGTCGAGCCTCGGACATCCTCGTCCCCACAAGTCGTCGGATTGGCTGCGGACGCGGGATTCGTCGCAATCAGCAACGCGCCGAGTGCGGCCAGCAACGCAAAACCGATGATCGCGCGAGGGCCGAATCGAGTCAATCGGCTCACGCCCAACATTGCGGCGACTATATCGGTGGGCCGGGCGGGCGCTGACCGTCTGCGCCGTGGCGTTGCCGCCTGCGAAGCCCGACCCGGTCGCGAACTAGCTGCCGGCGTTCGCTTGCAGGAACGGCAACAGCACGTCGGCGGTCGCCTGCGGGGCTTCGGCGTGCGGCCAATGACCAGCGCCTTCGATCAGTTCTATCGAGGCGTTGGGCAGCGATTCCTGGTTGCGAGCGGCCAGCGCGGCGGGCAGATATGGGTCATCCGCTCCGAAGATCACCAGCGCCGGCCAGTCGCGGCTGAGCATGCGGATCGCCGGCAACTGCTCGGCCTGACCGCCCATCGGCGTCGCCCGGTACAGGGCCAGCACCGCGCGTCGTGTCGCGCGATCGAAATTCGACCACATCTGAGCGACGAGCCAATCGGGCAACGATCGCATCGCGAACGCGAATCCGCGTTCGTTCGCGATCATCATGAACAGTTCGCCAAGCAGCGGCGTGCGGTAGATCCGTGCTATCCGATGCCAGCTGTACCCGCGCATCAAACCGCTGTTGATCATCACGATCGATCCGACTCGATCGGGCGAATAGGCCGCGGCAAGCAAATTGAACGCTCCACCGAAGTCGTGGCCGACAAAGTGAGCGCGTTGAACCCCGAGTGCCTCCAACTGTTTCGCCAGATGGACGCCGATGTTCGCGGCGCTGTATTCGAACGCACGCGGCCGCGGTTTGTCCGCACCTCCGAAGCCGGGCATGTCAATTGCGATCGCGCGGGCGAACTCACCGGTCTGCGCCACCAGCGTTGAGAACTCTTCGGCGCAGCCGGGGCTGCCGTGCGTGAACACGACAGCCTCGCTCGCAGTCGTGTCGCCGGACTGGACGAGCGACGAACGCACTCCATCGACGACGATTGACCCGTGCATGACTGCGCTGTGAGCGGTCGGCATTCGCCAATCATACAGAAAACACCGTTCAGTTCGAACTGTCCAGCGACAGCGCGGGTTCAGCTGTTGGCTATTTCAGCCATCTCTTCGACGTCGACCAGCTTCACTCGCGGGCGACCCAGCGGCTCGCCGAGTGCGATTTCGTGCCGATCGATCTTGCCCCAGCCTTCCCAGCTCGTCAAGTTCGGAACTTTCGACCGAAGCCAAGCCTCTGTGTCGTCGTTGACGCTCGGAGTTCCGAGTCTGCCGGCCTCGCGATCCTCGACGATCTTTGCGACCGTGTCCGCCGAATCTTTTTTGTTCGTACCGATGACACCGGAAGGTCCCCGCTTGATCCAGCCGGTGACGTACTCCCCGGGGATCGGCGCGCCGGCTTCATCGGTCACGCGGCCACCGTCGTTGCGGATCAAACCGCGCTTGGGCTCGAATGGGATGTCGTCGAGCGGTTCACCGCGATATCCGATCGAACGCATCACGAGACCGCAGTCGATGTCTTCGGTCTCGCCGGTCGGCACCGCGCGGGGATTGCCGTTGCCGTCGTCCTCGATCTTGTTGATGCCGACGCGAATACCGGTGACCTTGTTGCCGTCACCGAGGATTTCAATGGGTGAACGTAGATACTTGAGCACGACGCGATGCGATTTGCCCTCCGGGGTGCGGGTCGAATACTCGCGCATGATCTCGACATTGCGACGGTTGGTCGGGTCTGCGCCCTCACCGGCAAGCCAGCTCTCGCTGACCTCGTCGAGCTCCATGTCGGCGGGATCGACGATCACGTCGGCGCGCTTGAGCTCACCGAGTTCGAGCAGTTCGGGGTTGGTGAAGGCGGCCTGCGCCGGACCCCGGCGACCCAACAAAATGACCTCTTTGATGCCGCATTCGGCCAGCGCCTTGATCGCATGGTCGGCGGTGTCGGTCGGCTCGACTTCGTCTGGGTCGAGCACGAGCATGCGCGCAACGTCGATCGCGACGTTGCCGTTGCCGATCACCACAGCGCGCTCGCATTCAAGGTCGAAACTCTTGTTGGCGGCGAATGGATGGCCGTTGTACCAGGCGACGAACTCGGTCGCAGGATGCGACCCAGCGAGATCCTCGCCTTCGATACCGAGCCGGTTGTCAGAGCTGGTTCCGGTCGCGTATACGACAACGTCATAGCGATTCTTCAGTTCAGCCCGTGTGATGTCCTCGCCGAGCGTGACGCCGCCGAAGAAGCGGAAGTTCTCATTCGCTGCGGTCTTTTCGTAGACGCGCGTGACGTTCTTGATCTTTGGATGATCGGGCGCCACGCCAAAACGAACCAGTCCAAACGGCGTCGGAAGCTGATCGATCAGATCGACCGAGAATCCCTCGGCCAGCAGTTGACCGGCGGCGTAGAAACCGGACGGACCGGCACCGACGATCGCGGCGCGCAAATTTGGGGTGTCATTCATGAATTGCGTGAAATCCTTCTTCGAGACGTCGGGCGATGTCGTTTGGGGGGCCGACGGAGCCGGTGATGTTATCCGGCGCCCAGCACCGTCAGGCGGATCGGCAGCTCATGTGATCCGCATATAGTTGCCGCTGCGATGCGAAGGCATTCACAGATCGACATGCTGATGCGGATCTGCGCGTGCAGCGCCGTGATCGTGGCCTGTGCTGCGATCCTCGCAGGCTGCGGCGCGTCGGGCGATGACTCGCCGGACGACCCGATCGCTGCGGCTGCCGAGGTGAACGAGGCGGTCTTTCCGACGACCGACGGCAAGAAGACCTTCGGCGACCTTCAACGTGAGGTACGGGCGATGCAGGACGCGACACTGCTTCCTGCGGCCAACAATTTTGTCGCCGATCGCGAGAACCGACTGCCATTCGGGCTCTTCGACGCCGACCGCAAACCGATCTGGGGCCCGACCGTGATGTATCTGTCAGCCGGTACCGACGCACCCGCAAGCGGACCGTATCCCGTCACACCGCACGATTTTGATGTGCCGACGGAGTTTCAGAGCGAGACATCCAAGGGCGACCTCAACGCGGTCGGAAACGGTTTCTACACCGCGATGATCCCACCAGCCGAACGGGGCGACAAGGTCAACGTGCTGACCCTGACCGAAACCGACGATGGCTTCCAAGCCGCCGCGACTGGAATCACGTTGGCCAAAAAGGACCCGACAGTGGCGCCCGGCGATCGGGTACCGGCGATCGACACGCCGACACTCGACGACGTCGATGGCGACGCGCGGAAGCTTTCGACCCGCGTTCCCCCGGCCGACATGCACGAAATCAGTTTGAAGGACGCGCTCAAGCAGAACAAGCCGATCGTTCTGCTTTTCGCAACTCCGAAGCTCTGCGCTTCGCGAGTCTGTGGTCCGATCGTCGATGTGGCCGCTTCGGTGCAGGCGAAGACCGGTGACGACGTGATCTTCATCCACAACGAGATCTACAAGAACAACGATCTGAACGCCGGAAACATGCCGCAGGTCGACGCTTTCGGGCTGACCAGCGAGCCGTACACGTTCGTGATCGGCGCCGACGGGCGCGTGGTCGAGCAGCTTCAGGGGCCGTTCGTGGCGGACGAACTCGAATCCGCCTTGGAAAAGGCACAGCAGTAGCGATCTTCCGACGCATCGCGACGCCGACGTTCTAGGCACCCAACCGCGCCTACGACAGGCGTCCAGAAACGATTCACGCAACGTCCCTGGCGTGGCGATCCCGCATGTAACGGCAAGTGGCACGGATGCCCGTACTTGCCGTTCTCCGCCAGTCGTCAACCGGCAGTTCGCTGCCAAAGCTCAGGGATTGATCTTCGATGCGTCTCCGTACACCAGTCAGCCTCGCGCTGGCCACTGCAATTGTCATGTCCCTCGTATTCGGCGTGGTCGGCAGCTCAGCTGCGAAGAAGAAGCCACGAGCTCGTGCCGGTGACCGGACAGCAAACGTCAAAATCCTCACTCCGGCGAATGAAAAAGTCGTCGATGGCCGGATCAAGTGGCGAGTTCGCGCTCGCGGGCGTGGCGGCGTGAAAGCGGTTCGCTTTGCGATTGACGGTCGTACTGTCGCAGTCGACCGACGGGCACGTTTTGCCTTCACCCGTCACCGCGGCTATCTCGACACGCGTCGCCTAGATGACGGCGAACACACCCTGAAAGTGACCGCCAAGAGTCGCTCGGGCAACTATGCAACCACGGTCCACACCGTGACCGTGGCCAATCACAGGCCGGCAAGGCGACCGAGCAGGCCGTCGCACCCGAATCCGAACCCTGCACCCGCGCCTGCCCCGGCACCTGCACCCGCACCGCTACCGACGCCAGTGCCTGAACCGACGCCAGTGCCCGAACCGACGCCAGCGCCGGATCCAGTACCGGTTCCCGACCCGACGCCCGTGCCGGACCCAACTCCGGAGCCAACGCCTGAGCCCACACCCGAACCCACGCCGGAGCCAGATCCGATCCCCGAGACTGAACCTCCGGCCGCAACCAATCCCCTCGGCATCGGCGGCGATTGGAACATGATCTTCAACGACGAGTTCAGCGGCACCTCCGTCGATTCGACGAAGTGGTCCACGTTGCGAGGCGGCTCAGTCTGGCCGTATGGCGACCCTTACAACCCGCCGATCGAAGACGCCTTCTACAAGCGAGCCAACACGACGGTTCGCGACGGAAATGCAGTTTTGACCCTGAAGAAAGAGTCCGCGAACGGCTACCCCTACACGTCTGGCGTGCTGCACTCGGGCAACAACTTCAGCTACAAGTACGGCTACGTCGAAGCACGCGTGAAGGTGCCGAAGTGTTCAGGTTGCTGGCCGGCGTTCTGGATGCTCGACGCACCGGTCGACGATCACTGGCCGCCGGAGATCGACATCTTCGAGTTCTTCGATTCGATCAACGATCCTCACCCGCACTTCAACTACCACTGGGCCGACAACGGCCACAAACAGTTCGGGATCAAGCAGTTCGGCAGTTCCAGCGTTGACTACACGGCGGACTACCACACGTACGGGCTGTACTGGGACGCCAATCGCGTCCAGGTTTACATCGACGGCCTGCCCGGTCCCGCGTACACAAACAGCCAGTTCGTGACGAAGGTCCCGAACTACGTGATCTTCAACTTCGCTCTGCAGAAGGGGAAGACGCCGCCAAGCGGTCAGGAAATGCTCGTCGACTACGTGCGGGTCTGGCAGCCGCAGAGCTGACCAGTCGAGCCAACCGGTTTCAGCGCCGGTCCGCCCAGAGGGTTAGGCAGCCGCACCGGAGGGGCAGTTCACTTCTGCGCCCTCTTCGTCCTTGACCCGGAAAGACGAGCCACAACCACAGGCGGCGACAACGTTCGGGTTGTTCACTTGGAAGCCGGCACCGGTGAGGCCGTCGATGTAGTCGACTTCGGACTCGTCGACGTATCGCAGGGAAAGGTCGTCGACCAAGATCTTGATGCCGTTGTTCTCGAAGACGTGATCACCATCGCGCTGCTCGTCGATCGCCAGCGAGTACGTGAATCCCGAGCAGCCGCCGCCCTTCACACCCACGCGCAGACCGGCATCGTCGATGCTCTTGCCCTGGTCTTCGACGTAGTCCTTAACCTTGGTTGCTGCGATGTCTGTGAGATTGACCATTTGGTTGCCTCTTGCTCCTATGTGCCACCCGGAGAGTTCTCGCACGATTACGGGAACGATCCTCCGACTAACTTGACTACAGTCCATTTTACTCATTCTCGAAGAACCCGAACCAATCCTTGAGGAATCATGGCCGACGTCAACGAGATAAAAACCCGTATCGAGGCCGCGCTGCCGGGCGCAACCGCAGATGTCGTCGATACCGCCGGCGACAGCAACCACTTTCGCGCCGAAGTTACGGCACCGCAGTTCGAAGGCCTAACGAGAATCCAACAACACCGCATGATCAATGAAATTTTCGACGGTGAGCTTGGCGGGAGCATCCACGCGCTTTCGATCAAGACTCAGGTACAGGAAACCGAGGGAGCAACACAATGAGCGATGACATTTCCAACGAGCTTCGCGATCACCTGGCGAAACTGATCGACGAGAACGAGGTCATTCTTTTCATGAAGGGCACACCAGAAGGGCCGGCCTGCGGTTTCTCTGCTCGTTCAGTAGCCGTGCTCAACTCGCTCGGCAAGCGCTATGCGGCAGTCGACATCCTCCCCGACCCCCGTATCCGCGAAGAGTTGACCGCGATCTCGGAGTGGCCGACGATTCCGCAGCTGTTCGTCGACGGCGAGTTGATCGGTGGCTGCGACATCATGATGGAGATGTACGAAACTGGCGAACTTGCCGAGACGCTCGGCGTCGACCAGCCGACCGGCGGCCAGGATGATCCTGCGCAGGCTCAGGCCACCCCTCAGGCGCAAGGATTGCAGCTAGAGAACAACCTCGAATAGCGGCGCTGAGACATGGCCGTTCAAATCGTTTGCGACAGCACGTCGTACCTGACCCGCGAGCAGATCGCTGCATACGGAATCAAAGAGGTCAGCCTTTCCGTCGTGTGGAACGACGAGTCCAAGCAAGAACTGGACATCACCGACCTAGATGCGTTCTACGACGAGCTGCGTTCGATGAAAAATCTGCCCGGCACGTCTCAACCATCTGTCGGACAGTTCCTTGACGTCTACGCGCCGATTCTCGATGCCGGCGACGACGTCGTCTCATTGCACTTTTCGTCGGGGATCTCAGGTACCTACGACAGCGCGGTGCAGGCGATGCAGGCGGTCGAGCGCGACGGTGTCGAGCCGGGCCGCGTGACGGTGATCGACACCGGCTCTGCCTGCGGCGGCTACGGGTTGATCGCGCTCGCCGCTGCTGCCGCCGCACGCAAGGGCGCGAATCGCGAAGCAGTGCTCGCGGCGGCCGACCGGATGACGGACGGACTCAGTTTCTGGTTCGCGATCGACACCCTCGAGTACCTGCGTCGTGGCGGCCGCATCGGCGCCGTGGCATCGGTCGTAGGCGGTGCCATCAAGATCAAACCGATCCTCACCGTAACCAAAGAAGGCATAGTGCCTGTTGAAAAGGTTAGAACCGAGGCTCGGGTGCTCTCACGCATCGCCGACCTCGCCGTCGAGCACATTCCGGCTGGCGGCGATTTCATCGTTCAGCACGTCCAGGCGCCCGATCGAGCGCAAAAGGTGATCGACGATCTAACCGCTCGACTTGGCAAAGGGCCAATAATTCAACCCGGCGAAATCGGCCCGGTGATCGGTGCACACGTCGGCCCGGGCTTGATCGGCGTGGGCGTCTTTCCAGCCGGTTTGATCGACTAACGGCGGCGGCGAAGGCCGCGCAGTACGAGCGCGCTGCCGACCGCGAAACCCAGCACCGCGGCACCCACTGTCAATTCCTGCTTGTGGGCGGCGATGTGACCGCGCCAATCGGTCAGTCGGGCGACTTCCGTTCGAGCCTGTTCGACCGACCTGACGAGTTCCTGGCGGTTTTCCTCGATCGAGGCACGAATTTCTGCGGGACTGCGCTGCGGCATCTAATTGCCCCTGTTCGGGTCGCTGGGTGTCGACGGTGGTGGTTGATTGCCGGTCGGTGGTGGTGGCGGCTGGTTCCCGGCCGGTGGGGTCGGCGGTTGCGGCGGCGCGGGCGGCTGTGGAGGCGCGGGTGGCTGTGGCGGCGAGGGCGGCTGCATCGCGGGTGGAGCAGCGCCGCCGGCTTTCGCAGCCTTCTCGGCGTTGCGCGCAGCCTTCTTTGCGGCTTTCGCGGCTTCCTTCTCAGCCTTTTTGGCGGCCTTTGCCGCCACCGCCTCTGCCTTCGCGGCATCCTGCTCGGCCTTGCCAGCAGCCTTAGCGGCCGCCTTCGCCTCTTTGGCCTCCTGCTTGGCGCGGCGCTTCGCCTCCTTGGCATCGACGTCGGCTGCGTCCGCCCCTACCTGGGCTTCGGCCGATACTCGTTGTGCCTCGACGGCCGCGGCGTCTGGTGCCGGGTGCGTCGCTGCGGGTGGTGGCGCGAATCCGGTCGGCTCGTCTCCGA
>JBMYXO010000025.1:0-25608 GCA_049608465.1 Solirubrobacterales bacterium | reverse complement strand
TCTGAATCTCATTGAGTCGCGCGTAGAGATTGTTGCCGGGGCAGTCGGTGAAGTCGAGGTCGCGGTGACCGGCCACCGGGCGTGCGAATACGAGACTTCCGTTCTTGAAGCGGTTGCTCGATCCGCCAGTGGAGATCAGTGCGACGCGCTCGTTGCGTGAGACCTGGGCGAGCGCCAGTTTCCACTGGAGCACTCGCCGCAGCGAGTCCAGCGTCGCCGCCGGCGGGCTCGTGCTCATAAAGCTGCCGATCAGCGAGATACCCGAAGTCTGCCCGTTGTAGCCCTGCGCGTGGGCGCCGATCACGGCCTTGTCGACTCCGCCCGCCCGCCCTTCGAAGACGGTTCCGTAGCGGTCGATCAGCAGGTTGTAGCCGACGTCATTCCACTTCCGGCTGTAGCGGTGGTAGCGGCAGATACCCAGCACGACCGAGGCCGAACGCCCTCGCGAATAGCTGTTGGTGCTGACCGTGTGATGCACCACTGTGCTCAGTACCTCGCCGAAAGCCGGTCGCCCCTTTGGTTTGCAGCGATTGCGTGGATCCCACTGCTTGCGCCGGACGATCGCCGGGGCTTCGACATTCGCGCGGTTGCCTTCACCACCGGATCCAGGCGTCGCGGCTCCGGCACTCGTACGGATCGAACGAGGAACTGCCGTGCCCGTGACACGAACGAAGTGCGCACGCAGCGAACTGAATCCGCGACCGCTCACCTTTACGCGAATGCGGCGTGAGTATCCGGTCCAGACCGGTTCGGAGCTCTTGACCGCGGCGCGGTCTACGCGCGAATGCGGATCCGGTCCATCGATGCCGGACATTTCCGGCTGCTCCCAGTCGCTCCAACCTCGAGGGCCTTCCGACTGGACCATGATTTTCGGGGTGCCCGATCCACGCCAACGAAAACCAACGAGGTCGAATGGACGACGCGGCGAGATCGTGATCGTTCGGGTACGCGCCGACGCCGCTCGTTCGCCGAGCTGCGCGTCCCGTTGATCGGCGGGCACCGCTACCGAGAAGTCGCGCGCGTCGAGCGCTGCCGCGGATGCAGACGCAGCCGTCGCGAGCGCCAGGATGCCCACGGCAAGCGTGGCAAGGCAGATTCGCACCGCCGCATTGGACGGCGATGAAGCTGTCGAGTGAAAGAGCACTGTTGCATGAACACTTCATTCCGGCAGGCGTTGCGCCTGCATATCGCATACAAATGTGCGTGCAACCGCGCGAACGAACGGCTACGACTGCTTGCGCGTGCGGCGAGCGGCCTGTTTTGGCACGCCGCCTCGCTTGCTACCGACGGCGCGCGGTCGCCAACATTGATCCACGTGCTCGATGATCGAGTTGGTCAGACGCTTGGGCATCAAGCGCAGCTCTGCGATCGAGCGTGCCTCTATGAACGTTGCGTTCGGCATATCGCCCGCCAGCTCGACGGCGTCGTCGTAGGGGTGGACCGGATCAAACTTGTGGCCGATGATCAGCGCCGGTGCTTCGATATCCATGCGTTCCTCGCGCGGTGGGGCGAGTCGACCAAAGTAGATGCCCTGCAGCACGTGACTTGTCGTGCGCGGATCGCGCTTGAGCACGTCGAGCACGAGGTTGGCGGAGTACGGCATCGACCAACGCGGGATCAGGCGCGCCGCCCGCGAGGTCACGTCGGCAACCGGTGTCAGGTACTTTGCCGTCAGCATGATCGGCGTGAAGATCGCACTGCCGCCGATGATTGCGCGCTCCAGCGCTGGCATGTCGGTGATCAGACCGCGCACGCGCTCAGGGAAGTGCACAGCGCATTCGAGGCCGATGTTGGCACCGAGCGACGTGCCGCCGATTACGGCCTCTTCGATCTCGAGCCTGTTCATCAAAGTTTCGACGGCGTGCGCGTAGCGCGGCATGTCGAAGCGGTCTATCGGGCCGTCGGAGTCGCCGTGGCCGACCATGTCAATCGTCACGACGTAGTTGCCGTGCTCGGCGAGTTTCTTGGCGAGCGGTCCGTGCAGGTCCTGATTGAACAACAGGCTGTGAACGAGGATTGCCGCGCGCTTGCCACTGCCATACGTCCTGTAGGCGATCTTGTGGCCCTCAAAGCGAAAATGCTCGACGTCCATGCGTACGTCCCTTCTGATCCGACTGGTGAGTAGCTACTGCACTTTCAGTCTAGATCCGGCGGTCGAGGGAACGCCAGGTCAAATCCGTGAAAATCAGGTAGACGTCTTGCGCGAGTTTTTCGTCGGCTTGTCGATGTCGACGACGCGTGGTTTGAAGCACTGATCGACGAAATCGATCAGTTCGTTGGTCAGACGCTCTGGGTTCACGCGCAACTCGGCGATCGAACTTGCCTCGATGAAGCGGCTGTTCGGGAGATCGGCGGCGAGCTCTTCGGCGTCTTGAATCGGATGGATCGGGTCGTAGCGGTGGCCGATGACCAGCGCAGTCTGCTCGATCTGCTTGCGCACTTCGATCGCCGGTGCGATCGGTCCGTAGTAAAGCCCTTTGAGGATCTCCAGCGTGGTGTTCGGATCACGCTTGATCAGGTCGACGACGATGTTCGCGCTGAACGGCAGCGGTACGTCAGGGATCAGACGCGCCGTGTGCGAAATCACCTGAGCCACCGGTTCGGCCCAAGCGGCGGCGGCCGCGAACGGGCTGAAGAAGATCGGGCCGCCGATCATCGCGTGTTCGAGCGCTGGCATTTCGGCGACGATTCCGCGCACGCGAGCGGAGTGCTCGGCCGCAAGCTGCAGACCGATGTTCGCGCCGAGCGAAGTACCGATCACAACTGCGTCTTCCACGTCCAGCTCTTCGAGCATTGCATCGAGAGCGCGCGCGTAGCGTGGGATACCCCAGCGTTCGAGCGGCGCGTCCGACTTGCCGTGGCCGGCGAGGTCGACGGTGATCGTGTGATTGCCCTGCTCGGCGAGTGCCTTTGCGAGCGGCTCCTGCATCCGTCGGTTCATCAGCAACCCGTGGATCAGCAGCACGTTGCGCGGGCCTCGACCGTACGTCTCGTACGCGAGCTTGTGACCTTCGAAGGTTGTGAATTGAGGAGTCATGTCGTCAGCCTAAGCGTTGACAAGCCACCGATCGGTGGGGTTGATCACATTTCTACAGCGAACCGGCGAGCGATGCGAGGCGCTCAGAGCGGCCAACTGAAGCCAGCGCGCTCGCCCGGTGGCGGCACCGGCAAAGGCGAGGCTGGAGCGTTCGCCACTGGATCGTTGCCGTGGTAGTGAACCGGTGCCGCGTCGTTCGGCGTGTCCGGAAAGAAAACGGCGGCGATCGCGTGCAGGTGAGCCCGGCCCACCGAGAGCTCGAACTGCCCACCGGAGTACATCTCGATGTCTCGCTCGGAGCAATACTCGATCGCTGCGAGCAGCTCGCGCAGCGAGCCAAATCGGGACGGTTTGATGTTCATTCCTCGCGGTGCGAACTCGAGTCCCTCGATGTCGGCTACCGAATGGATCGGCGCATCCCAGGTGAGTCGGTCAAGGACAGTTTCGAGGATTGGGCGAGTTTCTTCCGTGAATGCGGGGTCCTCAATCCACGCGTCTGGAAAGCACTCGACGACGTCTCGGTAGAGCCGTTCGGTAGGCGGATTGTCGACCTCGGTTCCGACGTAGAGACCCTTCAAGTCCACTTGACGGACGAGTCCGGTGGCGGCCAGTTCTTCGATCAGCTCGCGCGGCCAGGAGTTCTCTGCGTCGAGTTTGAATTCCAGCCACGGTGCAACGTCGAGCCAGTTCCGCACGCGCGCGATGTCGGGCGGATCGCCGAGGCGGATCGAGAGAATGAAGCGAACGGGCTGGGGCTCGATTCCGAGCGCGCTTGCAAAATCGGTGCCGTTCTGGCGGAGCGCGAGATCCAACGCGGCGCTCTCGAATCCCCAAGTGCGGTAGTTGATACTCGGCTCGCGCACCGGTGGGGCAATCCAAATCGGCAGCGTCTCGAGGTGTCTTGAGAACTCGTCGAATGTGCCCTCGAAGGAGAGGTCGAGCGGCGTGTCCTTTTGCAGCACGTCGTGGTCGAGTGTGTCGTAGGTGACATCCTCACCAACCCCGGAATGCCCGTCGCCATTGAGCACGATCTCGGTCGTGACGCGGTCGAATCCGCTGGAGACCGCAAGTTCGTGCCGCAGGAACTCATGGCCTTCGATCTTGATCGGTAGATCTTTGAACGCGTCGTAGTGGCTCATCGCTGCACCGATCCTATTCGCTGAAGAATCTGCCGGTCCGGTTCAATAAAGTGGCGCCTGATGAAACTCGAGGGAATCCACCACATAACCGCGATCACCGGCAACGCTCCGCAGAACGTTGAGTTCTATGTCGGTGTGCTCGGTCTGCGACTCGTGAAGAAGACCGTCAACCAGGACGACCCGACGGTCTACCACCTCTTCTATGGCGATGAACGAGGCGACCCCGGCGCAGATCTGACCTTCTTCGAGTATCCCGGCGTGCAGCCTGGTCGAGCCGGAGCGGGAATGGTGCACACGATCGGCTGGCGAGTGGCGTCGGAAGCGTCGATCGACTTCTGGGAACAGCGCATCGCGGCTGAGGGCCATGAGAGCAAGCGCACCGACGGTGGCCTCGCGTTCTGCGACCCAGAAGGTTTGTGGCACCACCTACGCGCCTACAGCGGTGACGAACCTCCGCTCACGGCGATTGCGCCCGACATACCCAACGAGCATGCGCTGCAGGGATTCGATGGTGTGTACGCGTACACCGACGAGCCGTCACGCAGCGAGGAGCTGCTCTCCGAGACGCTCGGTTTCAAGGCAGACGGCTCGTCGCAGCGGTGGTCGGTCGGCGGCGATCAGCGCTCGTCGTTCTACGTCTACAACGAGGCGCCCGACGAGCCGGGCATGTCAGGGGCGGGAACGGTGCACCACGTCGCGTTCGCGACTTACCCCGAGGATCAAGAGCACTGGCAGAAGCGCATGTCGGAGGCCGGCGCGCGCGCCACTCCGGTGATCGATCGGTTCTACTTTCGTTCAATCTATTTTCGCGAGCCGTCGGGCGTGCTGTTCGAACTGGCGACCATGGGTCCCGGATTCACCGCCGACGAACCGCTGGAGGAGCTCGGCCAGAATCTTTCGTTACCGCCCGACTACGAACATCTTCGCGAGCAGCTCGCCGGTGTGTTGACTCCGCTGCCGGATCCACGCGTCAGCAGACATCCAAAAGTCTGATCGCGGAGCCGACGGCTACGCAGCAACTGCGGTGACCGGCCGGCCATCAGGCGACTGGTGCGTGAGCGGGCCCTCGACGTAGTCCACGAGGAAGACCTTCATTGCCTCGACGCATTCGCCGTCGAGGCGGTCTGGAGCGTCGCCTTCGATGATTTCGATAACAGTCTCAGTTGGTAGCGAGTCGCGATACGGGCGGTCGGCCATCAACGCCTCACAGACGTCGGCCACCGCGAGGATTCGCGCCGGGCGAGATAGCTGTGAGCCGTCGAGTCCGAGGTGGTAGCCGCTGCCGTCGAGCCGTTCGTGGTGCGCGGCAGCCATCGGACCGAGTTCGCTGAACGCACTGATGCGGCTGAGGATCTCGGCGCTGTAGCGCGGGTGCTCGCGCATCACGCGCCACTCTTCGGCGGTCAACTTGCCGGGTTTGTCGAGAATCGTGTTCGGTACGCCCAGCTTGCCGACGTCGTGCAGCAGGCCCGCGCGCCACATGTCGCGCACGTTTTCGTCAGGTTCGTCCATCACGCGCGAGATACCGACGGCGATCGTGGCGACGCCCAGCGAGTGGCTGGCTGTATAGGGGCTCTTGGCGTCGATCACCTGGGCGAACGCTTCGGCGACCTGGTCCAGTTTCTCGTCGTCCGCAATCACGATGCGGTCCGCAGGCTCAAGCGGACGGACGAGCGAGCCGACGGTCGCGATCTCGAGATTGCGCCAGAACGCCGCATCGATACGCGTCTTCAGAAGCGCCGACACGAGGTCCGGGTCGAACCAGCTTCCACTGCGCTCCTCGACCACGTCGAGCGCGGCATCCACGCCACTGAGGCGAAAGAAGATTTCGGTCGATTGGGCGAGGTTGAGGATGCGCGCGAAGAGCGGAATCTGATCGCCGACCAGACCGTCCGGATACCCCTTGCCGTTCCAGTGTTCGTCGAGCGAATGGATCGCTTCGGCCGTGGCATCCGTGAAACCCAGCGTTCGTGCGATCGCCGCGCCGCGCTCGCAGCGCGTTCGCGTCAGCGCGCGCGAACCGTCGGTGCCGTGGCGCACGATGTCCTTCAAGTACATCGCTCGCCGGAAGGCAGATCCGTCGGGCTGGATGTTCCGCGTGATGTACCCGAGTGCCTCTTTGAGGTGGTGGTAGTTCACGGTCTTCAAGTCGTTCTTGATCGCGATGTCGTCGTGGCCGAACATTGCGCACACGCGCGCCGAGTTACTCGAACATCCGGCATCCTTCATCAGCAGCGCATAGAACAACGCCGACCGCTCGTCAGGGTCCTCGATGCCGATTTCATCGGCGATTCGCATCCCGATCGCGCAGGCACGCGCGGTGTGCCCCATCGGTTGACCTTCGGTCAGATCGAGTGCTTGACTGAGCGCGGCGAGCACTTCGGACAATCGAACGTGCAACGCTTGCGGCTGGGCGGGTGTCTGGGTGTCCACGGTGAGAAAAGTCCTTGCTGAAGTGGGTCGAGTACGCGGCGGGCATCAATGCCCGGCTCGACTGCCAACGCGTTGGCCGTCATAGTGGTTTCGGGTCATTCGGCGACATGGACGCATCGCCTACTGGACGTTCGGTCGATCGATCGAATTTCATTGACCTTCCACGACGAAATCGCGCATGCATTTCTGTAGATTGCGGGTAATCGTTTCGGTCGACGTCTCCCGCGTTGGTCGCTCAAGCATTGGCAAAGGAGATTGAAAAATGGGCATGTTCAAGCAGATGAAAGACATGAAGAACGTGGTCGAACAGGCGCCGGACATGATCAATCAGGCGCAGCAGATGGGCGCGCAGGCCCAGGAGATGGCAGCCGCGCAGCAGGCCGCTGCGATGCAGGCGCAACAGCAGGCCACGGCCGGAGCCGCCGCGGCTCAGGCGACCGGAGAAGGCGACTTCTCACCGATCAATGGAGTCACTCTCGAGCAGTACGTGGCGATCTGCAAGCAGCTCGGACCGAGCGCTGCCGACCCGACCGCAGCACACGCAGCTGCCTCGGCGGCCGGGATCGACGCCGCCGACTGGGACGCAGCGTCAGCGGGCTGGGGCCAGCGGATGCAGGGCGGCACGGCCGTCGGCCAGCGGTTCAACCAGCTCTACCAGGGGGCGTGATCGATGGGATTTTTCAAAAGCATCAACGACCTCAACAAGCAGGCCAAGGAGATCAACAAGGATTTTGACCCGGGTCAGCAGATGAAGGACGGAATGGCCCAGATGCAGGCCGCCAATGAGATGATGGCCCAGCAGACGCAGGCCGCCAACCTGGCGGTCTCCGGCCTGGACGCCACGGCTTCGATCGTCGGCGTTCAGCAAACCGGCGCAATGGTCAACTTCCAGCCGACGATGGCGATCGAAATGACCGTCTTCCCGGACGGCGGAGCGCCGTATCCGGTCAGCGTCACTCAGGTCGTCGAGCAGATGTACCTGGCCAAAGCCGCTCCCGGCCAGCAGGTCAAGGTAAAGGTCGATCAAAGCGATCCGAGCATCGCCTGGATCGACTGGGCGGGGTCGATGGCGCTCTGACGGGCGCGGTCAAGTTTGGATGAGCGCGTCCGAGCGCAGCGGCAACCCGCTCGCAATTTTCGGTGTTTTCATCGGCGCGGCTGGTTTTGCCGCGTCGTTGACCGCCGTCTACAGCGGAATGCGCGAGTTGATGTACACGACCGGTGGCGCCTGCGCCAGCGGCGGGCCGTATGCGATCACGCAGCAGTGTGATTCCGCGAGCACAACGATGCTGGTCGGCGGGATACTCGCGATGCTTCTGTTCGGCGCGCTGCTGCTCGGCGCAACTTCCCTGCACGGCGGAGGAACGACGCTGGGCGTTGGCTTGCTGATGTGGGGTGCGCTGTTCGGTGCGCTCGGCTTCAATTTCATAAGCCTCAGCGTCAATCCGCCGGAGATCATCGACAACACCTCCGGCTGGGTGATCTCCGGTGTTGTTTTCTGGATGATGGCTCTCGGCGGGCTGATTCCCGGACTCGTGGCCGCCTTTCACGCTGTGCGCGGCAAGGACGAATTCGGCGACGAGCGTGACGTCAGTTTCAGCAGTCCGATTGTGCGCGCGAACGTGAACTTTGAGCGCACAATGCCCGGTGATCCAGCTTTCGGAATGTCCGATCCGTCCGAGATCGCCAGGTCGCAGACGGCCGCTTCGACGCCGAGCGAATCCGCGCCGCCACGACAAGTCGACACGAGCGATGATTTCGTCGACCCGGTGACCGGCGAGCGAATCAAGCCCGGCGGTGGCAGCGATGCGTAGCGGCGGAGCGTGGTTGATCGCGACCCTGCTGGGGAGCGCCTTTGGCGTCGCTGTCGGACTGGCGATCGTCGAAGCTGCGATTTAGCTTCGACGCGCCGGCTGCCTTCGTTCGTTCCTGCGCACTCAAGAAACGCGTCGAATGGCTCGATAAACCATTACACTGATCGATGTAACGATCGAACCCACCCCCGTATTCACCGAGGTTCCCCAGATGGCCACTCCCCCTCCAACAGCCACCACCGAAGAATCCGCCGCCAAGCCGTCGGATTTGATTCGCGACCACGCCGAGTCTCCCGCCGGTCCGATCGACGAGGCAACGCAGCGTTCGCTGCCCGCCCCGCCGGAAATAGAGCTGCATCGATCGCTTCAAGTGCTGCGCTTTTCGCAGCGCCAGGCCGAGTTCGTGCTCGCCGCAAAGCGTCGCTATGGCGATGTCTTCCGATTCCACGGATTGATCCCCGGACGCCCGGCGATCACCAGCCATCCCGATCACGTCAAGTCGCTCTTCACCGCGAAACCGGAGCTCGCACCGTCACTCACATCAGAATCGCCGCTACGCCCGATCGTCGGCAAGGACTCCGTGTTGACCGCGCAGGGCGCGAGGCACATGCGCCAACGCAAACTGCTGCTTCCGGCCTTTCACGGCGAGTCGATCGCGCGCTACGTGCAGATGATCGAGGAGGCGGCGGATCGCGAGATCTCGAAGTGGCCTGTCGGGAAAAAGATTGAACTGACGCCACGTATGCAGGCGATCACGCTTGACGTGATCATGGCCGGCATCTTCGGCATCGACGGCCAGCCGTCGCGCGGAACGCCGGAATACCAGTTGCGCCAGGCGACCAAGGCACTGACCGAGGCATCGACCTGGCCGATCGCGCAGGTCGCCGAACTGACCAACATTGGGCGTAGCGAACCGGTGGGCATAACCAAGGCGGCGCTCAAATTGCTCGACCGGCCTACCTACGAAGTGATCTCCCAGCGTCGCGCTACCGCGAACCTCGAGGAGCGCGCAGACATCCTCTCGATGCTGCTGCAGGCGACGACCGAGGAGGGTGAGTCGCTCTCGGATCGCGAGATTCGCGACGAGTTGCTGACGCTCGTGCTGGCCGGGCACGAGACGACGGCGAACACGCTTTCCTGGGCGTGGGAACGCTTGACGCGCAACCCCGACGCTTACGGCGTTCTCCGTGCCGCCGTGCGCGGCGACCACGCCGACAAGGCCGACCAGATCGAATACGTACTCAACGAAACGATGAGATCGCGCCCCGTCATCCCGATGGTTGGCCGGCGTGTGACCGTGCCCTGGCAGCTGGGTGAGTACGCCGTACCAGCGGGCACGCCGATCGCAATGAGCATCTTCCTCGTTCACCATCGCGAGGACGTCTATCCGGATCCGTGGCAATTCCGCCCAGAGCGCTGGGTCGGGCACAAACCCGGTACCTACACCTGGATCCCGTTCGGAGGCGGCACTCGTCGGTGTCTGGGAGCCTCGCTGGCGATGGCCGAGATGCGAGTCGTCCTCGAACACATGGCACGTCGGCTCGACATCCAACCCGATCGCCCGGAGGCCGAACACGTGATGCATCGAAACGTCACGATGATCCCCGCCCGCGGCGGCCGCGTGGTGGTCACCCGCAAAGACTGAGGCCCAAAAACCCCGCTATTTCCGACCAAGGCCTCACACCAGGTGTGAGGCCTTGGTCGGTATTTGCGTGAATTCGTTGTAACTTTCCGGCGCGATGGGTAAGACGCTTCAGTTGCTCAGGCATGCGAAGTCGGATTGGGACGATGCTGCGCGACAGGATGACCAGCGGCCATTGTCCAAGCGTGGGCGCAAGGACATTGCCTTGATGGCGGCCGACGCGGCCGAACTCGGAACCTGCGGCTCTGTCGACCTGGTGGTCTGCTCTCCGACGATTCGCACGCGGGAGACACTCGCGGGCTTCGCGGAGGCACTACCAAAGGGTGCGAAAGTCGAGTTCGACCACCGACTCTACGGCGCGTCGAAGAAGATGCTGTATGAGATCGTCAACGGCCTACCCGAGTCCGCCGAGCACGTGCTGATGGTTGGCCACAACCCCGGCTTTCAGACGTTCGTGAACGACCTGCTCGACCGCACGAGATCGGTTGCAGAATGCAGAGAGAACGTGGCTGCCAAGTATCCGACCGCGGCGCTCGCGACGTTTGAGTTGGATGACGATTGGACCGAAGTCACCAATGGCGCGGGAGCCCTGACCGGCTTCCGTCGGCCGCGCGAGCTTCGCTGACTTCGCCGAAAGGCATTTATGCTGGTGGCATGAGTGTGAAACAGGACGATCAGTTCGGGTTGCGTGGCAAGGCGATCGAAGAAACGCGTCTTCCGGCCGTTGGCGTCAGGCATGACTTCGAAACGATCGGCGAAAGACGCATAGGCATGATCACGCAGTACAACGGACGTCGGAAGCTGCTTGTGTACGACGAGCAGGATCCAGACTCGTGCCGCGAGACCGTCGACCTCAGCGAGGACGACGCACGCACGCTCACCGAAATTCTCGGAACGCCACAGGTCGTTCAGAATCTTCAGGAGGTGCAACAGGCGATCGCCGGGTTGACCATCGACTGGCTCAGGTTGAACGATGATTCGGCCTACGCCGGGAAGACGATCGGCGACACGCAGATGCGCACGCGAACCGGTGTCTCAATCGTGGCCATCGTTCGCGCGGATGGAACGACCGAACCGTCGCCGGCGCCGGAGTGCCGGATCGATTCCGGAGACACCCTGGTGGCCGTCGGCACTCCGGAAGGAACGTTGAAGGCGTCCGAGTTGATCGGCCCCTCCTGACCGGCGCCCGCTGATGGGTCCGCTAGCGGCCGCCTCGACCAACGCGACCCTGCTCGTTGAGCTCGGCGCCGTCCTGCTGTTCCTTGCCGTCGCGGCTCGCGTCGCCGATCGGCTCGAGCTATCGCCGATTCCGCTCTATCTGATCGTCGGTTTGGCGTTGGGGAACTTGATCGGCGAACCACGGGCATTCTCGCAAGATGTCGTCGAGACCGGCGCTCAGATCGGCATCGTGTTGTTGCTTTTCATGCTCGGCCTCGAATACTCCGGTGACGACCTCAAGACGACGATGCGAAGTGGAACGCGCCCGGCGTTCTTTGACGGTCTACTCAACTTCACCCCCGGTTTCGTGTGCGGGCTCCTGCTCGGGTGGAGCGCGACCGCGGCGGTGCTGCTCGGCGGCGTCACCTACATCTCATCGTCAGGTGTGATCGCCAAATTACTCGCCGACTTCGGGCGCATCGGCAACCGCGAGACGCCCGCGATCCTTTCGATGCTCGTGATGGAGGATCTGGTGATGGCGCTCTACCTGCCGCTCGTGACCGTGATGGTCGCCGGTGATGGATTGATCGGCGGCTTGGACGTCTTGTTGGTGTCGATGGCCACTGCGGTGTTCGCGCTCGTGGTCGCAATTCGATTCGGTCCGCTGTTCAGCCGCGCGCTGCATCATCGGTCGGACGAGGTACTGCTGCTCACGGCGCTCGGCGTGGCCGTCGTCGTAGCCGGCGCTGCCGAGGCGGCGCAGGTGTCTGCAGCTGTTGGCGCGTTTCTCGCTGGGATTGTGTTTTCCGGGGCGATTGCAGAACGTGCCAGCGAATTGCTTGCCCCGCTGCGCGATCTCTTCGCGGCCGTTTTCTTCACGTTCTTCGGCGCCCAGATAGAGCTGGGAGCGGTGCCGGCCGTGCTGCACATCGCGGCACTCCTCGCTGCCGTCACGATGTTCACAAAGTTCGTCACCGGTTGGTACGCAGCCGGTACGGTCGGCGCCGCCGAGCGTGGCCGGGCACGAGCCGGCACAGCGATGATGGCCCGCGGCGAGTTCTCGATCGTGATCGCGGGCATCGGCGTGGCCTCCGGCGTCGAACCGGAACTCGGGCCGGTGAGTGCTCCCTACGTCCTGATCACTGCTCTCGCGGCCTCGATACTCACGCGATGGTCAAATGAGCTAGCCGCACTCGCTTCGCGACTTCGCCTGCGGGTCTCGGTCGGCTAGCTCAACGCTCAACCGCTTCGAGCCACTCCTTCAGGGCCTCGACTCCGACGCGTTGCGTTTCGCCGCCGCCAAGCCTGCCGATCAATCCGCCTTCGCCTTTCATCATCGAGACCTTCGTCTTGCGCCCGTCGCGGGTGCGCACTTTCAGCTCGATCCCAGCCCAGGCGGCGATCGTGACCTTCGAGTCGTACCAACCGCTGCCGAGTCCCGTCGTGCGCAGTTCGGCGACGTCGTCCCGCTTGATCGAGATCGCTTCGCCCGTTGGCGAGAAGTCGCGGGTGATCGGCTGAACCACCAGCCGGTCGTCGGTGATCACCAGTACGCGCATCCCACCCCTGAACACCCCGCTCTGCGTCGCGACCAGAAATCCCCGCAACCGCTCGCCGGGAGCAAGTACGGATTCCGCTGCCGACCGCAGCAGATCGTCGAGGTTTTTGGAGGGGTCGGCCACTGCAAGGGAACACTACGGAACGTTCATGCAGCTATTGTTCACCGCGGTCAATAAGCCGCGCCCTTGCAGCTCGGCAGTCACGGGAGCACTCAGATGAGCGATCGCCAGTACGACCTCGTCCTGTTCGGCGCCACCGGCTTCACCGGTGGCTTGACAGCCGAGTATCTAGCCGCCAACGCACCTGATGGTCTCCGATGGGCGCTCGCAGGCCGTAGTGCGACGAAGCTCGAATCCGTTCGTCAGCGCCTGGCGAACATCGATCCCCGTTTGGCCGATCTTCCGCTGGTCGAGGCGGACGTAACCGACGAACACTCAATCGAAGGCTTGGCGAAGTCGACGAAGGCGATCGTCACGACGGTCGGACCGTACGCGCTCTACGGCGAGCCGCTGGTTGCGGCGTGTGCGAACGCAGGCACTGACTATGCCGATCTCTGCGGCGAGCCGGAGTTCGTTGACAACGTCTGGCTGAAGTACGACGGGGCTGCGCGCGAAAGCGGGGCACGTCTCGTGCATTGCTGCGGTTTCGACTCGATCCCACACGACCTGGGTGCCTACTACACCGTGCTGCAGTTGCCCGAAAACTCTCCGCTGCGCGTTGAGGGATTCGTCAAGTCAGGTGCGCGATTCTCGGGCGGAACTTTTTACTCGGCACTCACCGGATTCTCCCGCGCTCGGAAAACGCTCAAGGCCGCCAAGGCGCGTCGTGAGCAGGAACCGCGACCGGACGGCCGCAAGATCGGTTCATGGATGCGCCGGATTCGTCGCCAGCCAGTTGCCGGAGGGTGGGTCGCTCCACTGCCGACGATCGACCCGATGATCGTGTTGCGCTCGGCCGCGTCGCTCGATCGCTACGGACCGGACTTCAAATACGGCCACTACATGACCGCTCGCAGATTGTTCACGATCATCGGTTTGGGCGCTCTGGTCGCCGTTCTGTTTGTGCTCGCTCAGATCCCGCCGCTGCGCAAGCTGTTGCTGCGCTTTCTTTCGCCGGGCGAGGGCCCGTCCGAGGAACTGCGCGCGAAGAGCTGGTTTCGCGTTCGGTTCATCGGCGAGGGCGGCGGCAAACGCGTTGTCACAGAAATCTCTGGCGGTGACCCCGGTTACACCGAGACCGCAAAGATGCTCGCCGAGAGCGGCCTCGCGCTCGTCGACTCGAATGGCAACGACGATTCGGGACAGATGACGCCGGTTGCTGCGATCGGCGACGCGCTGCTCGAACGCCTGCCGGCGGCTGGCATCGAGCTGCGCGTCATCGATTAGCTGCTGAGGTCGGTCGGCGGACTACTTGTCGCCGATCTTGGCGCGAATGCGGTCTTCCTGCTCGCGAAGTTCCGGCGTGAACGCCTCGCCGAAGTCGTCGGCTTCGAAGACCTGACGGATCTCGAGCTGCGTGCCGGCCTCGAACGGCGCCTTCTTGAGCCAGGCGACGGCGTCCTCCATCGACTCGCACTCCCAGATCCAGAAGCCGGCGACCAGCTCTTTGCTCTCGCTGAACGGACCATCGATCACCGCCGCGTCGCCGTCGGCGTAACGAACGCGCTTGCCCTTCGACGTCGGGTGCAGACCCTCGCCGGAGATCATCACGCCCGCGTCGGCGAGCTGCTGGTTGTACTCGCCCATCGCGGCGAGCTCTTCGGTCGTCGGCATGACGCCTGCCTCGGTGCGCTCGTCACCGGGAACCAAAACCATGAATCGCATCTTCTTGCTCCTTGGAAGTCGTGGATCGGCGACTGCGGATCGCGCCGATTCCGTTGTTCTACCTGTTTGACGAACGGCGAGCAGCATTTTCGACATAGCCAAAAAAACATCAGGCGGGCAACGATGCTCCCGCGAGCGCCATCACGGCGCCTCCGCACGCCGCCACGAGCAGCGTCGGAACCACTCCGCGGCGGAACACCAATAGCATCAATGCCCCTACAGCGAGGAATGCAAACTGCCATCCCTCGCTCAGCGCGAGGGTCAGTGGAATCGCCGAGCCAAGGATCGCGCCGATCGCCGCGGGTCCGGCGCCGTCGAGGAAGGCGCGAGGATTCGGGTTCGTGCGCAGCCGGTCGAAGCGCTCGGCCCCGATGGCGATGAACCAGAAGGAGGGCGCGAATGCGACAGCGGCCGCCAGCAGCGCTCCGCCGATGCCGTGCGCCACGTAGCCCACGACCGCGACCGTCTGTACGACCGGTCCCGGAGTCGCCTGCCCCAGCGCGACGGCGTTGAGAAACTCGCCGTCAGTCATCCAGTGGTAGCGATCGACGGCGTCGGCCTGCATCATCGGGATGATCACGAAGCCGCCGCCGTAGGAGAGTGCGCCGACCTTGAAGGCCGTCCAGCTCAGCGCTGCGAGACCGCCCGTACCGGCCGCGACCGCCAGCAGTGGCAGCACGCCGATCGATCCGAGCGATTCGGCGCGTTTGGTCCGGCGGATTCCGAACTCGATGGCGCCGCAGGCGAGCAGCACGAGGACGAGCCACGGTCCGAGTATCGCGGTTGCGATCGCGCCGGCCAGCACATAACCCAGCCACCGGCTCTCGCTGTGCAGTTTGGCGCGCTGCCAGCTGGCCGGGATCAGTTGAGTTCCCGCCTGCACCGCCACGGCCGCGACGACGGCCGCCGCTCCCGCGCCGACGCCTCGCACCCAGTCGGGCGGCGAACCGAGAAACACCGCTGCCAACGCGACGATCAGCACAAGCCCCGGCAGGATGAAGGCGAGTCCGCCGACCAGCGCTCCGGCGAGTCCGCGTAGCCGCCACGCGCAGTAGATCGCCAACTGGGTGGAAGCCGGGCCGGGCAGCAGGTTGGTCGCCGCGATGCCATGCTCGAACTCGTCTTCGTCGATCCACCGGCGCTGCTCGACAAATCGCTCGCGCATCAATGCGATGTGCGCCGGCGGTCCGCCGAAACCGATGCAGCCGATCCGCCCCCACTCGCGCAGGACGGCGGCCAGCGGGATCGGATGTTCGCCGGGCTCAGGCATGACTTGAGAGGATCATCGCCGAGCGCGCGGCGCAGTTGGTGACGATCTTGTTACAACCGCTCGGCCGGTTGTTGCGCGGCGCTGCGTTCGAGCTTGAAGTGCGCGGGTTCGGGGTGTTCGAGCATTCGCCGCATCGTTGCGCGATCGAACGGCCAGAGGTCGACCGTCCCGTCGTCCTTGAGGTACCACGAATTGCAACCCGTGTTCCAGACAGTCGGACCGAGCGCCTCAAGCACCTCCGCGTTGAACTCGTCCGTCGCCTGAGGTGTCGGCTCGACGCTGTCGAACTCTCCACGACTGAATCCGTCCAGCCATTGGACGATCCACTTGGCGGTCAACTCCGACGAGTACTGCAGCGAGATCGAGCCGGTCGGTGAGTTGGGGCCGAGCAGGGTGAAGAGGTTCGGGAAGCCGGGAATCGCCGACATCCTGTAGCCGCGCGGACCGCCGCTCCAGGCCTGGTCGATCGTCATTCCGTCGCGACCGGTGAGGTTCATTGGCCGCATGTAATTGTGGGCCTCGAAGCCGGTGGCGTAGACGATCGCGTCGAGCTCGTGGTGGCGACCGTCTGTCGTGACGATGCCAGTCGGCGCGATCCGTTCGATGCGGTCGGTGACGACGTCGACGTTCGGTTTCTGAACCGCGCGATAGAAAGTTCCCGAGACGACCTGCCGCTTGCAGAGCGGCTCGTAATCGGGCGTCAACTTGCGGCGAAGCTCGCGATTTCGAATCGTCAAGAGATGGATCTTCGCCATGCCTTGCGCGAGCTTGCGTTTCCATCCGGGCTTGGTCGTGATCTCGGCGAGAATCCCCGACGCCCTGAGTAGCCGCCGGTAGATCCGGTCCTGCCGCCGCGGGTTGCGCCGCAGCCACTCGCTGGCGAAGCGAGGCTGGCGAATCCCGGTCGGCGCCCAGATCACCCACTGCGGGCTGCGTGAGAACAGCTTCACCTGCTTGGCGATCGGCTGAAATGCCGACACGAGCTGCACGCCGGTCGAACCCATTCCGATCACCGCGACGCGCTTGCCGGTCACGTCCACCTCATCGTCCCAACGAGCACTGTGCAACGCCGGCCCTGCAAACTCGTCGCGCCCCGGGATCTCGGGGATCTTCGGGTGATGCAACAGCCCGGTGGCCATCACGACAAAATCGGCCCGCCGAACCTCGCCGTCGCCCGTCTCGATCGTCCAACCGTCGTCGCCCCAGCGCGCGCTGGTCACTGCGGTGCCGAGGCGGATCTTGGGCCGCAGGCCGTAGTGGTCAACGACTTCCGAGTGGTATTGCTGGATCTCGTCGCCGGTGGCGAACACGCGCTTCCAGTCGGGCTTGGGACGAAAGCCGTACTGGTAGATCTGGGAGGGGACGTCGCAGCTGAGACCGGGGTAGTGGTTCCAGTGCCAGACCCCGCCGACGTCATCGCCCTTCTCAAGAATCTCGAAGTCTTCGTATCCGGCTTCGCGCAGCGCGACCCCCATCGCGATGCCGGACATGCCCGCGCCGACAACAACCACACGCGGATCGCGTTTGGTACTCGAATCCATGCGCTGATCGTAATGACCCTGCGCTCTCCGAGCCGAACCGATTCAGTTCAGGCGGCGCTCGCGTAGGTGTCGGTGTCGGCGATCGGCGGAGTTGGGGGCGCCGGAAGCGCGTCCTGGATAGTCAGTGGCGTGAGACTGATGTCGACCGAGGGCCTTCCGAGCAGGTATCCCTGCGCGCCGGTGATCGGCGGGTCGCGCATGATGTCGAGATGGTGGGCATTGCGCACGAACTCGAGGATCTCAGGCGTCTCGATGCCCTCGGCAATCAGATGTGCGTCGACGCGAAACGCGAACAATGCGATCGAGATCAACACCGCGCGCGCCTGAATGCTGGTGAGCAACTGCGAGATCACTGAGTGGTCGAGCTTGATGTAGTTGACCGGCATTTCGCAAAGCATCGCCAGTCCGGCGTTTCCGGCACCGACGTCGTCCAGCGCCAATTGAAAACCGTGGTCGACGAAGCAATTTGCGCGGTCCACGACGATGTCGAGGCGTGCGTCCGACTGCTCGGTCACCTCAAGCACGATCTGACCGGGCGTCAGTCCGGACTTTTCGACTCCGCCAAGCAGAAACTCCGGCGTCACGGTGTCGTGCACCAGCGACTGCGGATTGACGTTCAAGAACAACTCCGCTCCGGGCGGCAGTTCAGGCGCGCGAGAAAGCGTCGCGGCGACGCACATCGCGTCGAGCTCGTGGGCGCGCCCGATTTTTTCTGCGATCACGAACATCTCCGCCGGGCCTTCGAAGCCGTAACCCGACCATGGGCGAGCGAGCGCCTCCATTCCCAGTAGGCACTCGTTGCCGAGGTCCCAGATCGGCTGAAAGGCGATCTCCAATCGCGGTTCCGCGAGCAGGCTGCGCAAGGCCTTCACTTTCGACGGCGTCACGACCGTGACGAACTTCGCGACGTCGCTGTAGGTAACGATCTGACCGCGACCTGACCGCTTGGATTCGCTCAAGGATGCCGACGCGCGCTCCCACAGCACCGACGAATCGTCACCGTCGCCCGGCATGTGCGTCGCGATTCCCGAGGTGAACGAGACTGACGGTTCGGCTCGGCAGGCGCGGTCCAGACGCGTGGCGAGCGTCTGCTTTGCATCGGCCTCGCCACGGCCTGGAATCAACACCGCGAAGCTGTCTCCTCCGGTACGAAACGCCATCCAGCCATCGGCGGCATGAGCCAGCGCGTCCGCAAGTTGACGCAGCACCATGTCGCCGTGCGGTTTGCCGAAACAGTCGTTGAAGATCTTCAGTCGGTCAACGTCGATCATCGCGAGCGACAACACCTCGCCGCGCTCGTTGGCGCGCGCAACGGCTGCCGCCAATTCGATCTGCGACGAGCTGTACCCAGCCAGCCCAGTGAGAGCGTCGGTTCCGGTGGTGATGGCTGTGGCGTTGACGGTCATTGCTGAGGTAACGGTTTTCAGGATTCCACCTGAGTCGCGCGCCCTCTGCCGAGACGCCAAACACTTCTGCCGAATGCCGTTGTCCGAACGGTTCGGCTTTGATCCACTGAGTTGGATATCGGCTCGCCACCCTACTCCAAACAGTTGCCCGCTTCCCGCGGTCGAACGATCGTCTACGACAATTTCGATGAGTCTCAACGGAAGAGTTTGATTAGGATCGCGCTGCGGTCAACCGCCGCGAGCGTCGGCTTTGGTGGGCGAGCGCAAAGTCTGAACCGCAGGAAAAGGAGCGCGATTTGATGCGTGGGTGGCCGAAGAAATTGGTGAAGGGTCTGCTGCCTTACGGCGTGGTGGTGCTGTACCAGCGGTTCCGCATCAAGCGAACCCTCAAACAGTGTCCGCTTTGCGAAACGGAAAGTCAGTTTCTTCCGATGCATTCCGGCGACGGGTCGTCGAGAGCAAATGCGATTTGCGCACACTGCGGCTCACTTGAACGGCATCGGCTGCTTTGGCTGTTCTTGACCAGGGAAGCGGACGTCGAGAACACCGCAAATGGCAGATCGATGATGCACGTGGCCCCGGAACCGTCGTTGCGGCAGAAATTCGCAGACTTGTTCGGCGAAAGGTATTTGACCACCGACCTGCACGACGAGTCAGTGGACGAGAAGATGGACATCACTGCCATCGAACGACCCGACGAGTCTGTCGATTTCATCGTTGCAAACCATGTTCTCGAGCACATCGACGACGATCGAAAGGCCATGAAAGAACTGTGCAGAGTGCAGAAATCAGGCGGATGGTCGATTCTGCTCGCGCCTGTCGCCAACATCGAGAGCACTTACGAAGACCCCTCGATCACTTCCGAAGAGGGTCGGCTGGCGGCGTTCGGCCAGGTCGACCACGTCAGGCGATACGGCGCGGACTACGTCGAGCGGCTACGCGGAGCCGGCTACAAAGTGCGCGTCTACAAGGTGGAGGATCTGGCCACAAGACGGGAAGCCAAAAAGATGTCGCTCAGAGAAACGGCAGACCGCGGAGATTCCGTTCAGTCCGAGATCTATTTCTGCACGAAGTAGCGAATCAGTGGTGTGGAATGGGGCAAGTTTGACGATCGGAGCACCGCGGTTGTTGACCAGACTCGCCCAGCGCTGGCGCTCGTCAGTAGAAAGCGTGTTCGGGCCTCGAGGTCCGTCGTCGCGGCTGGCCACGATGTGGGGCTCTTTGCCGATGGCGACGTCGTCTTCACCGTCTGCCGGCTCAATAAGCAGATGCTGCCACCCGGAAACGAGCACTCGTAGCGCGAGTACCGCCTCAAACGTCGGTGCGTTCTCACGTATATCGTCTTCTGGTCACAGCGATCGATTCGGCCGGTGATCGAGCGCCGGTTTAATCCCGATTTGGATCGATGAAGTCGGACCACGAACGCATCTTCTGGCTCCGCAGGCCGCTCGGCTTGAACCTGACTTTGCTGTTCTCGAAGACGAAGCGCAGGCGCTGGTAGCTGATGTAGCTCAGAATGATTCCCGTGCTGGTGCCGAGATTGAGACTCTCGACGATACCGCCCATCGGGATCTCAATGCAGAGATCGGCGTTGGCTACGGCTTCGTCTGAGACCCCCGATGATTCATTGCCGAACCACACGGCGAGTCGTTTCTGGGTGAACGTGCCTTCGTAGAGCGATACGTTTTCCTTGCCCTTGACATGCGACGAGGTAACTGCGATCGTGAACATGTTCTTGCGCAAGTGAGCGGCACATTCAGCAGCCGTGTCAAATCGCCGCACGAACACCCATCGGTTGGCACCGACGCTCACCTTGTTCAGTCGCTTGTGATTGCGCGACGTCTCAAAATCGCTCACGATCGAGTTGTCCCCAATGACGTAGAGCTTCTCGACACCAAACGCGGAGATGTTTCGCATCGCCGATGCGATGTTCACGATGTCGCGCGGATCCTCCAGCACGCAGATGAAGTTCTTGTTCTGTAGGTGCTTGACCTTGCGAATTCGATCCCGGACAGCCATGGTGCATCACGGTAACAATGAGGATTCGCGGCGAATCCCCTCACGCGCGGTCCGGGGCAATCTCACGATTTCGTGGCTTTGCCGCGGAGTCGTTAGGCGGAAGCCGCGTGCAACGCGTCGCCGCGACGGCGGCGACATTCCTACATAGTGGAGCTAGCCGGATTCGAACCGGCGACCTTTCGATTGCGAACCGAACGCTCTACCAACTGAGCTATAGCCCCGAGTGCTGGAATTCGAACGCCTGCCCAAACACTTACCAGCGGGGTTAATCCTATCCTCGATCGGATCGCTGCTTCCGCTGGCGATCGTAAGATGTCGTTGATGAGTGAGAACGACGAAACGAGCGACGACCTCGGCGGCTCGCTTGCCGACGCGATCGCCGCGCACCTGGAGCTGAAGAAAGAACACGGGGCGGATCCCGAAGAACTCGACCGCGAGTTCGAGACCGCACTATCACCGGCCAATCGCGATGAGGACGACTCGGTCGATCTTCACCCGGCTTCCGAGGAGCCGTCGCCTGAGGGCGCGACGGAACCTTCGCCACCGGAAGCGATCGAGTCGGAGGAGCTACAGGAGCCAGAGGAGCCAGAGCCAGTCTCGGAACTGGAAACGGAAGCCGCAGCTGAACCGGAACCGGCCATCGAACCCGAACCCAGCGAAGCTGCGCCGGCAACAGAACACGCCCCGGGCGAAATCACCGGAACGATTGAATTCGAGTGGGACAAAGAGGACGAAGCGGCCGCTGCGGCGCCAACCGCCGAACCCGTTGATCACGATCTCCTGGAAGACACACCCGACTTCTTCGAAGAAACCCCAGAGCACGACAAGCTCTGGTTCGACGAAGCGCCCCCGCGCAAGTTCGACTTCTGAGCTGATTGTCGCCGCCGTCGCGGCGACGCTTTGCACGGAGCTTCCGCCTCGGGACTCCGCGGCAAAGCCATGAAGTCTCGAGTGTGATCCGACAAACCGCGGTCCCTGTCAGTAGACCGGCTTCGCGTCGACCCGCGCAAGAACCGCGCCGCAGATGCCGCCGGCGACGATGCCGCCGATCAGCGTCCACGCGCTGGCCGAGGCAGTTGCGATCGGCAGGGCGCAAAGCACTCCAGCTACGGCACACAGGCCAAGCGTGTCGTGGTCGCGTAGGTCCTCCTGCTTGAGCACCACGAGCATCCAGGTGACAAATGCACACGTAGCTGCCCCGTAGGCACCGAACGTGCTCGGGAAACTGACCAACAGGCTCTCGGCGAGGATGCCGAATGCCCCGCCGATCAACCAGACCAACAGCACCGCCCACCACCCGAATCGCCGTTCGATTCCGCTGCCGAACATTGCAAACACTCCGAGGCTGATGAAGCCGTAGCCGAACCAGTACTGCAGGAACGGCGCAGTGAAGATCGTCCAAACGTCGGTGCCGCCGCCGCGGTAGTACGAGAGGTTTTCGACCATGAAGTCGCTGACGCCACCGATCCCGCTACGCGCGATCAACGACGCAACCACAGCAACCACCACGAGCGCAATCGTCATGCGTGGGCGCGCGGGCGAGTACAGGTACGAGGCCGAGCCTCCGCCCTCATACTCGGCGCGCAGCCGGGTGCGTTGTTTGGCGGCTCGCTTCTCGTCGCGCTTGGCTTGCTTGGCGTCCTGCTTGCGCTGCTTCTTGATGTCTGGTGCACGCTTGCGCAGGCGGTGACCGCAGTACGGGCATTCGGTCACGTATGGGCTGACCTCGCTGCTGCAGTTGTTGCAGATCACAAATAGTTCGCGTTCGGCCATCAGCAGCGCAGCGTATATGTCGCCTCCCACGTCCGAACACGTATTCGGCTTGGCAATGCGGCTGGATATGCTCTTTCGACGCGTTTCGCGACCCCAATTTCACGACCGCAAGGAGTCCTCCCCGGCAATGGCCACCACCGCTCAGAAGTCTCTGCTCGACGTACTTTCACCTGGCAAGAAGGCGCGCCTTCACCGCATGCTCTACAAATTCGGTCCCGGTGACGGAACACTGATGTTCCTGCCGATCGACCAGGGAATCGAGCACGGTCCGCGCGACTTCTTCCCCAACCCGGCCTCCAAGGATCCCGACTACGAATTCCGTCTCGCCGCGGAAGCCGGCTACAGCGCGATCGCCTGCCAGATCGGATTCGCAACCAAGTACTACCCCGACTGGGCCGGCCAGGTGCCGTTGCTGCTCAAGCTGAATGGTAAGACCGACATCCCGCCGAGCGACGAATCATTCAGCGCCGTCAATGCCAGCGTCGAAGACGCCGTACGCCTCGGTGCCGACGCCGTCGGCTACACGCTGTACGTCGGTTCACCGCGTCAGGACGAGGACCTCAAGCAACTCGGCGAAGTCCGCGCCGACTGCGACAAGTATGGAATGCCGCTGGTCGTTTGGTCGTACCCGCGCGGCCGCGACGTGTCCAAGAAGGGCGGACAGGACAGCTTCTATGCGATCGACTATGCGGCCCGCATGGCCATGGAGATGGGCGCGGACATCGTCAAGATCAACATGCCGAAGGTTGGCCTCGAGTCCGACAAGGACTCACCCGCTCCGTACAACGAGATGCAGGTCGATCAGGCCGAGGCCATCCGGCAGTGCGTCGAAAGCGCCGGCCGTTCACTGGTGGTGCTTTCCGGTGGATCGAAGGCCGACGACGAGCAGGTGCTGGGTATGACCAAGATGATCATGGAGGCCGGCGGATCGGGCGTGATCTTCGGTCGCAACATCTGGCAGCGCGAGACCGCAGCTGCGCACGAGATCGTCGGGAAGATCAAAGAGACGTTGGTCAGCAGCGTCGTTCGCAAGCCATAGTCGAAAATGGGCAGAGTTGACGCAACCGGTTGGGTGGTTGCGTTCGCCGTGCTCGTGTTCGTCGCCTACTCATTTGTCGATCCCGACAACGAAACCGAGCCGCCGAGCGCGCCGTCGTCGTCCCAAACCGTGCGTCCGGCAGAAGGCGTCTCGCGCAACGCACGAGTGCTTCGCGTTGTGGACGGCGACACGATCATCGTGCGGTCGGTCTCGGAAGCCGGCGGCGAAGCGGTCGGCAAACCGCGCCGCGTCCGATACATCGGGGTCGACACCCCCGAGTCGGTCAAGCCGAAAACGCCGGTCGAGTGCTACGGAAAGGAAGCCGCCGCGGCCAACCGCGAGCTCGTCGACGGCGAATACATCGAGCTGATCTCCGACAAGGAACGCTTCGATCGCTTCGGTCGCGCGCTCGCATATGTCTACGTCGGAAAGAAGTTCGTCAATGCCGAGTTGATCAAGAAGGGCTTCGCCGAAACGCTCGAGGTCCCGCCGAACACCGCCAAGGCGGACGAGTTCGCTGAGTTAGAGCGTGTAGCAAAGCGCACAAACAAGGGTCTTTGGCAGGCCTGCGACCGCTAGCATGGGGAGCGCTATGAAGATGAGGCAATCAGTTGCCGAGTTCGAGCGTGCGTTCAACGAGCACACGCACACGGACCGCAAGCGCAGGCACGAGGTTCGCAAAGAAGCGATCCAGCGCACGAAAGTCCGCCACCGCGAACGTCACGTACAGAGTCAGTTTCGTCGATTCGTGACCTTGATGGTCACGCTGGTCGCAACCGTCGTGGTCGTCGCCTACGCGATGTTCCAAACACTCGCGTGGATCATGGCCTAAGCGCCAGCATTTCGCCGGCCGTCAAATGTCCTGGTTGGTCAGCCGTTCTCGGCGATCTTGCCCAAGGCGGCGTCAACCGCTTCAGGTGTTGCGTCCGCTGAACCGGCCTGTTCCTCGGCACGCTCGCGCTGGATCTGTAGGTAGACCTCTTTGCGGAAGATCGGGATGTTTTTGGGCGCCTCAATTCCGATGCGCACCTTGTCCCCGACTATGGAAAGCACCGAGATCTCAACGTCGTCCGCGATCATGATGCTCTGATTCGATTTCCTGGTTAGCACGAGCATAAAAGCGCCTCCAAGCACTTATATGGGCGATGGCCACATTAGGTATTCCCTGAATCGTGCCTGCCGAGTTCGCATTGCACTTCGCCGTCCGACCAACTGGAAGAGACGGCGACCGTCCGAGGCTGAACGGCGATTCTACCTAAAAATCGCTACCGCGTGGAATATCCGAATTCCACAATTGCCATAACCATACTGGATGAGTGGCCAGTTTGTCTATACCCCACAGTGATTACCCCAAAAACCAATGCTGGAGCGCGCATATGCGCTGATAGTGTCAGCAACCATGTCAACAAGACCGCTCAGACCACATCTGAACCAGATCCGCGTCTGGGTGCGGCAAGGCCGCACAGACGCATGGATCGCGCATCAGCTTGATACCACGGCAGACGAAATCGCCGTGTTCAAGCGCGAGCAGTCGCTCGATGCAGATGATCAGACGGCGGCCATCGCCCCGACCGACACGCCGGGGGTCGAAGAAGAACTTGACTTGCGAGCAGAAGACGACGCGTTGATCGCGGCCGAATTGGAGGCCGCGCTCGCCAAACGTGAAGCAGAGGCCGCGCTGGCCGGTGACGACTCTGAGGGCGATGCCCCGGGCCGTCGTCGCCGTCGCGGTCGCCGCGGCGGCCGAGGCCGTCGTCGCCCCGCATTTGAGGCAACCTTCGACCACGGCGAAGAGGGATACGGGCTATGGCTTGACCCCGCGATCGTCGACGACTCCGTTTACGCCGAACATTGGGCCGGACACCGTCCGATCTCAGTGACCATTTCGGCCGACCAGATCGTCATCAACCGCGCCAGCGAAGAAGACGCTGCGGCTGCAGATGAATCGGCAACC
>JBMYXO010000024.1:26279-26563 GCA_049608465.1 Solirubrobacterales bacterium | reverse complement strand
CTCGCCCTGATTGCGGATGAGCATCCCGAGGCAACGACTCCCACGGAGCTCGCGAACCGACTTGGCATCCCGCATCCCGCCGTCAGCGCCTCGCTCTCCAAACTGAAAGAGTCCGGACTCATCGCCCCGACCAAGGACACAGAGAACCAACGCCTAAAGCGCTACGTCGTTCGAAAGCGAAATGCCGGTCCGATCCTCAGTCAGATCGTTGCGGCCGCGAGTGACGAGTCACCGCGCTATCGCTAGACGCGAGTCTGCGCTCGCCATTCATTCAGCACCTCTTC
>JBMYXO010000024.1:0-26269 GCA_049608465.1 Solirubrobacterales bacterium | reverse complement strand
CCAGCGACCATCCAGGTCCATGCGAATCCCGTGATGCTCTCGCAGCAGATCGCGGGCAGTGATGACGCTCTCTTGGGTCGCACCGCAGTAGAGGGCCGCGTTTCCGATGTCGCTAAGCGTTAGACCCGCTGGCTCTGAATCTCGGACAAGGTTCAACATGAGGTCGCATGCGACCTTCAGCTCTCGGACTTGCTCCTTCCACCGGTCACCCGACGCAGGTCGATCGGCTTCATGCGACTCAAAAAAATCTGAGCGCCGCGCCGTGGCGACCTTTGCGCCGAAGGTATTTCCATTGCCTCGTCCCATAAGCCAAATGTACGCCAACACTTGTGTGGGCACCGAGTTCTCGCAAGCCCGACGGCGTTAAGGATTTCCGTTAGTTTGGAGCCATCAACTCCGCTACACGAGGACTGCTGTGCCGCTCACATCACCAGGCCCCGAAATCATGGTGAATGTCCCGGAGACTCTCCGGGGATGCCACTCGTTCATCACTGCCACGCGATCCGCTCTCGAAGAATCGAAGCGGAAGGACGACCACGGCCGCATCGAGTACGACTACCGGCCGGGAATCGTGGCGATGAAGGTCTCGAAAGAAACTCAGCATCGAGCCCTTCGCATCGTGCAAGGTCTAATCGAGGCGGCTGAAGCCGAGGGTTACGAGATCGTCAAGTTCTCGAATGGTCTTCACGCATACAAAGCCAAACCCGGAGTCGGAATCCAGATTGGCGGCTTCATATACCCGGTTGAGGTTCGCGAGCGCACGCGAGAAGTGATTCCAACCGACGAAGAGATTGAGAAGTGGCGGAAGGACCACTCCGCCGAGTGGGAACGTCGCGTCTACGGAAGCCGGCCGCGAAAGAAATATGGGCCGAACGGCGAACTCGAACTCATCTCGTCGAGGGGTCGCAGTCGCGGCGAGCGCTACAAGTGGGACGACGGAAAGACTGCGCGACTTGAAGACAAACTCGGCACCATCTTGCCAGCGCTCGCGGAAAGAGTCCCTGTCGATCGAGCCGACGAGGAAGACCGCCAAGCACGCGAGGAGCAGCGCGCCCGCGAGGCGGAGCAGCGTGAGGCCCAACGCAAGCAAGAGCAGCTTCACGGCGCCCGGCTCGAACGCGCATTTGCTCAGGCCGCAGACTGGCGCAAATCACGGGATCTCACCGAATTCGCCACGGCACTGCGGGAGAAGAGCGAATCGCTCAACGTCGAACAACGAGAGCGCGTGGTCGCTTGGTGCGACTGGATCGAGAAAGCCGCGAGCAAACTGGACATGGTCGAACTCGCCGAGTACTTGATCACGCTCCACGACGATCGAGATCAGTTCTGGCAGCCGCCCAACCCAGCGCTGCGATTCCGATGAGCGATTGGCTATGGACTTGGGGCGGCGAGTCATTCGGGTATGTCTCGAACGATGCGCTGTACACGACTAATGGACTTCACATCGCTTACGTGATCCAAGACGGCGCCGAGCAGCTGATCTTCTCGCTCGACGGCCAGTACCTCGGCGAGGTGAAGGACGGAGATCGCCTGATAACGAAGCTCTCACGACTCGGTCGAACGCGCGGCTCAAGATCGCAGCGCAGCATGCGCTCAGCGCGATCTGGACGTTCGCATCGTTCTGGTCGAAGCATGCGAAGCGGCTACCAGGACTTCCCGAGCCCGTCGCAGTTCGAGCAATGGTGACGATGCTGCGCGATCACCATGCCGCGCCGTCGTGCGGCTCGCCCCGCGAGTGAAGACTCATCTCGACGTCGAAATGCTGGCGTGCTCGCGCCTCAATTTCTGACCACTCCCAGCCTCGCGCTTCAACGAGGTGCATCAGGTCGGTCACGAAGTCTTGAACGGCGGTCTTCTGGTCCTCTGCCACCTGCGTCTCGAACTCGATCCCAGCCTCGCTAAGCGTCGCAGCGGTTTTGCGCGCCGACAGTTCGTGCTTCGTTGGAACTCTGCGTCGCGCAGACCTCGCTGAAGATGTCCGGATGTCGCCGCGTCCCATATTCCAAATGTACGGTCGCACGGCGGGATACGTGGAGTTTTCGCAACTTAGTCCGAACCCACGAGCAGGCGTTTGGCGACTTCTTTGGAGGTTGTCACCGTCGAGACCGGCTTCATTGATCAGATCAGCTTCGCCAGCGCGGCGATCCCCATTCCGGTGATCCCCGAAGGTGGCGGCCAGCTGACGTCTCGAACTGACGCCGGCCAAACCCGCAGCAATGCCCTTCCCTCAGCTGCCGCCGAGAGGATGAATGGTTGCTGCGATTCGTTTGACCTTCCCCCACACACAAAGTAAAGGTTCCCGAGTACCAGTCCGGTGAGGAAGCCCGGCAAGTCAGACGCGAGATTATTCAGGTTCACGTCGGTGCTCTCTTCATGCACCGCTGGCCCGCCAGATGTCGAGCCGACCCAAATGCGAACATCCGACGGAGGTCGGCGCAGATCGTGAAACTCGATGAATCTCCATGCTGGGATCGTTCGGAACTTCGACTCGCGTGTGAGTTGCACTAAGAGCACGGTTTTGTACCCCCATCCGGCGAGCGACACTTGATCCGATGTGTCGAGGATCACTTGCTGACCCACGACAAGCCGACTAAGGAAGGGCTTAACCCCCATCTCCAAGTCGCTCAACCACGCGGAGTTGCACGCTGCGCAAACAGCACCGGTGACAAGGTCAAGCTCGTCCTTTGACCATTCGCGGCGGGGTCGTCCCGAGCCGCCGGGCGGCGCATAGCGATGGGTCAGCTGCTTCGAGTTTTTGGGTTTTGGCCCAGTCTGAGACGCCTTCAGGTCAGGGAATAGCCAGGTCGGGATGACGTGCTCCCGGCTCCGGTTCGAGGTCGATTTGCAAAATACGCAGGCCATGGATTGACGCTAACGACTCACCGTAATCCTTTCGGCGGAACCACGCTCGTCGGCAGAGATGAATAGTCTTGGCCACGTCGTTCGACCAATGGGGAGCATCATGGAATTTCGCACCGCCCTTCATGCCCTTGGGGCTGAAGCGCTCTCGGCCGCGAGCCGATTCACACAAGCGGCAAATTCCCGTGCGCGATGGCCGACCCTGCATAGTCGTGTTGAAACCACTGATATGCAGGAAGATTGCGTCATTGAGCAGTTTCGGTACGAAACCGATCTCCGAGCACCTTGCGTGTCCTGGGTTGATTCGCGATACGCCTGCCCCACTGTCATCGACGAGGCCGATGTCAGCCACCTTTCGCCCGATCTGGTGATCGGTACGCAAAGCGACTTTCTGCCGCGCGAGGAACAGGGATTCCCGGCGATCACTAACTGGTCGCAGCTCGCACTCGCTCGCAGCGTTTGGTCTGCACCGGGACACAGCCTCGACGGCGCGTCGCTTCGGTCGGCGGGCCGCTCGGTACGTCCACTGATCGAGAATGGAGTGATGCGCAAGGTCGGTGACAAGCTGGAGGTCGCTGAACTTCCAGAGCGGCCGTTTGGCGAGATAATCGCGATCGAGCTGAAGATGAAGGACTGGCGCAAAGCCATCCGGCAGGCTGCCCGCTACCAATCGTTTGCCGACCTGAGCTACATCGCAATGCCAGAGACTGCGGTGCGCGACGAAGTTTTGAATGCTGCGGAGATGCTCGGCGTGGGTGTTCTCGCGCTCGCTCCAGGTCGCTGCGAGCTGATTGCAGATGCTGAACCGTCCACGATCATCGACCCCGCACTCGCGTCGCTCGCGAGCGAACTCCTCTTCAGCACCGAGACGGGCCAAAAGCAATTCCCGCGCGCGGCCGGATCGCGACGTGGCATCGCGACCGAGCCGGTCCTGGTCGGTTAGAGCGCCTTAGCCCACGCGTCCAAGAAACCGCCCTGCTCGCCGACTTCGAGTTCGCGGGTGATTTGCGCATAGTTCGCAGCTGCTCGCACGATCCAGCTCCGCATGAGTGAGAGGCGTTGATTTGTCGGAAGCGCACCGAGCGCACGAGCTTGCTCGCGCAGGCAATAGATGTTGTGGCGAGTGAGCAGTTTCCCTCGCTCGGGCACACTTAGAGATCCATAGTTCTTGAATAGCTCGATCGCATACGGATCAGTTGGAGTCATCAGCTTCGTGTGAGCGGCGAGTAGCTGATTTCTTGTTTCGAGGCGAACCGAGTTGAGCAGACCAGGCACGTAGTACCAAGGCGGAGACTGACCACCGCTTGGATTTGCTTCCGGAGGGGCGAACGCGTTCTGAACTGTTCCTTCGTGGCCCGTCGTCCAGCCGGAGGCGCCAAGCGCGAGGAGAAGAAGCCCGGAGCTAAAACGCTTCGGAAAAATGATCTTGGTCCGGTTTCCACGCGCAGCGCGGATCAGCTCGCCGAGCCCTTGGAGCGCCTCGTCGTCATTTAGCGGAACGTTTGCCGACTGCGATGAAACGACGGGTACGTAAAGCACCTCTGGCCGGTAACGAGAGATGAGTTTGATTAACGTCGGAAGGTTCGGCGGACGAACCCACCGGAGGTCGATGCAGCATGCATGCCAGGTTCGCAGGCGTGCGTTCTCTCTCACAAACTCGGGGTCGTTCTCCGCAATGTCCTTGGCGAGCTCGCCAAGCGCAAGGCTCTCCTCGATGGCCCACTCGTCGCCCGCATGCAAATACGGCGAGATGAGAACATCCATGCCCTTATCGAACTGGTGCTTGAGTCCCGGCCGAACGAAAGCGCTGCGGGCGACGTCGTCCTTGAAGGCAGAATCAATCGTTCGTGTCGCGTCTGAGTAGCCGTGCGCCACGTAGGTATCTGCTCGAAACTCAGTCGCGGCCTGCTCGTAGACAGTCTGTGGGTCGAGGGCCACGATTGCGTCCGCAGTATGCGCGCGAGTCACCCAATCCGCCAAGTGATGTGGCTTCACGCTCCGAGCGTCGAGCGCAACGATCTCTGGGTCGAGCTCCTTAAGGAAATCGTCTTCTGTCAGATACTTCTTGCGCTGCCCAACCGCAGGCCCGAAAAGGATCGGATCAGCCGTCGGCCCCTCGTCATCTCCGGCGGCCAGGCGCGCGGCGGCAGTCTCAACCGCATCCGCGAGTTCGGCGCCGTCAGGGAATCGTTGAAGCGGGTCTCGATCGGTGAGTCGCCGAATCAAGTCACCCACGGAGAACGGGAGGTCGGGTCGCAAGTACCGCGCGGGCAGCAGTTCCTTTTCAGCCGGACTCAGCAACATCTCCATCGGCGAGAGCGCGAAATACGGATCTGCGCCTGTCGCGAGCCGGTGCAGAACCAGTCCGAGGACAAACTGGTCTGAACGATCGTCGCCGCGCTCGAAGTCGCCGCTTACCTGCTCCGGACTCATCCAACCGGGCGTTCCAGGCGTTGGACCAAATGTGATCGTCGGCAGATCCATGTGTCGGGCGATCCCGAGATCGACGATCACTGCCTCACCCGCCTCCGTGATCAGGATGTTGTTCGGATTCAGGTCCCGATGTGCGAGGCCGGCGGCCCATATCGCTGAAGCGCCTGCGTACAGCCCCTTCAAGAGCGTGGCGATTTCCTCATGTGAAAACTCGGGATCTCGAATGAATCGTTTGGTGAGCGACTCACCTTCTACGAAATCCATCACGAGGTACGTCACATCGCGACCATCCAAGGAGATATGCCCGGCGTCTTGGTAGGAGACAACGTTCGGGTGATCGATGTTCTTGAGCGCGATGATCTCGCGCTCGGTACGCACCGGATCAGTGCTCTTGTCCGGATCGATGATCTTGACGGCGAACGCGTCGCCCGATTCCTTCGTGACCTTGAACGTGCAGGCGAAACCGCCGCAGTCGATCTCCTCGACAGTGGCATCAGGGAATAGGGCTTCGGCTGCTGGGAGCAGCTTCGCTGGATCGGCACGCATGCGTTGGTTAATGGGTGAGCAACAAGAGGACCAAAGAATTTGGTACAGACACTCTAATCCGTTGCATCAAAAAACTGCGGCGCACTCTCACGCGCTCGCCCGATGCTTGCTGGCGGTGAACGTTGAAGCGCATCCGCCTCGCGTGAGAAGCTCACACGTAGTCGTCGCCGTAGCCGTCCGGGTCCCAGTTTGCTTGTCTCGCCTTGAGGACCTCGATGTCGATCTCCTTCATGCGAAGGTCGAGCGATCCGAGCGGGAATTGCCAGTTCGCAATCGTGCGGTATTCCAGCTCGTGCCCGTCCGGCGAGTTGATGCTCAGGATCTCGCGAGTGCGCCGTTCCGCCTCGTGCCAGGGAGTTTCATCCGTGATTTCGGCGTCCGCCCACGTCGTCTGGATCACCTTCAACCCGTCCTCAGCAAAGCAACCAGCAGCGTGGAGGTCGAGCACTTGGCGCGCGGCAGGCGTGTAAGTGCCGAATCCCGAGGTTTTCCGAAGCAAATGGATCCTCCCAGCTCCGCCCCTCGTCGTACTCGACAAAATCTACGTAGATCGACGACTCCCTTCGCTGAAGTACCTCGTTCCGGAATATCCAATCGACGTCGTTTGGGCCGTCGAGATAGTGCGATTCGCGCATCGAGTCGACGAGCTTGTGTGTCTCGTCAAATGTGGCGGGCCTCATCTGGACAAGGTCGGCGTAGATCCCGCGCGCAAGATGGCTGTAGAAAGCCTCCGTTAGCCGATTGATCGCTTTCTGATCTCGACGTCCAGCCCGAAGAATGTCCAGGAGGACGAGCGCTTTCACTGACTCCTCCTCTGCGAGCTGGGTGACGACCGCTTGCTGACTGCCGTTCAACGCGTCGATGCCATCAATCAGGGTGGTCACGTGACGATGAATCAGATCGAGCCCCTCCGCGATCATCGGGATCCGGTCGCTTGCCGGAAGCTGAGTCAAGTCAGTGAGCACGCGCGGTCTCATCCAGTCGAGGCTAGATGTCTCCGCGAACTTCTGGTCGAAGGGACCGCGACGTCCGGGCCAGACCTAAACGAGGGTCGAGCTAGAGCTCAAGCGAAACAACGAGGCCCTGAGCGACTGCAGTCAGATCATCCCGCGTGAGCCTCAATACCTTGGTTTTCGCTCGGTGATCAAACTCGCCGTGCCTGAAAATATCGACGTCACAGATGATCGCGTAGCCGCTACTTGAGATCGGGATTTGCCAACGACTGCGCCACTTCTTATTCACGCTGGTGAGGAAAACGCATGCCGAGTAGTCGTTGCGTACGTTCCACTCGTCGCTAGTGATCACGCCGTAGATCTCGCGTTGGCCGTTGAAGCTCCGGCCGTAATAGACGCCGCCACGGTTTGGCCACCAGTCCCTGCGCGAGATACTGGGTGGTGGCGTGAATTTCGGAGGGCTCAGCATCGTGTCGATGTCGAGAAACGTTCGAACACCGAACGCCGTGGCGTCGATCTCTGATTGCTCGGCGTCGAACATGAAATCGGCGAGGTCGTCTTCGTGGAATGATCCGATCCGCGTGCAATCCGCGAGGTAATCGCCGACTCTCGGACGCAAGAGTTGCTCCTCGTCATCGAGACCGACCGAATAGATCGGGACGGCGACGACATCGTGCATCGCGTAGTTCCAGTCGTCCTCTGAGATCACGAGAACGGCTACAGCTGACGCACCGAGCTCATCCGACAGGGCGTAGACGCTTCCCCGGTAGAAGTCGATCAAAGCAAGCCGGCGGAAACGCGGGCGCGTGTGTTGCTTTTGACCCTTGCCTGCCGGTCGTTGTCAGCGGCCATTGCTGCGTACGCGGAGACTTTCGCTTCGCGCGCGATGTCGTCCTGCGTGTGCTCGACGAAGTACTCGGCGACCGCCTGGAGACGCTTAGAGTCCGAGGCTGACGCGGGAATGTCAAGCACTTCGCCCGCCAATGACAGCGCTTGCTCGACGGCACCGGTCTTCTGTGTGTAGACGCGAGAACTCATGGTGCAGAAAGAGTAGCAGAAAATGCACCTTGGTGTGGTGCATTTTGCGGTGCAATTACGCACCAGGTTCGCAATTGCGCCTCTGCACAGGCACCATCGAACATATGTACGTGTGTTTCCGTCCGACGAAAATGATCGGATGGCTCCGTCCGGCTTCGACCGGGATACCGGTTGGGGCGAAATCAATGTGGAGGAATGGCAGACATGGCCAACTACCACGTAGTACCCCAGGGTGATGAGTGGGCGGCGAAGCGCGAAGGCGCTGGCAAAGCCGGATCTTTGCACCCGACTCAGTCAGCTGCCGAGAAGGCGGCCAAGGAGTACTCGGGCAATAGCGGTGGAGGAGAAGTGCGCATCCACCGCCCCGACGGAACGATTCGCGACAGCGACACCGTCAGGCCCGGAAACGAGTCCTCAGTCCGCGACAACAAGCACTGACCGGGAGCCGTCAGGATGACCGCGCGTCGGCCGAATGGCCGGCGCCTGGCATCCAACCCTTAATCAAAGATTGAAGGAGGCCATCGTGCCAAAAGATCGTCCGTCGTCACCGAAGCCGCCGCCACGTCCCACCGCAGGAGGTTTTCGCGGAAGTGCTTGGGAGAAACCGACTTCGCCACCACCGCCACCGCCAAGCAACATGGGCCCGCCCTCGAAGCCACCCTCGGGCGGGAAGAAGTAAGTCGCTATGGATCTGCCACTCAGCGTGTCGGAAATCGGTTCGATCGTCGCGTTCATCGCGCCTGGTTACCTAGCGCAGCTCGGCTACCGAGCAAAGTTCCCGAACATTTCCGGGTCAAGTACCGAGGTGCTTCTCAAGAGCGTCGTCATCAGCCTGCCGTTTGTCGCCTTCGCTCACCGAGTAAGCCCGGACGGCACTGCGAGCGACCTCGGTTACGTCGCCCTACTGCTTGGCCCGGCATTCGCAGCCGGGTATGTCGCTGCGTGGGTTCGCGGTCATCAGGAATTCAAGGACCTGCTTGCCACGGTGGGGATCACTCTCCAACCGGAAGGAACTATCTACGCGCAGACTCTCCAGAAGATGGGCGATTCAGACGCGGTGGTGATCGATTTCGTTTCGGGAAAGCAGCTCTACGGCAATGTCCAACGCGGTCCGAATTTCGCTGCGGATGGCGTCCAAGAGCTTTACGTCACCTATCCGCGATGGCTCACCGACGAGGGGTGGGCGGTCGCGGATGAAAAGGCAGTGATCGTGCGACTGGCCGAGGTGGCTTCGATCTCATTGAGCACCGATCCCTGCGCAAGGCGCGAGTCTCTCGTGGATCTTGAGCCACCCCTTGGCGAGATCACCGCTTCGAGTGGGGCGCTCACTCAGTCGAGTCGGACTCGAAGCTCGTAATCCAAAAGAGCACGCGCCGCAGCATGTTCACCGGATTCAACTCTGTCCGGCGCTCGTGCGGGGTCGCCGGGTGCGTCCTCCAACCAGAGATCGAATTGGTTTCCGGTCGTTTTGGTCCAGCCGCCAGATCCGTGATAGCCGCCTTCCACAACGCGACGCCGAATCCACGAAAAGCGAATGGACTGCTGAACGATTTGGTCCTCGGCCTGGAATTCGAGGCCTGAAACCAAGGCGTCTAGCCGCGATTCTTCCTTTTTCGTCATCTTGCGCGTCACGTGACCATCTTCCATTCAGCGGCGGACGATCTAGCGTTTCAGGGCGCAAGCGCCACCCCCAGCGCCGTGCACCAAATGCGTATCCCGAAAATTCGTTATCGTTGCCGGGCTTCGTCGGAACCTCCACCGCATCTTTGAATCCATGAACTCGGCCACAATCGCGCCAGCCCAAGGCGAGCCCACGCTGCCCGAAACTCCGTTCGCGAAGGCGTTGCTAAAACTCGTAGTGAACACCGACTGGGCGCTTCGCCGCAAAGACGCCATCTGCCTTGTGTCTGAAGATCGCATCCGGCAGTCGCAAAGCCTGGACTTCGAGATTGGCGATATCGAGGCCGCCGACGACAAGACACATGCGGTGCCGTTCACTTTTCTGCGAAAGGCAAAGAGCCGTCAGACCGCGTTCGACTTGGTCGATGAGTCGGGGAGATCGCTGCCCCTCCCCACGGTCTCGGAAAACCAGGAATCCAGCTGGTCTGTGCTGGTCACTGCCGCGAAGGATGCTTACACGACAAACATGGCAGACGGAACTTCGTTGCCGTCGGGACTCGTCAACGAACTTGTCGCGATAGTCACGGGTGATCCGGGGGAGGCCAATGAACTGATTGACTCGCGGGGTTGGATCCCACGAGGCGATCATCGCGGCTGGGTCAAGAGCGCGATCGTCCGGGCAGCGAATTGGCTGAAGATACGACGCGACACCGAGCCGTACCAGGACGAGTTCTCAGACGCTCGCGAAGCGATTATGAAGGACCCCGCGATGAAGTGGATGCTCCCGGTCTTTCGAGACAGCCTCTTGACCGTGGTGTACCTGCCTAGTTCAGGTCGAACAAGGCGCGTCGTTCGACTCTCATTCGATGAGGAGATTGAGAACCTTGTGCGCGGGCGCAGGCCGAGTCGAAGGTCGCTGATCGCGAAATCTCCCAATTGGAAGATGCCATTTCGTGTTGCGATCGCAATCGTGCTCTTTGTTCCGCAATCTCTTCGGTGGCTAAATGCCGCCGCTGCGCCATACCTCTACCGCATGGGACTTCGTCAGTACCAGTTCAATTTCGTCGCCCCTTATGTGAGCGCGCGCTCTTACCATTTGGAGTTTCACTCCGGCGACGACCCGGTGATCGTTTCGAGGACTGTTCTCACCGCCGACGGTGACGACGGAGCAGAGCAGCGCCATTTTCATGAACACAAGCATGTCCATCATTACATCGAGTCTGCCGTTGATCGACGGCGCGCCGCCCTCGCCGCACGGATACGCGTGTCGAACCCATATACGAGCGTCGGGCTATTCCTCGCGGCCGCGATCACCGTCCTCGCGTGGGTGATCCAACAGCACCCGATGCGCTACATCGAGACCCGGAACGGTGGCGTGGTCTCGGTGATCATGTTGATCCCAACGCTCGCAGCGGCATATCTGGCAAGGCCCCAGCACGCCCTCGTCGCAAGGCTTCTTGATCTGTGCCGGGGAATCATCGCGTGCGTAGGCACCTTGATGTTTCTTTTGGCGCTCCAGTTGGCGGTGGTATCCGACGACCATCCAGTCAAGCCCAGCGCCCTCGACTGGCACCTCAAAGCGATCGCGATCGCCTGCACTGTCCTAACCAGCCTGCTCTTGCTCGCATGGCTGGGCGGGAACCTCGCCGTCGGTCCCTCTTCTGGCGACGACGAAGACTAAAACTAGAACGTGGAACGAATCGCCGCGAATGCCGCAGCACGTTTCGTCGATATACGACCTCGCCGGCTCGCGCTCGGCAGCGTGGATTCCGCACGCGTAGGCCTCGGCTCTCGTCGGGCGGCGTTCTGGGCAACGGCGTACATCCGTGCTTCGACTAGCTCCGGCGCCTCGTTCCGCGTTGCGGCCGCCTCTGACTCCGAGTCCGCCACACTGGCGTCAAAGATCTCCGTCGATCGAGCCAGCAACGCATCGACGCTTTGTTCAGACTTCTTCTCGTCGTAGATCGGACCGACGTACCAGGTGGGCCAACCGAAGCTGAGCGGCTTGCGAGTGCGAGTCACTTCTTCAGGAAATGCATTTTTTGGGCTAAAGAGCATTTGGAGTCAGTTCAATTCGTACATCTAAAACGTGCCAAAAGTATCGAATTCCGCATTTATTTCGGCTTAACCCCGCAAACAGGCCAGTTTTGCAGCCGTTTTCACGAACGTTCGGCCAGCCAGCCACTCCGAAAATATGGTAACTGGCGCCCCGGTCGCACCACTTTAGCGACTGGGAATCAGTCCCGCAAGTCGCGGTTAGCGTCCGACCAGAGCAGTGCGGCGCCCGACTCAATCAGTTCTAGGCGAGTGATCACGCGATCGTGCTCACTCCATGCAATCTCTAGATGCCGGTGGCATGAGACGTACCGCTCATCGACGAATGCGACATTCGCGACCGGGACCTCACCAATCTCGTCAAGCGCGAAGCCTTCGTGGATGTGCCCGCACAAGACAAGCTGGGGCCGGCGGTCGAGGATCTTCGGCGTGACGTACGGGTTGCCAGTGTGCTTTCCGCGAACCACGTCCAGGACATAGGTCGGGCGATCAACAAGCGGAGGTCCGTGAAACATCCAGATATCGACGTCACGCGGCAGTAGTTCAGCGAGTTCTTGAAGCCGTGAGTTCATCTTGTAGAAAGGCCACATCTTCAGCGTCGGGATCCACGGCTGGGCGAAGATGCGCGGTCCGCCCCGATCAATCTCGACCGCCTTATCGATGAGCAGAGCGACTTTTCGCGGAAGCTCGTAGTGGAAGCCGCGATTCTTCGGCTCGAAGATCGCGTCGTGGTTGCCGGGCGTGAGGACGATGTACTCAGCCGGCACGTCGATACACCATCGGTAGAAGTGCACTTTGAGGAACTTGGCTTGCGTTTTCGGGGTGTGGTCGCCGTATGGCCCGGAGATCGGGCAGATGTCGCCAGCGATGAACAGCGCGTCACACGGTGGAACGACGGGCAGGAAGCCGTGAAGGTCTGAGTAGGCACGGATCAGCATCACCTACCACCCCGCCCCGTATCCGAGCTGAATCTGATCCCAGTCGGACGTGTCGATGGCTTTGCCGTCCATGCCGACAAGTGGTTCGAGACCGATGATCGGCCACACTAGGCCGCTCCTCTCCAGGACTTGCATCGCGAGTAGCGGGGCAACGATTTGGTCTTCGATCGACGTGGCGTCGAAGAGTCGATTTGTCGCGGCGGACCCGATCACGTTGTATCCGGCCGTGGCCACTCCGGGGATCGGGCCGCTGCGCGTCCCGCAGAGGTGATCGCGCAAAACGACCGCCGCATCGATTGCGTCGCGAGGTTCGAGGTCTTCGGGCATGCGCACCGAGAGGAAGTCGCCTTCGAGTCCAGCGGGACGCGCATGCACTAGCTCGACGACAAGCTCTATGTCAGTTTCGAACGGCTCTGAGCCGACTGGCACGAGTGCCCAGGTGCGACTTGCCTCGACGGCCGCGTGTGTGAGCGCTACGACGATCGGATTTGCGTGCTCGGGCTGGAAGAACGCAGCGAATCGAACGCACGTGATGATTCCGGCGTAAACGCTCAGCCACTGTTTGCGTTCCGGCGATTGCTCACCGATCCAGCGCTCGCTGATCTGCGCCGAGCTTGAACTTAGGTCCAGTCGGACCGTGATCTCGGCAAGCCTCTCGTAGTCGCCGACGCCCGGATCTCCATGCCTGAGATCGCGCAGCTTCTGCAGCAGCTCCGGGTTCGAATGTGAGGATGCTGACCGCTCGCCAGCGTCGGATGATCGGTCGTTTTCGTTAGGCGTCGTCATGAGCGCCTCCTCTCTGTTGGTGGATGTTGCGCGCGGCAAGCGCAGCGTTGTCGAAGCTTCCGAACGCCTTCCGGATCTGAACGAGACCCGGAATGCGTGGCGCTAGGCCGGCTCGCCGTTTGAGCAGTCGCGCGACGCGGGCCCACTCCTCGTACTCCCACTGGTTCGGCGCGAAACCGATCGACTCGCGGCAGACGAGGAGCTGTTCAACGACCTCGTCGTTGGAGTAGGCGACTTCGTCCAGTCGCGCGTGTCGCGTAGAAGTGGGCACCCGGCTGTTGCCGTAGAACGTCTCCATCGCCGCCTTGACGGCTTTGCTCCACGATCCGTACGAGTAGTTGAGATCACTTCGAGACGGCCCGCTCTCTCCAAGCTCCTCAGCCTCAGTTCGAGCGGCGTCGTATTCCGCAACTGGAGGAACCTCGCCTGTGCCAACCGAAATGAGCCTGATAACAAGGCCGAGTTTCGCGTAGCGCTCGCGTGGCGGGAAGAGCGTCGCGAGGTTGTGTGAGAGCGCCTCCAGCAAGTGGAACGCGGCCACTGGATCCCAGTAGCGAGCATTTCTCGCGATGAAACGAGCTGCCGGATCGATGCGGTCTTCGTCGCTCATTGCGCACCTGCCTCGCGCTCGGCCCATCTGCGTTGGACCAGCTCAGGCCATGAGCCACTACCGATTCGCATGTAGATCGACGTCGAGCTAGGTGCTGGATCTGGGGCCGAGCCGGAAACGCAGTAGCGGCGACAGTCCGCGAGCGTTCCTGGCCCATCGTTCCAGTCGAGAAAGCCGTCGAGTGCCAGGAGCAACTCCTCATCGGAATAGGCCCGAGGCGCCCGCAGCCCACGTTCAATCTCGTCGTCGTCCATCCCGAGAGCGCGGAGAAGCGTTCGGAGGTCGGCGAATTTTTTGATGACCGCGTTGCGCGATTGCGGAACCGCAATGCCGAGCGCCGCACGTTCGCTCGTCCATGCCATGAAGCTGCGCCAGTTGAGCCGTCCGTCTTCTTCTGCGACCCACTCGCGAGCGCACTGAAGAATCTCGTCACGGGAAAGTGGTCGATTGCGGCGTCGCCTGCGAAGAGTCGTGAGCGCGAGCGTCGGAACGACTGCGACGCTCTCGATTGCTTCGGTCCAGCTGCCGTCAAATGCTCGACGAATCTTGCTCGCGTTGGGCAGGCTCGGTCCGTCCGGCTGAGTCTTACGCCACTCCTCGTAGCGTCGCCAGCTCCGCTCGTTCTCGGGGGCGAAATCGATGAACCGTGCCAGCGCACGGATCGCGAAGACCTTGTCGGCGTTGTGGATCGATGGCCGACGAAACATGCGAGAGAGCGCGTCGAAGATGTGACGCTGGCTCTCGATGTTCACGTTCCGCGCTTGGCGGAATGCATCCTCCGCTTGCGGATGGATGCGTTCGTTCTCAAAGAACGGTGGGATAATTAGCTCCTGTGTATTCATGCCCCGAAAGTGCGGGACGAGGAGCTATTGGTAGGCGATCTTCGCTAAGGGCTCATTTGGGGTGATTCATGTTTTTGAATGCCCACAAACCGCTTGTTTATGCTGGTTTTCGGCAGTCACTCATGTTTTTGAGGTGACACGCCTTGACGGGCTCATTATTCCTATGAAACCTTTTGAAACCTTGTATTCCAAAGCGCCTTGAACAAGCGGCTTTAGAGACATTCCATACTCACCCATATGCAATCCGATCGGCGAGTTCGAGCGCACGTTGTTGCGAGCGGGCGCGTGCAGGGAGTGTTTTACCGAGACACGATCCGGCGGGCGGCGGTCGATCGAGGCGTTGCAGGATCCGCGGTCAACCTGCCAGACGGATCCGTCGAGTGCTTCTTCGAGGGATCGCAGGATGACGTCGAACAGATGATCGAAGTCGCTCGTGAAGGTTCGAGGATGTCGCGAGTCGAGATGGTCGAAACCAGCTGGCTCGAACCGACGGGCGCCAGCGGCTTCACGACCGGCTGATCGCCTCGCGAATCGCGTCGAGCGCCTCGGGATTCTCCGCGCTCGACAGATCGCCGGGGTCCTCGCCTAGGGCGGCGGCGCGGACGGCGCGGCGGAGAATCTTCGCCGAGCGAGTCTTTGGCAGAGCCGGCACGATCAGTACTTTTGACGGTTTGAATGGACGACCGAGTTCGTTTGCGACTGCTTGCGCGAGGTCCGCCGAGAGTTCGTCGTCGTCGTGTTCGGAGCCCGGGTTCGGCACGGCGAAGCACCACACTGTCTCGCCCTTCGTCGAATCCGGCACGCCAATCGCCGCCGCCTCCGCCACGCGCGCGTCCGCGACGAGGATGCCCTCGACCTCGGCCGGCCCGAGCCGCTTGCCGGCAACGTTGATCGCTTCGTCGGAACGTCCGAACAGAAACCAATCGCCGTCGTCGTCGACCATCGCCCAGTCGCCGTGACGCCAAACGTCTGGGTAGGTGCTCCAGTAACTCGATTCGTAGCGAGCCGGGTCACCGAGCACGCCACGCGTCATGCTCGGCCAGGGTTGTTTGCAGACCAACTCACCAACCTTGCCGCGAACGGGATTTCCGTCGGCGTCGAAGACATCGACGTCCATCCCCAGCGACGCGCCGCCCAGCGAACATGCCTTGATCGGTTCGACAGGAAATGGCGTGAGAAAGCACGCACCGACTTCGGTGCCGCCGCTGATGTTGATGATCGGCACGCGTTCGCCGGTGACCTTCATCAGCCAGCGGTACGGCTCGTCGTTCCAAGGTTCGCCGGTCGATCCGAGAATTCGCAAGCAGGACAGGTCGAAACCTTCAGTGAAGTCGTCACCGCGTGACTGCAGGGCACGGATCAGTGTCGGCGAGATTCCGAGCACATTGATCTTCTGCTGTTCCACGAACTTCCAGAGTCGCGAGGCGTCGGGCCAGTCGGGTGCGCCCTCCATCATCACCATCGTCGCACCCAAACCGTGTGCGCCGAGCATGTTGACGGGGCCCATGATCCATCCCATGTCCGTGACCCACATGAATCGATCCCCGGCATGGACGTCAAGCTGGTAGGCAACTTCAGAGACCATCTTCACGGTGAAGCCGCCGTGAACATGGACGGCGCCCTTGGGCCGTCCGGTCGTGCCCGATGTGTAGCCGACCATGACCGGGTCTTCACTGCCAGTCGAGGCAGCGGCAGCGACGTCGCCGCGATGCGGATTCACGACGTCGTTCCACTCGAGATCGCGCCCCGCCGTCATCGAAATCTCGTTGCCCTGCTCGCGCGCGACGATCATGTGCTGCAGGCTCGGCACCAATTCTGCGACCTCGTCGGCGACTGGCTTGATCGGCGCCGCGGATCCACGCCGCGCGCCGCCGTCGGCGGTGATCAGCAGCTTCGCATGTGCGTCGTTCAGTCGCGCGGCAACCGCCGATGCGGCGAATCCCGAGAAAATCGGCAGGTAGACGGCGCCGAGCTTGGCGACCGCATAGCTGGCGATCACGGCTCGTGGCGTCATCGGCATGAAGACGCCGACGTGATCGCCGGGTCCAACACCGATCTCCCGCATGCCGATCACGAGCGCATCTATCTCTCGGCTCAGTTCGGCGTACGTAAGCTGCTCGATCGACTCGTCTTCGCGCTGACAGATCACTGCCGGTCGACTGGCTGTTTCGGGGTCGTCCAACCAGCGGTCGACGCAGACTGACGTCAAGTTGATCTCACCACCGGTGAACCACTTCGTCCATTTGATCCCGTCGGAATCATCGATCACGCGATCGAACGGTTTGGCGAACGGAATCGCGAGATCATCGACGACGATCTGCCAGTACTTCGCAATGTCGTCGGTCGTCGCCGCGCGCAACTCAGCGATCGAGTCGACCCCGTATTTACGCATCAAGCGCGAAACGTTCGCGTGATCCACATACTCGGCGGTCGGCGTCCAAGCGACCGTTTCCCCATCCACCCTCATCCCCGCGCAGTCTAAGTCAATCCCGCAACACTTCCACATGGCTTGCGTCATGGCAAACCTTGTTTTACGACGGAGGAGGGAATGGGTGTTTAAATGGGAAACGCGTCGGGCTCGGCCCCCAACGCGTTTCCGGAAAACGACTTGGGCTCGGCCCCCAAGGCGCATTCGATCTGGACTAAAGCCTGTTAAAGGCCTGTCGGTGATTGAGTTGTCGGCCGTATTGAGCGGTGACTTTATACCCGATCTTAGGTATTTATTGCGCAGATTCGGGCTTTTTCGCCGCATGGACTGTCCGTGCAGCACGCCGCATGGACAGGGCATGCGGCAGAAACTCGCTTGGCAACGGCGTCGGGATTAATCCGACAAACCGCTTGGCCTCGCCGCAGAAATCGCTCGGCTAAGGCTGTCCGGCCCAGTCGACCGGCCCAGCTGTCAACACGTGGCTGGTCAGGTTGCGGCCCAGCGCTTCCTGCATCGTGCGCGAGCATTCGATCAGGGCCGGTAGGTCGATGCCGGTCTCCACCCCCATCTCGTCGAGCATCGACACGACGTCCTCCGTCGCGATGTTTCCGGTCGATCCGGGTGGGAACGGGCAGCCACCCATTTCACCGAACGATGACTCGAACGATGAGCAGCCGGCCTGAAGGGCGGCCAGGACGTTGGCGAGTCCCTGCCCTCTGGTGTTGTGAAAGTGCGCAGTCAACTCGACGTCAGGGAATCGCTCGAATGCATTCTCGAAGAACTCGCCGACCTGAAGTGGATTGGCCATGCCGGTTGTGTCGGCGAATCCAATCTCGGAGCACCCGAACCCGACCAACTGTTCGGTGATCTCGAACACTCGCGTCGGCTCAATCTTTCCCTCGTACGGGCAGCCGAAAACGGTCGAGATCACTGCCACGCAGCGCAGGCCCTCCGCGCGCGCATCCTCGGCCACACCCGACAACTCCGCCAACGATTGCCCGACCGTGCGATTGACGTTCTTCATGTTGTGCGTCTCCGACGACGAGAGAAAGAAGCTCGCCTCATCGAAGTGGTCGCGCAGCTTGAGTGCGTTTTCGAGCCCGCGGCGGTTCGGGATCAGCGCCCCGAACTTCACGTCGGGGCGTCGCTCGATTCGCGCAAGTACCTCCGCCCCATCGGCCAACTGCGGGATCACGTCGGGGCGCACGAACGAAGTGATCTCCAGGTGGCTCAAACCGGTCTTCGTCAGTGCATCGATGATCCGCACCTTGTCATCCGTGGGGACGACCTCGGGTTCGTTCTGAAATCCGTCGCGCGGTCCGACCTCGCGAATCTTTGCCCGTTTGGGGATGTCGGTCACGAAACGCCCCCCGAAACCTCGGACGTTCCATCGGCAGCTGAATTACGGCCGTCGAATTTGCCGGCGTTGATGATGCGCCGCTCGTGCGTGCCGACGCCGACGGTGCGGCCGTCGTAGGTGACCTTCACGTCGAAACGCAACTTGCGCCCATCGATCACCTCGGTCAAAACAGCGCTGCACACGCAATCGCCGCCGAGCGGCGCAGAGGAGACGTGTTTTACGCAGACCTCGTAGCCCACGCAAGTCGCCCCTTCGGGCAGCGCGGGCCAGACGGCACGCATCGAAGTCCCCTCCATCACCCCGATCATCCGCGGCGTCGCGAGCACACGATTGGCGACACTTCCGCCGACGTCGGTCGCGAGGTCATCGGTCACGGAGAACTCGTGGTCGTGCGAAAGACCCGGTGATAGTTGCGGAGCTGAAGTCACGCCGTGAAGCCTAACCGCGCGCGACGGCTAGGATCGCCCGCGATGTCAGACCTGACCTCACCCGTCGCGATCGTCGGTGGTACCGGCGCTCTGGGATCCGCACTTGCGTTGCAGTTGGCCAAGGCCGGCGTGAACGTACGCATCGGCTCGCGCAAACTTGAGTCAGCAGAAGAGGCGGCCGGCAGGGTCCAGACACGCCTCGGCTATGCAACCGCGCCGGTCAGTGGCCACGTGAACGAAGAAGCCGTGCTCGGCTGCGAGGTGGTTTTTCTGACGGTGCCGTTTCGCGCACAATCGGAAAATCTGACGAACCTGAAGAGTGCAATGACCGAGGGGCAGATCCTCGTCGACGCGACCGTGCCACTGGCGGCCGCCGTCAGCGGCAAGGCAACGCGCACAATCGGCGTTTGGCAGGGCTCGGCGGCGCAGCAGGCGCAGGAGATGGCGGCGGATGGTGTGACCGTGGTCTCGGCGCTGCACACCGTCAGCGCGGTCACGCTCGGAGATCTCGAAAACGATCACGAAGAGGACGTTCTGGTCTGCGGCAACAAAAAAGCCGCCAAGGCCAAAGTCGCCGGCCTGATCGAATCGATCCCCGGACTGCGCGCGGTCGACGGCGGTCCGCTCGAGGCGGCGCGCATCGCCGAACAGATCACCGCACTGCTGATCGGCGTGAACATCCGCTACAAGACCCACGCCGGCATTCAGTTCACGCAGCTGCCGGACCGTGAATGGCAAACGCCGAGCTGAACTGCGCCCTGCTCGCCGGCGGAACCGGCGGCGCCAAATTGGCAGTCGGCCTGCGCGACATCCTGCATGGCTTCGACGACGAACCTGCTGAACAACCCGGTCAACTGAACGTGATCGCCAACACTGGCGACGACATCGAGATCTACGACGTTCATGTGTCTCCGGATCCTGACCTGATCAGCTTTCGTCTGGCCGACGCGCTCGACGAGCGCGGTTTCGGCGTGCGCGGTGAAGCGCACCAGGCAATGGATTTGCGCCGAGATGCCGGCGAGGCGGTCTGGTTCGAACTCGGCGACGACGATCTGGCGGTCTGCGCGCAGCGCGCCGCCGCGTTGGCCGACGGCAAATCCCTGACCGAGGCCCACCGAATGGCGATCGCCGCCTACCCCTCGGGAGGCGCGGTGGTGTTGCCGATGTGCGACGAGCCCGTCCGTACAGTCGTGGAAACGACGATCGGGCCACGCGGGATCCAACAGTTCTTGATTCAGGACCAGAGCAAGCCGGAGATCGTTCGAGTCGAATTCGAGGGAGCGGAGCACGCCCGCGCAACGAATTCAGTGGTCGACGCGATCGACATGGCAGATCTGATCATCATCGGCCCCTCGAACCCGATCATCAGCATCGGCCCGATCCTCGCGGTACCCGGCATTCGCGAGGCGATCGTGGAGTCCCGCGCGCCCGTGCTTGCTGTGAGCCCGTTCGTGGACGGCGCCGTGCTGAAGGGACCGACCGAGAAGTTCTTGGTTGCCGCCGGTCACGAACCGAACGTGGCTGGTGTCGCTGCGTACTACGGCGATCTCGTCGACGCTTGGGTCGCAGATGAGCCGGTGATCGGACGCCCGCATCACCTCGCGTCGGTTGCGATGCCCGACCCTCTGAGCACCCGCGCCGTGGCAGCAGAGATACTCCGCTACGGAGCTTCACTTTGAACAACGACCCCGGCACTCGCAACGCAACACGGCGAAAAACGACTTGTGCCGTACTGCCGGTCAAACCGTTCGGCGACGCCAAGGAGCGCCTCGCGACCGGACTGGACAGCGGCCAGCGCCGTATGATCGCCGAAGCGATGGTGCGCGACGTGCTCGCCGCGCTCGCGAGTTCGCAAGCGCTCGACGCCCTGGTGGTCGTGAGCGCAGAGCCGCGAATCGCCGATCTGGCAGACGGCGTGGCCGACGCGATCCTCAAAGACAACCTGAGCGGCCACAGCGAAGCGGCCAAGCTCGGAGCAAGTTGGGCGAGCAAACACGGCTTCGACACCGTTGTGATGCTGCCCGGTGACTGCCCGCTGCTCGATCCGGCCGAGCTCGACGACACCCTCGAACGCTTTCATCTCGATCGAATGCAGCTGGCTGTGGTTCCCGATCGCATGGGGACTGGCACCAACGCGCTCGTGATTTCGCCACCGGATTCGATCATGCCGGCGTTCGGGCCGGACAGCCGGCAGCGTCACCTTGCGCTCGGCCTCGCCGCGAGCCTGAGGACCGTCGCAGTCGAGGTTCCGACCCTGGCGCTCGACCTCGACACGTCCGACGATCTACTCGAACTCGCCGAACAACTCGCCGAGTCAGATCACAATGCACTCAACACCGAAGCAGTCGTGGCAACCCTGATGACCGATCGTCGAAGGTTGCCCGGGGGATACGCACGATGAAGATCGAGGCGATCGCGCTTGACGGGATTCATGAGATCGAACCCGGCGACGATGTCGTCGATGCGATCGTCGGCTCGTCGGAATCGATTGGAGACGGCGACATCGTCGTCGTCGCGCAGAAGATCGTCAGCAAATCGGAGGGACGATTTCGCGAACTCTCGGCGGTCGAACCCTCGGACCGTGCACGTGAGTTGGCATCTCAGACCGAAAAGGACCCGGCGATGGTGCAACTGATCCTCGACGAGAGTCGATCGGTGCTGCGAGCAGTACCGGGTGTTCTGATCGTCGAGACGAATCACGGATTCGTCTGCGCCAACGCAGGCATCGACACCTCGAACGTGGTCGGTGATCGCGTACTGCTTTTGCCGATCGACCCGGACGCCGCTGCCAGAGGAATTCGCGACGGACTCAGAGCACGGCTCGGAATCGCGCCCGGGGTGATCATCACCGACAGTTTCGGACGAGCATGGCGCTCGGGCCAGGCCGACGTGGCAATCGGCTGCGCCGGCATCGAACCTCTGCTCGATCTGCGCGGTGGCGCCGACTCCAACGGCCGCGAACTCGCGGCAACAGTCACCGCCGTGGCCGATGAGATAGCCGCAGCAGCCGACCTCGCACGCGCCAAATCGAGCGGTCATCCGGTTGTGATCGTGCGCGGGCGCGGTGATCTCGTTCAGGACAGCGACGGCCGCGGTGCCGTCGCCGGTCTGCGCGAACGCTCGCAAGATCTGTTCCGTTAGTCGACGTGGCGTCAATAAAAAGCTGACTTACTCACGAGTTTTGTGAGTTTGAGGTAGCCCTGGAGGCAGGAATACCCCTTGCCTACACCAAAAACAGTTTGTAGCATGCGAACGAATTACTCGATATTATGGATATTTCATGGATGAGTTTGAAAATCGAGGATTTTCTGGCATATTGATCGTGCGTGGCCTTGTAATGACGCGTACGACAGCTGGCTTTGGGTCGGCTGCGAGCGTGAAAACTCGGCAATCCCCAGATGACCTGGTCGGCGACCCCCATTGCCGATCCAGTCTCATGAGCAATTGAGCAGGACAGTGAACGGAACCAACCACGAAACTGCGCGCAGTTTCTTTGACTTCACGGAGGCGACGGCGACGGTACTCGACCTGCTCGAGCGCCAACTTCCCGACTGCGCAGTTTTCGTCGCCTACCACGACGAGGAATCCCAGTTGCTGCGGATCGTCGACTTTCGCGGGTCGGACACGTTTGGAATCAGCAACGGTCAAACGATGGCGCTGATGCCAAGCTCGATCGCCTCCGGCATCGTCGACCCCGCGCCGGCGATCCTTGCGAACCCGGATGTGAAAAATTCGAACAGTTTTGTAGGGATCCCACTCGAGCTGCATGACGGCAGTCATTTCGGAACGCTGTGCGCGATCTCCGACACCGTCAAACGCTTCACTCGCAATGAAACCGAGCTGATGACCGTGCTTGGACGAGTAATCGTCAACGAGCTCGATCGTGAGATGAAAGAGCAAGAACTACGGCAGAAACACGACGACCTCGTGGAGCACAACCAGAAGCTACGCAGCGACGCCTTCTCCGACGCGCTCACCTCGGTCGCGAACCGCCGCGGCTTCGAGCGCGCGCTGGCGCGCGAATGGAAGTTGAGCCGCCGCGGGACCGTCGAGTCGTACCTCGTGCTTGTTGACCTGGACGGATTCAAGTCGGTGAACGATCGTTTTGGTCATGCAGCGGGCGACCGCGTGCTCCAGCTCTGCGCCCAGGCCCTGCAAGAAGCTGCGCGCGAAACCGACGTGGTCGGCCGCATCGGCGGCGATGAGTTCGCCGCGATCCTCGTCGGCTGCGCCAGCAGTGAAGAGGCGACGTTGTTCCGCGAGCGCGCACGTGAAACGCTCGAGCGCTACCTCAAGGGCGAAGACGCCCGGGTGAGTTTCTCGGCCGGTCACCAGTCGCTGGCAGAGGCGCCCTCGCCGGTTCGCGCCATGGAGCTGGCGGATCAGGCGATGTACTGGCAGAAGCGTCAACGCGGCGGACGACTTCCGCGAGGCACCGATCTTGCGAGCAAGATCGGTGGCGCTTCACTGCGCAACGTGATTGCGCCAACGATCGGTGAACCCAAGCACTCGCGAGCGATGCGCTCGGACGAGGAATAGTCCGGCCCGGACCGCGAATCCTCGTCAGGCGGCGGTTGCCACCGGCAGCGGATACTCCGCCAGACGCCCGGTGTAGAGCGTGTCGCGCTGGAAGGCCGGGCGATTCGCGGCGTGCGCGGCGCCGACCAGATCGACCGGATCAAGTCGCGATCCATGAAGCGAACCGGCAGCGCGCGAAATCGATTCCTCCATCAGGGTTCCGCCGAGGTCATTGACGCCCCAGCGCAGCGCCTCCGTGGCAGCGTCGAGCCCCATCTTCACCCAACTGGCCTGGACGTTCTTGATCGTGTGCCCCAGGGCGAGGCGAAAGACCGCGGTGTGCTTGAGGTTTTCGTCGCGACTCAGTTCGCTGATGCCGTGCGTGCGACCGAGCATCGTCTGGTACGGGATGAAGGACAACGGCACGAACTCGGTGATCGCGGCACCGCCCGCAGCGAGCGAGCGTTCCTGGAGGTCGCGAATGACGATCATGTGACGCGCCAGCTCCCAGGGCTCCTCGATGTGGCCGAACATCACGGTTGAGGTGGTCGAAACTCCGGCAGCGTGCGCCGCCTCGATGATCTCCACCCAGCGCGCGGCGGGCAGCTTGTTCGGAGAGATTCGCTCGCGGACGGCGTCGTCGAGCACCTCGGCGGCAGTGCCGGGCGTGGACCCCAGGCCGCGCTCCCTCAGGTACGTGAAGACTTCCGTCGCCGTGAGTCCGGAGCGGTCGACCATGTTTGCAATTTCCATCGGCGAGTATGCGTGCAGGTGGATCTCAGGGGCCTCCTCGCGCGCGATCTCCAGCCACCGTCCGTAATCCTCAAGTTCGTAGTCCGGGTGGATACCGCCCTGCATGCACAATTCGGTCGCGCCAAACTCGATCGCTTCGGCAACTTTTGCGCGAAACTCACCCTCGTCGGCGATATAGGCATCGGGCGAGCGGCGACTTTGGCCGAATCCACAGAAGGCGCATCCGACGGTGCAGATGTTGGTGAAGTTGACGTTGCGGTTGACGATGAAGCTGACGTCGTCGCCGACGAGCTCCTGCCGCAGGTCGTCAGCGGCCCCTCGCAGCCGTTCAATCAGCTCGGGGCGCCTTTCGCCGAACAGCGCCGTCAACTCGGAGGCGTCGAGTCGATGCCCCTCGCGGCCCTTGGCGATGGCATCGAGCACGTAGCTCTCGTCGGCGACATCGCGACTCACCGTTCGGCTGCGCTCGCCGCGCGGTATGAAGGTCCAGAAATTCAGTTTGATGGTGTCGAGCACCGCCGGGGCGACCCAGTCGTCATTGATGTACTGCGGATAGACGCAGAGCCGCTCGCCGAGTGCGAAGCCGTCGGCCGCCAATCGCTCGCGAACCTGCTTCGGAGACGGAAATGGCAGCTCGGGCGAAATGTGGTCGCCGTTGGCCGACAGCCCGCCGAGGTCGGTCGCACCGGCCTCAACCAGGTCGGGCCACCAGTCGGCGAGATTTGGCGGTATTTGGATTCCGACGTCGGGCATCAACTTCCGTGCCACCCGGACAAGCTCACGCATTTCGTCGATCGACACGGGATTTGCCCACTCCGGTAGACGCGTCGCGTCGACATGGCCGCCGTTGTCCGCCATGCCGGTACGCCAGAGGTCGTCAGCGGCCTCCTCGGCGATTGCCCCTACGTCTTGCCCGTGGTAACGCGGATGCGGCACAAAGTTCTGCAGGATGACCTCCTGAATGTGTCCGTATCGCTCGTGCAATGCGGCGATCGCCTGGAGACCGTCGATTCGCTCGGTCGCGGTCTCGCCGATGCCGACGAGGATGCCGGTCGTGTAGGGCACGCGCAGCTCTCCGGCCAATTCAATGGTTCGCAGGCGCTCGGTTGGGTGCTTGGTCGGCGAACCGGCGTGAACGGTCTCCATTAACCGCTCGGACGTTGATTCCAGCATCAGCCCCTGTGAGGCAGTGACCTCGCGCAGTTTCGCCATTTCGGCGCGGGTCATCACGCCAAGATTGGTATGCGGCAGGATCCCGCGCTCCAGCGCGCGCTCGCAGACCCACACGACGTAGTCGATGAAGCTGTCGTGGCCGATCGCAGCGAGTTTTTCCTTGACCTCGGGATGTTCGTCCGGAGCCTCGCCCGTCAGGATCAGCAACTCCTTGGCGCGCTTGCGTTCGGCCAGAGCGAGCAGATTCTCGATTTCCTTCGGTCCCCGAAGATGCGCCTGGTGAGTGGCAAAAGCGCAGTACTTGCAATAGCAACGGCAGGTGCGCGACAACGAAATCGTGTAGTTGCGCGAATAGGTGACGCGTTGCATCGGGCCACTTTATCTCCCGGTGCAGCGCGCCCTCGCATTCCACGAGCAGGTGTCGTTGTCAGGCGGTCGCCGGTCTCGGCGAGTGTTCAACCGCGTCGAGGTCGACGACGACGTGCGTGACGGGGATCTGCGTGCGTTCGCGGATCTGCTGGACCACGTCATTCTCGAGCCAGTTCGAGCGACCCTCGGGGTGTGTCGAGACGACTACTGCGTCGGGATTGAACACCGCCGACGCGTCTTCGAATGCGAGCGTGGGGTTCGCGTCCCCCACCTCGCCGGTGGCGCGGATGCCGCTCTCCGCCATTAGGGCAAGCGACTCATCGAGCCGACCGCGCGCCTCCTCACGCGGGCCGTCAACGTCGGAGAACGCGTATTTCAGTCGTGAACTGAGCGCCGGAGCGACGACCATCACCTCGGCCCGATCCGACGCCATCTCGGAGATTTGCCGGTGCAAGGGTTTCCCGGCGATCGTCTCGTTTGCGATCACGAGGATTCGATCGAATTTCATGCTTCCTCCTCATTTGGGTGGATGCGATTGCGATTCGATCTTCATTTTGCCG
>JBMYXO010000023.1:0-26977 GCA_049608465.1 Solirubrobacterales bacterium | reverse complement strand
GAAGGCGAGGCGATCTTTGAATCCCCAGTCGAGTCCATAAATCTCTCGCACTCGATCCGGCAGGGTGCCGGTGACGATCAAATGATTGAGGCGCTTCTGCACTTCTTCCTGCGGACGGGGGAGTGGTTGATGAAAGGCCGACTGGATCGCCGACTCGCGTGCGCCGGGGGTCAGAAACAGTTTCGGGTCGTGTAGCCAGGCGTCCCAGTCCTCGCGGAACTGTTCGTAGGTGTTGGGCACTACAGGGTGATCGACGTCGAGTCCGAAGAGCTCACCTGCATACAGGTACTCCTGCCAATACGTCTCGCGCTCGTTGTCGTTGAGTTCGCGCACGCATGCCTCGTAGACCGCGAGTGCAGAGTCGGCCATCGCGCCGATCGTGCGGTATGCGAGCTCGGGTGTGAACGCTGAGTAGCGCTTGCCAGATATTCGCGGGTCTGCGCTGGCGGGAATCGTCCCCTTGACCTTCTTGTGCATCGCGGCGACGCGAGCGAGCTCTTTGTCGGCGTCTTCGCGGGTGCCGAAAAAGACGTTCTCCATGATCCGCGCGGTGCGCGCGAGACGCGCCCATGGCTGCGATTTGCCGCGCGTGTGGCGCTCGGTGCCTTCATAGAGAAGTGCGTCGAGAGCGCCGACGAGCGTGGTTCGCTGGCCGTAGTAGAGGCCGACGATCCGCTCGCCGTGCACTTCCCGCAGCACCGACTCGCCGTCTGGGAAGTACCCGCGATCACCTGAGTTGCTGATTCGCGCAGGCTTGGTGCCGAGTGCCGTTGGCTTGGGAGAGGGGACGCCGCTCATTGAAGGATCGTCGGTCGAAATGCTCGGTCACTTGAATTGCTCGGGCAGTCCGCGGATTGGCCGCGGTGCATTGTCAATCGCATAACTGAGCGTCAGTCGAATAGGATCGCGCCGATGACCGACGGACAACAACCGATGCCGGAGGTTGCCGGCGTTTCGCACGAATTCCTGAGTGCGGGTGGATTGCGGATGCACGTTGCCGTAGCGGGCCCCGAAGACGGCCCACCCGTATTGCTGCTTCACGGCTGGCCACAGCATTGGTGGCTCTGGCGCAACGTGATGCCGGCGTTGGCCGACGCGGGCTACCGCGTGTACGCGCCTGACCTCCGCGGCTTCGGCTGGAGTGAGGCCACGCCGAAGTTCGCCGACTACTCAAAGCAGAACTTGGCGAGCGACATCGTCGCCCTGGTCGATGCGCTTGGGATCGACCAACCGATCCGCCTGGCCGGACACGATTGGGGTGGATGGACAGGCTTCTTGCTTTGTATGCGTAGGCCGGAATTGTTTGACCGTTTCTTGGCGTTGAACATCCCGCCGCCGTGGGGCGACCCCGGACCCTTCGATCTGAAATCGAACCTCAAAACGTTGGCGAAGCTTCGCTATCAGCTACCACTCTCCACGCCGGGTCTGAGCCGCTGGACCCAGGCGGGTGGGGGCAAGCAGATTCTCTACAAAGGCGTCACCGATGGCACCACTGATAGAGACGCCTGGAAGGACGGCGCGCTGAAGGTCTTTCTCGATCAGTTCCAAGACCCGAAGCGCTCCCGTGCGACGATGATGCTGTACCGCCGATTTCTATTGACCGAGATGCCCAAGGTCGCCAATGGCACGTATGTGGCCGGACGCTTGACCGTGCCAACGAAGTTGTTGTTCGGAATGAATGACGTGGCGATCAGTCCCGACGTGATTCTCGCCGACCATTCGAAGATGGCCGACCAGTTGACGGTCGAAACCGTTGACGACTGTGGCCACTTCATCGTCGACGAACGGCCGGAGCTGGTCACGGAGAAAATGCTCGATTGGTTCGCCGCCGAGGCGAAGCAGGCCCTCAAGAACTAGCGCTAGGCGAACTTTTGCGCGAGTTGGCCGACCAATTCGGTCAGACTCGCGCCAGCCCGAACCAGTTCTCGCTGACGCTGGGCACCGGTGCGAAAGTCCGGGTCTGCCAGCAGGTCGAGCTCTGCCTCGCAGCCGAGTTCTTGCGCGTGCGGTCGCGCCGCGTCGATCAACTTGGGTAGGTAGTCGCTGATCGCGATGCGCGTCGATGAGTTGGCGTCGATCAACTCGGCATCGATCCCGTCGCGGGCGCCGAGAAAACGATTCTCGTTCAGCGCCTCCTGTACAGAGATCTGCTTTTCGCTGACCCAGCCTTCCTCGACTTCGAGCTTGGCGACCGACTGCACCAGTGCGACCAATGCGGCGGTGCTCTCTGAATCGATCTGCGCGTCCATCGTGCGGATCTCAATCGTGCCAAATCGCGGCTGCGGGCGGACGTCCCACCACAGATAGGTTGGCTCGGGAAAACATCCGCTGCGAATCAACAGGTCGACGGTTTCAACGTACTCGGAATAGTCGGCGAAATGCAACGGTATGCCGACGCGAGGAAAGGCTTGGAACAGCGGCGTGCGCGCTGAGGCCAACCCGGTGTCACGACCCTGCCAATACGGTGAATTCGCCGACAACGCAAGCAGTAGCGGCACGTGGGCGCGCATGCGGTTGTAAAGCCGCATCGCGTCCTCGGCGTCGCCCACACCGACGTGAACGTGTAGCGCAAATGTCGGCTCCCGACGCGCCAACTCTCGCATCGAGCCGTACAGCGACTGGTAGCGCTCGCCACTTGAGATGACCGTCTGGTACCACACCGCCTGAGGGTGGGTACCCGAGCACGCGGCCTTCAGCGCCAGCGGTTCAAGCTCTCGTTTGAGCCGCGCGCGCACGTCGTGCAGGTCTTCGATCGCGTCGGAGATCTTCTCGTTCACGCCGGTGGCCAACTCCACGGCAGAACCGTGAGTTTCGGCGGTCAGTCGATTAGCGAGGTTGGGCGAAACGGTTCGCAGCACGTAGTCGATGCTCTGCGCCAAGGTCAGATCCTGCGTGTTCAGCAGCATCACCTCTTCCTCGATGCCGACGGTCCAGTTCGGGTGCTGACCGCCTTGCCATTTCGACCACTCGGGCGCAGCCGTTGCCGACGGGTCCAGCTCTGTCGAGGTTCCTTCGATCGGCTGCGTTGGTGATGTCATACGGCCTTGATTCTCCTTGCGCCAGAGTCCGCTCTGAATCGAACTGCGGCATCTGCGAGGCCGCGAAAGAGTGCTTCGTGTTCCTCGTGGTTGGTAAGGCTCTCGGCGTGCCACTGCACACCGATCACGAAGTCGCGATCCACGGCCTCGATGCCTTCGACGATTCCGTCGGTTGAACGTGCCGAAACACGCAGCTGTTTGCCGAGTTGCTCGACGCTCTGGTGATGGAACGAATTGACTTCGACCTCCATGCGGCCAAGCGTGCGTTCGAGCAGCGTGCCCGGCTCGATCATCGCAGCGTGGGTGGTGTGATGTCCAAGCTCCGACTGCCGGTGCTGCAGGTCCTCTCCGAACACATCCGGGATGTGTTGGATCAGCGACCCGCCGCGTGCAACGTTCAACACCTGTGCGCCTCTACAGATTGCGAGAATCGGCATTTGGCGTGCATCCGCGGCGCGAGCCAGGGCGATCTCGAAACTGTCGGTGGCGAGCTCGGTGGGCCCGAGCATTTCGTGCGGCGGCTGGCCGTAAGTGCTCGGGTCGAGATCCGGCCCGCCCGACAAGCAGACGGCGTCGACTGAATCGAGCACCGCGTCGATCGTGACCTGCTTCATCGGGGGAATGATCAGCGGCACTGCATTGACCTGCTGGACGGAATCCAGGTAGGGGATGCCGAGGCAGATCTCGCGGTGAGGTGGTTCGCCGGTCGGGATTTGCTTGAGATGCTCAGGAGTGCGGATCTCCGAACTGGAGATCCCGATGATCGGTCGCTGCGCCATCGTCATCGTCCAATCCTGAAGCAATTTGTCAGATCAAGTTCCATCATTCGGCCGTTATCCATGTGTCTTTGGCTCCTCCGTTCTGCGAACTGTTGACGATCAGCCCGCCTCTCTCGAGCGCCACCCGCGTGAGACACGCAGGCAATGTTCGGACGTCGCCGCCCGTGTGGATGGCGTACGGCCGAAGGTCGATGTGGCGTGGCTCAAGAGAGTTTCCGGACACCGTCGGATGGGTGGAGAGCGCGACCGTTTCTTGTGCGACCCACTGCTCCGGTTCGGCTTTGAGCAGTGCGACGGTGGCATCGAGTCCTTCGCGAGATGCCTTCGGGCCGATCGTTACGCCGACGCCACCGAGCCCGCCGCGTGGCTTGACCACGAGTTCGCCGATTCGATCCTCGATCATGGCGCGCGTCTCGAAGTTGGACGGGTCGTAGGTCTTGACCGATTCCATCACCGGCTCTTCAATCAGGTAGAAGGCGATCATCTGCTCGACGTAGGCGTGCAGCAACTTGTCATCGGCGATCCCCGACCCGAAGGCGTTCACGCTTGCGACCTTGTTCTCGCGAATCGGATCGAGCAGAAGCTCGCCAAGTTGCGTCAGCGCACCGGACGGCAATCGCAGGCGGTCGAGGTCCGTTCTGCGGTAAATCACGTCGATCGGCTTGAGCAGACCGTCGGCGTCGCGGCCGTAGATCGAGCCGCCTTGGTTCACGAGCTGGTCGAGCGAGAAAAGGTAGATGTCGAGCGCCTTCGCGACTTGCTGATGCTCGTACCAAGCAGCGCTGCCCGGACCATCGCTGACCAGCGCGATCGCCGGCTCACCGTTGTCCACCGGCGCAGCAGCGTGGAGCGCGTCTGAAATCGCCTCGAAGACGTTCGCGTTGACAGGCAGTTTCTGCGTCCCGCCGGTGAATGGCACGGCCGCGTCGCTCATCTGTCGCGCTGCGAGCGAAAACGTCAGCCCTGAGGGTGAGCGAACATTGTCCTCGAGCACCCTCAGCTCGCCGTCACTTCCGCGCACGATGTCGAGCCCCGCGATGTTGGTGAAGATTCCGGCAGGTGGATCGGTCCCCACGAGGTCCGGCTCGAAGTACTCGGCACTCTCCACGGCTGCCCACGGGATCAACCCCGCATCGAAGATCCGGCGCGCGCCGTAGACGTCGCGGACGAACGCATTGAGCGCCCGTACGCGCTGACTCACCGCAGCAGACACGTTTCGCCACTCGTCGCTTGTGATCACACGTGGCACGGGGTCCACGACGAAGGGCAGTGTTCCGGTACTGGTCGTGAAGGCGACTCCGCGGGTGTCGATCGCGTCCTGAGCGGCGCGCTTCAGGTCCGCGAGATCGAGCGTGGACAGCTGATCGACGATCGTCGCGTAGTGCGGTCGTGGGTGCCCGGAATCGTCGAACGCCTCGTCGAAGTAGCCGCCGCCCAGGGCGTACCCGTCAAGCACCCCGCCGGGGGCGTGGATTTGCTGCACGGTATTGATGTTCCCATCGTATGGATGGGGGCATCCGCTCTGGCTGTACGTCTGTACAACGGTTCATCAACTACTAATGCCGATTGGCCAAAACCGCGCGCCTCCGGTTGTGGCGGCTACTCGCCGGTTACTGCCGCGGCATCCCGCATCGCAGCGGCCAGCGACGCCACGGATACTTCCTGCGCCGTGACTTCGAGCTCCAACGTGGTCGAGAGCGCCGGCTTGGCAGCCGCGTCGAGCACTCGCTTGGCAAGACCGATCGGCACGGCGAACCCGGCAGTGAGATCGTTGGTCAGCTCGGCGGTCGCGGCATCGAGCTCGGCGACGTCGGCGATTCTGTTTGCGAGGCCGATTCGAAGTGCCTCCTCAGCGTCGAACTCACGCCCGGTTAGGATCAGTTCCTTAGCTCGGCCCAGGCCAACCACGGCGGGTAGTCGAGACGAGCCGCCGACGTCTGGGATCAATCCAAGTCGCACCTCTGGGATGCTCATTCGCGCGGCCGTGTCAATCACCCGTAGATCGCAGGCAAGCGCCAGCTCCATCGCTCCGCCCATGCACGTGCCGTGAATCTGGGCGATCGTCGGTTTGGTCATTTCTTCTGCGAGATTCCAAGCTTGGATGGCGCGACGCCGAAATTCGCGCAGCCGCTCCGGTGAACCGGACAGCGAGGCGAGCTCCTTGACGTCCATGCCGGACGAAAACACACTTCCCTCGCCACGTATCACGACCACGCGCACGCTCGGCTCGTCGGCGGCGCTGCCGAGTGCGTCACCAAGCGCTTCGACCAGATCAAAGTTGAATGCGTTGCGCTTGTCGGCGCGATTGAGGATGATGTGGCGGACGGCGCCGCGATCCTCGCTGATGACCAGTTCCATCGAAATCCCCTTTGATCGTTTCGGCTACGAGACGGCTACGAGCATAGGCCGCGCGCCGAGGAAAGAGGTTATGTGTCGCGGGCGTGGACAAAAGACTTAATTGTCGGGCTAAAGGTTCCAAATCTGGTGCCGATAAGCAGAAAACGGCGTGATCCTTGGCCGATTCGGAAGACCTCGGACGCGCAACTCGGAAAATAACCTGAAACGCCGCTCCGCAGCAGTATTCACGGCGTCAGGGGGTGGAAACGATGACCACCAATCATCGGCTCAGAATCGCGACAATCTCAGTAATTTGCCTTTTGTTGGTCGTCCCAGCGACCGTTCCGGCAACTTCTCTCCAGGGCGCAGACGCCGCGCCTGGAACCGCGCCCGTTGACGCTGCGCCCGTGAGCCAACCGGCGTCGGCTGACTCCGACGAATCAGATGATTCAAGCCCGTCCGAGGTTTCCGACGGATCAGAGTCCACCGAAGACGACGGCACCACTGAGGACAACGGCACGACCGACGAGAACGTGCCGACCGACGACAACGGCTCGACCGACGACAACGGCACGACCAGCGAGACCGGCCCGGCTGAAGAGACCGACCCGACCGGCGAGACTGGCCCGACCGGCGAGACTGGCCCGACCGGCGAGACTGGCCCGACCGGTCCAGCACCCGATGCGGGAGGCGAGCAGCCGCCGACCGGTGGCGAGCCCGGAACGACCACGCCCCCGGGCGATGTCCCGGCATCGCCACCGACGACACCGGCCCCCGAAATCGCGCCCGTCCCTGCACCATCCCCCGCGCCTGCGACACCACCGATCGACGAAGGCACCGGCGACGGCGGCGACTCGGGAGTTCGCAGCCCCGGGGAGAATCTCTTCAGCGAGCAACCCGTAGCGCCACCCGCCGAACTTTCGGCACAGATCGCAGCGACCGACGCAGCTATCTCTGCACCGGAAACGGGGGATCGCACGCCATCCCGTGCGGCGGACTCGAGCAGCGAAGCCAGTGCGTTCAGCACGATCGTCGTGACCAGGCTGGTCGAGCAGGTACCGGACTGGGTCGGTTTTGCGATGGTGGGGCTGTCACTTCTGACCCTGCTCAGCATGGCCATCTATTGGCGCGAACGCCGTCGCCGCCACTTCGCAGAGGTCGACGCGATGGTCGACTCGCTGACCGGTATTTCGAATCGCAAGGCCTTCGACCGTCGACTGGATCTTGAATGGCGCCGCGCTACGCGATATGGACGCTCGCTCGGCTTGATGGTGATGGACCTCGACGGTTTCAAGGCGATCAACGACGCAAACGGCCATGCGGCCGGCGACGACATTCTGCGCGAGGTCGCGCAGCGGCTCGACGGCAGGATGCGTGACACCGATCTGGTCGCGCGCATCGGCGGCGATGAGTTCGCGGTGATCTGCCCGGAGACCGGGATCAACGAACTGATGACGATTCGCGGGCAACTGGGTCAACAGGCGACCAGCGGGCTAAGTGCGGTCGGATTGAGTATCGGGGTCGCCGAGTTCGTGCCCGGCGATGACGATGCCGCGAGCATTTTGGCTCGCGCCGACGAGTCGATGTACCGCGTGAAGCGCGGCGAGCAGATTCGCGAACTCGTCTGAGCGGACCGCACGCGACCGTTCTCCGGAATTCGGTACGGCCTGCAGCGACGACCCGCGCGTCTACTCTCGATCTCGAGGCACTGATGGTGATTGAGACTCATGGAGAGCGCTACGTAGAGGCCAGGACCGAGCAGGTTTGGATGTTGATCGACAACACCAACTGCCTGGCTCATTGGCTGTCTTTCGCAACGCAGATCGAGGTCGTCGACGGTTCGGGCCTCGGCCAGCGCCAGATCGTGCGCGGTCGTTATCACCGCTTCTGCAACGGCGTCGAGCAGGAGGTCACTGCGTATGAGCCGTCGCGACTGGTCGCATGGACGACGACCGAGGAACACCCGGCGGTCAGCCGTGTGCCACGCATGGACCGAGAGACGATCATCAGCGTTGAATTGTTTCCGGAAGGCGCGGGTACTCGCGTGCGGATCGAATCGAGGCGTGAACCGGCGGGACTGCTCCGCGGTTGGGCGATGCGTCTGACGACGCAACGGACGATCGACCGGCACATTCAGCTGTCGCTCGACCGGCTCGAGGGCATGCTCAAGGGCCGCACCGCCGCGTAGAGCCGGACCGCGAGCAATGGCCATCGTCAGAACTGGCGTGGCGTCCAATAGACTTCCTGACGATGGCTCGACGTCGCACGGACCTACCACCCACGCCGCCGCTTCCGGCGGTCGTACAGACTGCGCTTTGGGTGTTTCGCCCGATCCAATTCATGCATTGGATGCGCGCGCACTACGGCGACACCTATCGCGTCAAGCTGCTCGCCGCAGGCGACGTGGTCGCAACCGCGAACCCTCAGGAGATCCGCAAAGTCTTCACGGCCAAAGCGGATCAACTGCACGCCGGCGAAGCGAACATCGTGCTCGCGCCGATCGTCGGAGACAATTCGGTGCTCGTGCTCGACGAGCAAAGACACTTGCGCCAACGGAGGCTGCTGTTGCCGCCGTTCCACGGCGACCGGATGCGCGCATATGAGGTCGCGATGCGCGAAATCACGCAGGCCGCGATCACGCGTTGGCCGCGCGGGAAGGCGTTTCGTCTGCGAGACGAGTCGCAGGCGATAACGATGGACGTGATTCTGCGCGTCGTATTCGGTATCACCGATCCCGACCGAACGCGCGAGTTTCGTGACCGGATGAACGCGATTGAACCGCAGCGGTGGTTCAAACGATTCGCGCTGTTGCCGATTGCCAGTCGCATTCCGGCCCTGGAGCAGCGACTGTTTGCCGGTTTCAACAGGGCCAAGGCGGATTTTGACGCGCTGATGCTCGAGGAGATAACCGCGCGGCGAGCTGCACCGGATGCCGCTGAACGCGAGGACATCCTGTCGATGCTGTTGCAAGCGACCGACGAGGACGGCAACGCGATGTCTGACGACGAACTCCGAGACGAACTCGTGACGCTGGTAGTCGCCGGCCACGAAACGACGGCGACTTCGCTCGCGTGGACCTTCGAATTGATGCTTCGCCATCCAGACGTCTGGCGGCGCGTCGTCGACGAAGCGCGTGATCCGGACGCTTCCGCGGAATACGTCGACGCTGTGGTCAAGGAGTCACTGCGCATGCGTCCGATCCTGCCACTGGTCGCGCGTGTGATCAAACAGCCATGGAATGTCGACGGATACGAACTGAATCCGGGTCGCGTAGTTGCGCCGAACATCTACCTCGCGCACTATCGCGAGGCGACCTGGGGAGACCCGGAAGACTTTCGCCCAGACCGGTTCATCGGTCAGCAACCGGAAGGTTCGGTTTGGCTGCCATTCGGCGGCGGGATCCGCCGCTGCATAGGGGCGTCGTTCGCGCTGTACGAGATGCGCGTGGTGATTCAGGAGATCGCTCGCGAGCTCGAAGTAAGCGCAGTGCGTCAGTCGCCGGAAAAGATCGTTCGCAGGGCGATCACGTTTGCCCCGGGCAACGACGTACCGATCGTGGTCGAAGATGCAGCGGCACGCAGCGAGGCGCTGGCCCTCGACGCCGCTGAGGCCGGGGTTACCTGACCAACGACCAGGCGCGTAGTCGCGGCAGCGGGTCGATCGGCCGCGATCGCCAGATCGCCCCGGTCCACTGCTCGAAATGCAGGTGGCAGGCGGATGAACGACCGGTCGAACCGACCTGGCCGATTTGCTGGCCGGTGTAAACGCGGTCGCCCTTGCGGAACGGCGAACGGCGCGGCATGTGCATGTACGCCTGGTCGCCGATCTCGGCGGAGTCCGGGCGTATCACGATGAAGTTTCCCGCGGCCGACTGAAAGCGACTCTCGACGACTGTCCCTCCGCGCGCGGCGACGAGCTTGGTACCGCAGCGAGCCATCACGTCTTGCCCCTGATGGCCACGACCACCGCCGAAACGAGCCCCTCGACGTCCGAAGTTGTACCTGCCGCGAACCGGGAACATGAAACCGTGCAGGTCAAACGCATCGCGTGCCTCGACCACGCTTGAGGGCTTGACGCTTGAGAGTGCGATGAGGTCGGTGTTGATCGCAACGGTGAACGCGTAGCGCCCGGGCGACGCCGGCAGGTTGCCGATCTCGCCGTTCCAGTCGACTGAAACCACCTGACCGTTCGGGGCGGGAATTTTCCAGGCGGCCGCGGTCTCGCCGTTGGACAGTCGCGTCAAGGCGATCGAAACCGTCGCGCCGTCGACGCCGCTCAGCTTGAGTGAGTATCGGACCAGTTCTTTTGCGCCGAGGTACACCTTGCGCGGAGTGCTCGTGCCGGCCAGCAGCGAGATCGAACGATTACCGGTCGGAACCGGCTTGAGCTCGGGCGTGCCAATGACTGGCGGCTGCGGCAGAATGGTGAAGTATTGACTGGCCTTTGACTTGATGCCTCTCGCCGTCACCGCGACGATCCTCCCAGATGCCGAATCGGCAGGCACCTTTACGAGCGCGCGCTTGCGATTGCCAGTCCTGAGCTTGGCAACCGTGTCGTCTCGGGAGCCAGGGCCGCCAAGAAAGATCACCTTGGAAGCGATGTTCAGGTCGTCGCCCTTGATGCGAATCGTGCTGCCTCCTCGGGCAACGCGATTGCGCTTCTTTCCCGCGCATTTCTTGGCGCAGGTGACCTTTGCGATTTTCGGTCGCAGCTCGACGCCGGTGCCGCCGCTCGCAGCGCTCGCGGTGCCCGTTTGACCGACGACGATCGCAAAGCAAGAAATCATTGCCAGCGCCGCGGCCGTGCCCTTGTGCGTTCGGTATGCGGTTTGCAGGTAGGAAGGGAGGGTTCCGAGTCCCATTCGATTGCGCCGTTCGTCGATGTGCGCGGTTTCGCGCGATCGACAGGGGCTTGACGGCGGCCTTTCTCTTTTTCGGGCCTACGGGGTTAGCTGACGGGCTCGCGCGAAAAGAGCGCGCTACGGACGGGATACAGCTTTCCGAGCAGGGTTCCTGGCGTGCTTCCGAGCAAGGTTCCAAGCGTGGATTGTGAATCTCGTCCGATTAGCCCCTGGGTCGCAATCCGCGAAGATCATGACCCTTTGGATCCCCCGCTCCGGACGCCCTGGAGTGTCCGGATTAGGCAGGCATTTTCGAACTGGTTCGCCAGTATAGGCACGACGGACGTCGGAGTGGGATGATTTTCGCGCTGGGCCGTGTTCGAGGCCGCAAACTCGGATACCCAACCGTCTATCCTTCCGCGAACCGCTTGGCACCCGGCCTTTTTTCGCGTGCGCAAGCTGAAGTTTTACTCGAACTCCTCTGGAAGACCGAAAGCCAATGTCCAAGACGTATGTAGCCACGCCCGAGACTCGTAATCGTGAATGGGTCGTCGTTGACGCCGAAGGTAAAACGCTCGGCCGTCTCGCGACGCAGATCGCCGACGTGCTGCGTGGCAAGAACAAGCCGGAATTCACGCCGCATATCGACACCGGCGACTTCGTCGTGGTCGTGAACGCCGAGAAGATTCGTGTCAGCGGAAAGAAGCTGGCCGAGAAGGTTTACTACCGCCACACCGGCTATCCAGGCGGGCTTCGCAGCCGCACGCTCGAGGAACAGCTCGAACGTCGTCCCGAAGAAGTGATCCGCAACTCCGTCAAAGGCATGCTGCCGCGTACCAAGCTCGGTCGCGCGCAGTTGCGCAAACTAAAGGTCTATGCCGGTGCCGAGCACCCGCACAAGGCGCAGAACCCGAAGGTCATGGAAGTCCAGGCCTGATCGGCGCTGGAATCGACTTGAGCAACGAAGCGATGAGCGCCGACGAAAACAATCTGAACGAAGAAGCCACTTCCAGTGAAGAGGCTCCTGTGAAGGACGAAACCGCCGTGAATGAAGAAACTGCCGTGAATGAAGAAACTGCTGCGAGCGAAGAGGCCGCTGTGAGCGAAGGCGCTGGCGGCGAAGAAGCTGCTGCGAGCGAAGAATCAACGCCGGTAGCTGAGACCGCAGCCGTCAAGGACCCTGTGCTGTCGCTCGCCGCCGACGCGCGCTACACCGCCACCGGTAAGCGCAAGACCGCCGTTGCTCGTGTGATTCTCAAGCCGGGCACCGGCAAGATCGAGGTCAACGGTCGCGCGCTCGAAGAGTATTTCCCGCGCCCCACGCTGCAGATGACGGCACGTGAATCACTGGTGAAGGTCGACAGCGTCAATAAGGTCGATGTGATCGCTCGCGTTCACGGCGGAGGCGTTGCAGCCCAGGCAGGCGCTGTGCGCCACGGTATTTCTCGCGCATTGCTCGAAGCCGACGAAACGCTTCGTCCGCCGCTGAAAAAGGCGGGATTCCTGACGCGTGACGCGCGTGTCAAGGAGCGCAAGAAGGCCGGCCTCAAGAAGGCTCGTAAGCGCCCGCAGTTCAGCAAGCGCTAGAACTGCATCGCTCCTTCCTGGCGGGCAGCCCCTTGAATTTGCAAAGGTTCACCGATGAGCGGTGAGGCGATTGAACATGTGCGCCGTCTGTTCGGCACCGACGGGATTCGCGGCGACGCGTACTCGTTGCTGACCGACGAACTTGTCGAGTCGTTGGCCGCCGCCGCGGTCTCGGTGCTTGGGGGTGATCATCCCTCGATTGCAATCCTGCGTGACACGCGAGCCTCAGGGCCGCGCATTGAACGTGCGTTGGCGCGTGGTGCGGCGGCTGCAGGCGCAGACGTGAAGCTTGCGGGTGTGCTGCCGACGCCGGCTGCGCCGGTGTTGATCGATCACTTTGGCTTCGACCTGGTCGCGGTGGTGAGCGCGTCGCACAACCCGTTCTCCGACAACGGAATCAAGTTCTTCGGCTCCGCAGGATTGAAGTTGACCGATGAATCCGAGGCCGCGATCGAGCGCTTGATCGAGAACGGCGAACTGCCGAGCGACGGCGACGGATCGATCACCGAACTGCATCACGCGGAGGACGACTACGTGCGCGCACTGCGATCGCGTTTCGCCGATCTAGACCTGACTGGTATGCGTATCGCCCTCGACACGGCGCATGGCGCTACATATCGCGTGGCACCGCGCGTGATGCGCGAGCTGGGGGCGGACGTCGAAGTTTTGTTCGACGACCCCGACGGCACGAACATCAACGCCGATTGTGGCTCGACGCACATGCAGGCGATCGTCGATTTGGTTGGTTCCCGGGAGTTCGATGCTGGGTTCGCCTTCGATGGTGACGGTGACCGAATGCTGGCGGTCGATGGCGATGGGCGAGTGGTTGATGGCGACGAGCTGATCGCACTCGCGGCGTTGCACCTGCGCGAATCCGGTCGGCTTCCCGGCGACGGAGTGGTGGTGACGGTCATGACCAACTATGGCTTTCATCGTGCGATGGAAGCGGCGGGTTTGAACGTCGTCGTCACACCGGTCGGAGACCGCTACGTACTGGAGGCGTTGATCGAGAACGACTGGGCGCTGGGTGGCGAGCAATCGGGCCATGTGATCGATCGCGGTTTCGTGCCTTCGGGCGACGGACTGGCAAGCGCGCTCTTGACACTTGAGGCATTGAAGGCTTCGGGTCGCGCGTTGCGCGAGGTCATCCCGATGGAGAAACTTCCGCAGAGTCTGGTGAACGTGCGAGTCGCCGACCGTGACGCGATCGACGGCGCGGGCGTTGTCTGGGCGGCCGTGGAGGCGGAAGCGCACGAATTGGAGGGCAGAGGTCGCGTCTTGGTGCGTTCCTCCGGCACTGAACCGTTGATTCGCGTAATGGCTGAGGCGCCTTCGGTCGACGAGGCCGACGCTGTATGCGCGCGTTTGGTTGCGGTGATCGAGCGAGAGCTCAGCTAGCTCGCGGGGAATTTGCTTTCGCGCCCGGACGGTTCGGGCGCTCATACACTCTGCTGCCATGTGTGGAATCGTCGGATATGTTGGGTCGCGCCCGGCTCGGGATCTTTTGGTCAGCGGCCTCGAACGGCTGGAGTACCGCGGGTACGACTCCGCCGGGATCGCGCTCGTGCGCCCGGCCGGCGTGACGACGATCCGTGCAGTCGGAAACCTGAGCAATCTCAAGGAAGCGATCGCCGAGCGCACGGCGAGCGGTCAGACCGACTCCTACACGGGCATCGGCCACACGCGCTGGGCAACCCACGGCTCTGTCACTGAAGAGAATGCGCACCCGCACTACGACCCGTCCGGACGCGTCCAGATCGTGCTCAACGGAATCGTCGAGAACTGGGCGGATCTGCGCCAGCGATTCACCGAGCGCGGCGACAACTTCAGCTCCGAAACCGACGCAGAGGTCGTCGCTCACCTCGTCGCCGAGCACTACGACGGCGACTTGGTGGAAGCCGTTCGCAAGGCCTTCAATGAGCTTCGCGGTCACTACGCCTTCGTCGCCGTCGCGGCAGACGAACCCGACTTGATGGTCGCCGCGCGCAAGGAGTGTCCGCTGGTGGTCGGTTTGGGTGAGGGCGAGAACTTCGTGGCGTCGGCGATCCCGGCCTTCCTTAGTGAAACTCGCGTGACCCAGATGGTCGAGGACGATGAAATCGTCGCGATCAACGCCGACGGTACGCGCTTCTTCAGTGCTGACGGAACGCCGATCGAACGCAGCAGCGAAGAGGTCGACTGGGACGAGGAGGCCGCCGAGAAGGGCGGTTTCGACACCTTCATGCTCAAAGAGATCTACGAGCAGCCCGACGCCGTCGCCGAGACGATCGCCGACCGCGTGATCGAGGACGATCGCGTCGACCTTGGCCCAGATTTTCTGTCGGACGAGATTCTTGCCAAAGCCGATCGTGTGGTGATCGTCGCCTGCGGGACTTCGTACCACGCAGGCTTGATCGGCCGCTACGTGATCGAGAACTGGGCGCGAGTCCCGGTCGAGATGGACGTCGCCAGCGAGTATCGCTATCGCAATCCGGTGCTGCGCGAGAACGACGTCGTGATCGGCATCACGCAGTCTGGCGAAACCGCAGACACACTCGCTGCGATGCGCATGGCGCGGGAGGCTGGCGCAAAGGTCGTCGCGGTGACCAACGTGATGGGTTCGCGCGCTACGCGAGACGCCGACGCGGTGCTCTTCACCCGTGCCGGTCTGGAGATCGGTGTGGCGGCGACCAAGACCTTTGTCTCGCAGGTGGCGGCGATGTACTTGATCGCGCTGAAACTCGCCGAGCTGAAGGGAACATTGGACGAGCCGGAACGTCGCGAACTGATCGCCGAGCTACGCAAGATCCCGCACTATCTGAGCGAGATGATCCCGGCCGACGACGAGCGTGCAAAGCGCATCGCCGAGCACTGGTTCGAGGCGGAGTTCTTTCTTTATCTCGGCCGACACGTCGGGCTCGGTGTGGCGCTCGAAGGTGCGCTGAAACTGAAGGAGGTTTCGTACATACCGACCGACGCGTATGCCGCAGGCGAGATGAAGCACGGCCCGATCGCGCTGCTCGACGAACGCACTCCTGTGGTGTGCATAGCGACGGATTCACCGGTCTACGACAAGGTCGCCTCGAACATCGCCGAGGTACGCGCGCGCAAGGCATACGCAATTGCCGTCGCAACCGAGGGCAACCAGAACATCCATGCGTTGACCGATGAGGTGCTCTACGTGCCGCGCACGCATTGGCTGTTGCAGCCGCTTTTGGCGGTGGTACCCCTGCAGCTGCTCGCCTACCACATCGCGACGTTGCGAGGACGCAACGTCGATCAACCACGCAACCTCGCCAAGACGGTCACGGTCGAGTAGCGCCGCAGCTCGGGCCTTGCCGGGGCAGAAGTGTCGGTCGTCGGTCCGACAGCTTTGGTCAATAGTGTGGGCGCCATGATCGCCGTGGGTATGGACCTTCTTGAGATCGATCGGCTCGAGGCCGCGCTTGCGCGCAGGCCACGGCTCGCCGAGCGACTCTTCACCTCGTCCGAACTCGAATATGCCGGGGCCAGGGCTCGCCCCGCGACACACCTCGCCGCGCGTTTCTGCGCGAAGGAGGCAGTCGCCAAGGCACTGGACATGCGTAGTTGGTCATTTCGCGACGTCGAAGTCGTCAGCACCGGCGGAGCGCCGCTGGTGAAACTGAGCGGCAGCGTCGCCGCGAGCGCCGCGCAGAGGGGCGTTGCGCTGAGTGTCACGCTCACCCACAGCAAGCAGACGGCGGCTGCGGTTGCGCTCGCCGTGGACGCCACAAAGGCGGGCGCGTGACGCCCGGTGCGTCGATTCCGCGCTGGGCCGAACCGCTGTTCGACGCGGCGCAGATGCGTGCCGTCGACGGCTGGACGATCGACGCGGCGGGTGTTCCCTCGCTCGAGTTGATGGAACTGGCCGGTCAGGCAGTCGCGCGCGCCGCGCTTGAGCCATCGCCGGAGGGACCGATCGTGATCGTCTGCGGCAAAGGCAACAACGGCGGCGACGGGCTCGTCGCCGCGCGATTGCTTCGTGAGAACAAGGACCGACTTGGAGACAAGGACGTCGTCGTGGTGTTGCTCGGCGACCCCGGCGAACTCAGCAGCGACGCGACGACCAATCTCATGCGACTACCGGGTGACCCACCGCACGCGTTCGACGCCGGAATCATTGCCTCAGCCGGAGTCATCGTCGATGCGGTGCTGGGTACCGGTGCGAGCGGTAGCCCCGAGGGCATCGTTTCCGAGGCGATCACCGCCATCAACAGACGCTCGTCGGCCGCTCGTGTAATCGCCGTCGACGTGCCCACGGGTGTCGACTCGTCAACGGGCGTCGTTGCCGGCGATGCCGTCTACGCCGATCTGACGATCAGCCTGCACCTTCCGAAGGTCGGACAGTTCGTCGCACCCGGAGTTTTTCACTGCGGGGAGGTGCGCGTGGCCGACATCGGTATCCCACCGGAGGCGATCTCAGGGGCCAACGCCGTCCCTGCTGCCGGAACCATCGGTCCGCGTGTACTGAGGCTCGCGCCCCGTCGCGACGACGCGAGCAGCAAGTTCAGCTCTGGTGTACTCGGAATAATCGGCGGATCGACCGGCCTCACCGGGGCGCCGTGCATGACCGCTGAAGCTGCACAACGCACCGGTGCCGGCTACGTGACTGTGTTCGTACCGGCCAGTCTCAATTTGGTGTTCGAGCAGCGACTGCTCGAGGTGATGTCGGTGCCACTGCCAGACGTTGACGGGGCGATCGGTAGCGAGGCGATGCAGACGATTGCCACGCGCTCGGCGAAATGCGACGCACTGGTGGTCGGGCCGGGCATCGGTCGCGACGAAACGACGCTCGAACTTGTGCGCCAGCTTGTGCAGGCCAGCGAGCTGCCGTTGCTGCTTGACGCCGACGGACTGTTCGGTTTCAACGGCCGCATCGAAGATCTACGCCGCGAAGCTCCACTCGTGATCACTCCGCATGTGGGCGAGCTGGCCAGGTTGCTCGGTACCGAGAGCGACGCCGTCGAGCACGCCAGGCTCGAACACGCCACGCGCGCTGCAGAGCTGAGCGACGCGGTCGTCGTGCTGAAAGGTTCGGACACGATCGTTGCCGCCCCCAATGCCGCGCCGCTGGTCAACACCCTGCGCGCGCCCGGACTTGCCACTGCAGGAACCGGCGATGTGCTCTCCGGGATTGCCGGGGCCTATTTGGCGAAGGGCCTGGCGGCGCGCGAAGCGGCAGCCGCAGCCGTTTATGCCCATGCCCTTGGCGGTCGCGAGGCCTCGGAGCGCCGCGGCAGCGACCACATGATCGCCAGTGACGTTATTCAGCTACTTCCCGCAGTTCTCGCCTGATCGGATCGCGGGTGCCGAGGTCGGCGTCGCGCGCCAACACCGGCTATCGCTATCGTGGCCGAGATGGCTGAGCAAACGACAGTTCCGACCTCATTGCGTCGCGCAGTTGCGCACGTGGACCTGGCCGCGATCAGTGCCAACGTTCGCCTTCTGCGTTCGAAGCTGAGCCCCTCAACAGAACTTTGCGCGGTGGTCAAGGCAGATGGCTACGGGCATGGCATCGAACGTGTCGCGGTCGCCGCAGTTGAAGGAGGAGCCAGCCGACTGGCGGTGGTGACGACGGCAGAGGCGGCACTGGTGGCCGAGCTCGACCTCGGGGTCGGCCTGCTTGTACTCGCGCCGATTCCGGCCGACGATCTGATCGCGACGATCGAGACCGGTGCCGAGTTGACTGCGTGGACTCCCGAACAAGTCGGCGAGATCGATCGCGCGGCACAATTGCTGGGTCGCACCGTGGCAATTCACGTGAAGCTGGACACGGGAATGGGACGTTTCGGCGCGCGGACCGCAGAGCAGGCACACGCAGCGCTTGCGGCCGCAGCTGCCGGCGAGTCGGTTCAGCCAAAGGCCGTCTGGACGCACTTCGCAACGGCCGACGAGCCGGGCGACGACTATTTCGACTTGCAGCTTGAACGATTTTCAGAGTTCGCCGACGCTGCAAAACAGCAGTATCCGGACATCCTCGCTCACGCCGCCAACAGCGCCGCCGTTCTGCGCGATCCGGCCAGTCACTTCGATTTCGTGCGCTGCGGCATCGCGATCTATGGCCTTGACCCGTTCCACGAGGACGCGACCGCCCGCGGACTTGCCCCGGCGCTCTCCTTGCATTCGTATGTTGCGTCGGTACGCGACGTCGCTGCCGGCGAATCGGTCGGCTACGGCAGGCGCTTCGTTGCCCCGGCGCAGACGCGCGTCGCGACGATTCCGATTGGCTACGGCGACGGCTGGCGTCGCGTGCTCACGAACAACTGCGATGTGCTGATTGCGGGAAGGCGTTTCTCGCTACGCGGCACTGTGAGTATGGACAGCATCACCGTCGAGGTCGGCGCCGACAGTACCGTCGAGCCCGGCGCTCCGGTCACTCTGATCGGCACGGACGACGGTGAGCACGTATCTGCCGAAGAAGTCGCACGGAGAGCCTCGACGATCAACTACGAGATCACCTGCGGCCTGTTGCCGCGGACGGCCCGCGACTACTCGCCGGTCGGCTGACGAGCTCGACGTTGTGAACGAGGTCGGCGATCATCGCGGGGTCGAGCTTGGCGAGCCATTCGTTCGAGTCGCGAACGCCCTGGCGGCGATCGACACGCCCTGCTGGTTCGTCGGCGGTTCGATCCGAGACCAAATGTTGGGTCTGCCGGTGACCGATATCGATCTCGCCGTCGAGGGAGATGCGAAGGCGGTCGCCAAGGAAATTCACAACAAACTTGGCGGCGACATCTTCAGCTTGTCCGATCGCTTCGGCACATGGCGCGTAAATCTCGCCGATCGCGAACTGCAAGTCGACATCACCGCCCTGCGGGGTACGACGATCGACGAGGATCTTGCGCTTCGCGACTTCACGATCAACGCGATGGCCATTGCGCTGTTCGATCGCGCGGCATTGCTCGACCCATTTGACGGTCGCGCGGACCTCGATCGCAAGTGCATCAGAGTGCTCGGCGAGCGGGCCTACGTGGACGATCCTCTGCGTCCGCTGCGACTAGTGCGATTTGCAAGTTCCTTCGATTTCACTGCCGACTCGCAGACGCTCGAGCTGACGCGGAGTTTCGCGAGCGGAGTGGCGAAGGCCTCGCCCGAGCGAATCTTCGCCGAGCTCAAGTCGATGGTCGACGGCGATCGTCCGATCGCCGGCCTTCGGATGCTTGACGACATCGGATTGCTCGGTGTTGTGTTGCCGGAGCTTCTCGAACTCAAAGGAGTGGAGCAGTCCGACTATCACCACTTGGACGCCTGGGAACACACGCTGGAGGTGCTCGAACGCACGATCGAATTGACGGCAGATCCGGAGTCGGTGTTTGCGGACCGAGCCGTCGAACTGAAGGCACTGCTCGATCAGCCGATCGGCGAGAATCTGACGCGTGCCGGAGGGCTCCGTTGGGCGGCGCTGCTGCACGACGTCGCGAAACGCCGCACGCGCGTTGAGTTTGACGACGGCCGGGTCGGCTTTCCCGGTCACGACGAGTTGGGTGCCGAAATGGTTCGCGAGATGCTGTCGAGGTTGAACGCCAGCGAACGCTTCATTCGCTACGTCGCTGCGCTCACCCGCCATCACCTGCGCCTCGGTTTCCTTGTTCATCAACAACCCCTGACGCGGCGCGACATCTACGGCTATCTCTCCAAGTGCGAGCCGGTCGAGGTAGAGGTCGGGTTGCTGTCGGTCGCCGATCGCATGGCCACACGTGGCCGCAAATCGAATGAGGCGATCCCGGCGCACTGCGCGCTCGCGGTGGAGATGAACGACCTTGCGCTCGACTGGCGCGACAGCGCCCGCGAGCAACTGCTGCGCGGGGACGAACTCGCCGACGAACTGGGAATCGCACTTGGTCCAGTAGTCGGAAGGTTGTTGGCCGCGATCGCCGAGGAGCAATACGTCGGCGACGTCGACGGCCGCGACGAGGCGGTCGAATTCGCACGTCGTTTGCTCGAGGCCGGCACGATCGAGTGAGACAGGGCAAAAAATCGCCGTTTCGCAACTGCGAGTAGTCTGTTCTGGCCTATGAATGACCAGTGTATTTTCTGCGCGATCGCCGATCGGTCCGCCCCCGCCGAGGTGGTGCAGGCAGACGACCACACGATCGCATTTCTCGACATCTCGCCGGCGACACGCGGTCACACGCTGGTGATCCCGAGGCAGCACAGCAGTGACGTATTCGAGATCTCGACCGACGACATTGAGCGGGTCGCGCGTATGGCCAAGCAGATCGCCGGAAGAATGCCTGCTGCGCTCAGCTGCGACGGAGTCAACTTGCTCAATTCGAGTGGCAGCGCCGCTTGGCAGACGGTTCATCACTTTCACATGCACGTCATCCCGCGTTACGACAACGATCCTTTGAAACTGCCGTGGACGCCGGGAGCACTTGCATCGGAAGACTTGCCGCAGATTGCCGAAGCGCTGCGCTGAATCGGCGGACTGACCGCACGACCGCCTATCCTTGGGCCTGATGGGTAAAGAAGAAAAAATTGAGATGGAGGGCGAGATCCTCGAGGCGTTGCCGAACACCATGTTCAAGGTGAAGCTGGACAACGATCACGAGGTACTCGGGCACATCTCGGGCAAGATGCGTCGTCACTACATCAGGATCCTTCCCGGTGACCGCATCAAGATTGAGCTTTCGCCGTACGACCTCACGCGCGGCCGGATCACTTACAGGTATAAGTAGCGGTAAGAAGCAGCTCGGCCGGCTAGGCCGTGTTCATCTTGCGAATTCGCCAAACCGCGAACCATGTGGATGCCACAAGCATCCCGATCATCGCCACGATTCCCGGCCACGTGTCCTGCCAGCTGATCGACGCAATGTAGCTCTGACGCACGGCGTCGAGCACGTACGTGAACGGGTTGACGCGAGCAATGGTCTGCAGCCACGGTGCGAGCAGCGCGATCGGCGCGTACACGGCCGTCAATTGCATCAGCATGAAGCCGGACGACTGCATCAGCGGTGCCGCGTCCTGCGAACGAAATTTCATCGCAAGACCACAGCTCCAGAACGCCATCACCGCAGCCAACAACGCGGCAGTCACGAACGAGATGATCAATCCAGTCGCCCCGGGCCAGCGAAGGCCGGCGGTCATGCCGATCACGATCAAGAGGCTGCTGGGCATCAGCACGCGGATTCCCGCCGAACAGACCAACCCGGCCAGCACCACCCAGCGCGGCGCGGGGGCAAGCAGCATGCGATCGAACCAGCCCGACTCGATGTCTCGCGCGAGATTCACGCCGGTCGCGGCGCCGGTGAATGCGGCGGCCTGAACGAAGCCGACCGGCAGAATCCAGTCGAGATAGTCGCTGGTGGCGAAGCCCGGCAACGACGCGATTTTGCCGAAGACCGAGTATGTACCGAGCATGAATATCGTGGGTGCGATCACGCCCGGCAACGATGCACCGGGCACGCGCAGGATCTCGTTCAGGCCGCGGCGTACGAGCGCCCAGACGAGTCGCAGGTTCTCGATGAATGACGGCTTGGCCACCATCAGCGCGAACCCCCAAGCCGCACGCGCAAGGCCCATACGGCAATCAGCGTGGTGATAATCGTCAAGCCCAGGCCGACCGCAAACGCCTTCAGTTCGACCGACCCGCTGACGCCGCTGATGATCGGTTCGCGCATGCCCTCGGCCAGATAACTGATCGGGTTGTATCCGGCGATCGTTTCGGCAGGGCCGGTCAGCAACTCGCGCGGGAAGAAGGCCGACGACAAGAAGATGATCACGAAAATGAGCGGGAAAATCCCCTGGACCCACTGCGCCTGGGCGCGAAGCGCCAACGCCACGGCCAGACCACCCATCGAAGCAGCACAGATGCCCGCGAGGACGAGTATCAGGAGGATGCCGAAGATCCCGCCCTCGATCGAGGCCCCAAAGAGAACGCCGAGTGCCAAGTAGAGGCAGGCCTGAAAAAGTGCGATCGTTGCACTCCCGAGAACACGCCCGAGTACGAGCGCCGAGCGTGGCACCGGGGCAACGATCATGCGGTCGAAGAAGCCGTTGTCGACATCGACCGAGAGGTTGATTCCCGCCATCAGGCCGCCAACCATCGTCGACTGCACGATCGCTCCGGCGATCGCGAACTGGAAAAAGCTTTCGACCTCAGGAAATCCGGGCAGGTCGATGGCACGCGCAGCGCCACCGGAAGTGACGACGAGGAACATCGTCGGAACCAGGAAGATCGGCATCAACGATTGCGGGCGACGCATGATTCGCTTGATCGAGCGAATCGCGATCGCCCAGACGATGCGAACGTACGCGGCCGAGAAAAAGTTCACGGAACAGGCGTCGGTGCCGCGTCGACGGCATCCGCATCGAGGTGGTGGCCGGTTTTGAGCAGGAACACGTCGTCCAGCGAAGGTTCGACGAGATCGACGCGGTCCACCGTCACGCCCGCCTGGTCGAGTTCGATCACATATGGCGCGAGTTGAGTGTCTCCCGGCGGCAGCTGAAGGAAGAAACTGACCCCGGGACGCGGTTGGAGCAGGCGCCCGTGCCGGCCGAGGATCTCGCGTGCCTTCGCGTGCGAGTCGGGATCGTTGATCGTCACTTCAAGTCTCGCAGCGCCGATGTCGGCCTTGAGGTTCTCAGGGGTGTCCTCGGCGACCAGTTTGCCGTCGGCGATGATGCCCACCCGATCGGCCAGGGCGTCTGCTTCTTCGAGATACTGCGTCGTCAGAAATACCGTGGTGCCGTCGTTGTTCAACGCGCGGACCTCATCCCAGAGCACCTTTCTGCTGATCGGGTCCAACCCGGTGGTTGGTTCGTCGAGGAACAGCACCTTTGGTTCGTGAATCAGCGACATCGCCAGATCGAGTCGGCGAGTCATTCCGCCGGAGTAGGTCCCAAGGCGCGCATCCTTAGCGCGCACCAGGTCAACTCGTTCGAGTAGCTCGTCGGCCTTGGCCGAGGCTGCACCTTTGCGCAAACCGTGCAGTGTGGCCTGCAACTGCAGAAGTTCGAATCCGGTCATCAGTGGGTCAAGTGCGGCCTCCTGGAGCGTCACGCCGATCGCCGACCTGACCGAACCCGGCTCGCTGACGATGTCGAAACCGGCGACCCGCGCCGTTCCGCCGCTCGGTCGCAGCAATGTCACAAGCATTCGTACGAGCGTCGTTTTGCCGGCGCCATTGGGACCGAGGAATCCGTAGACCTCACCTTCGTTCACGGCAAGGTCAACGCCGGCCACGGCCTGCATGGTGCCACCGGAGGGGGCCTTGAACTCGCGCACCAACTGTTCGACTTCGATAACGGGCGTCATGGCGGGGAGTCTAGTTTTTCGGCTCGTGCACAACGAATTTGGCTGATTGCAAAGGGAAATCGCTGTCAAAACCGCAACTTCCGGAGGCGGAGGTGATTAAATCTCTCATGATGACCAACTCCAAGAACATTCTCAGGCGCCGCAGCATCGTGCTGCTCGTTGCCACCATTGTCGCTTCGCTGGCAATCGTCGTCGTGGTCCAGGCCAACGTTCGAGAGGTCGGCGAGACCGCGAACTTCACCACGCCCGACTGCACCGACAACGACTGTCAGGTGATCACGCGCGTCACCGCTTACCAACAGCAGGTCGGCACGCGCAAAAACCCGTACCGTGTTGGCAGGTCGGGCAAGGTCGTCGCATTCAGCGTCTTTCTTCCGTCGGTGACGAAGAAGATCTACTCCAACTTTGCCGATCGTTTCGACGGGTCACCGACCGCCAAGATCTCGATTCTGCGTCCTAAGAAGCGCCGTGGGGTTTCGTACCGCTACGTGCTTGCCGGCCAGAGCGCGCGACTGAACCTGCGCAACTACCTCGGAGGCACGCCAAGCTTTGCGCTCGAAAAGCCATTGTCCGTGAAGCGAGGCGACATCATCGCCCTTACTACAGACACGTGGATGCCCGGATTCACGGTTGCCGGTCAGGACTCCTCAAGTATCTGGCGGGCGAGCCGTCCGCGAGGAAAGTGCTCTGATCTCGTAACTCCGCGCATGCATGCGAAGGTCGACCAGATCAAGGTCTACTCGTGCGGGTACAAGGGCGCGAGAATGCTTTACAAGGCGACTGTCGTCGACACGCCGAAGAAGACTCGCCGGACGAAGTAAGCAGGTCTCCACCGCCGAGCAGGTTTGCGCTGCTCAGTGGTTGACGGTGAGGTCCGCGACAGGTGGTTCGACGAATCGGGACGCCTTCGCCGACTGGAGATGTTCGTCGGCGCGGCTCATGAGCTGAGCGGCCGTCTCACCGGGACGCCGCGTTACCGGGACGACTGTGGCCCCGACTGGCAGGTCGGGCGTCAGTTCAAGGCGCGCATTTTCGATCGCGGATTCGATTCTCCGAGCAAACGTCTCCATGTCACTGTGCGCCTCCGGCGCGCAGACGACGACGAACTCGTCGCCACCGCGCCGGACGACCAGTTCGTCCTCCCGCACGGTCGCGCGAATTGCGTTCGCGGTTTCGAGCAGCACCGCATCGCCGATCGTATGGCTGTAGCGGTCGTTGACAAACTTGAAACTTTCGAGGTCGATCATCGTCAGAACCAAGTCGTCGCCGAAGAGTTCGCAGCGCTCGATTTCGTCGCTCACGCGACGTTCATAGCCGCGCAGATTGGCGGCACCGGTCAACGGGTCCACGATCGACAACGCTTCAGCAGATTCCAAGTAGCTGCGGGTCATGCGCTGTCCGCGGGCGAGCAGCACGTTCAGCACCGCCATGATGCCGAGGAACATTCCGGTCTGGAGGAACGCGTACTCGTAGTTGCTTTCGATCAAGAAGTAGGCGTAGAAACCACCGGATAGAACCGCATAAGGAAGCGCTTGTCGCCAGCCCACCATGTAGACGACAAGCGGCGTCTGGATGACGTAGAGCTCGATCAACGCCATGCTCGAGGTACCGCTCTGAGAAATCACAGCAGTGAGCAGCAGCAGTGAAGCCATCAACGGAAGGTGCAACAGCTCGATGCGAAGCTGGAGGTGTCCAGCCAACAGCGCGAACCCGCTGCAGGCGAGCAACCCGCCGACTAGCAATCCGATCTCGGGAGTCTGCAACTGCGATGCGGTTCCACCCAACGCGACCACCGCGATCAGCAGCGCGGGAACGAACGCTCCGGCTGCGGTGATTCGCCAGATAATCCTGCGATCGGCATCGCGATGTGCCGAGCTGATCTGTGCGCGTGGTTGTGTCGGACTCTGCGCCGGCGATGCATCGATCCCCGCGGCGAATACCGGTTCGTGAAGCGTTGAGTCGACCGCGATCGATCCGTCAAGCTGCGAGCGCTCTGGGTGAGCGATCAACTTCGCGTCATGCAACCCGTCGTCGACGCGGCTCAGGAATGCTTCTGGTGATTCGCCGTACGCGTGGACAACGCAGGTGACGCTGGCCTCGGGGTTCACGTTCGGGCAGACTGTGTGCCGCGCTCTCACGATCGCATCGTGCAGTCGCGTGCCGAAGTCCTCGAGGTCGCGGTCCGCGCGCGTCAGTGTGAGCACGGCGAATTCGTCGCCACCGCGCCTGACCAAGAGGTCTCCGGGTTCCATCTCGTCGCCAAGAGCGGTGGCGATCGCCTTCAGGACGCTGTCGCCGAGCTCGTAGCTGTACTGATCGTTGACTTCCTTGAAGTCGTCGAGATCGATCGCGTACATGACGATCTCGCTTCCGGCCCGCGAGCTTCGCTGGATTTCCTGGCGAAGTCGAGTTTGAAGCCGCCGGAGGTTCGCCAGACCGGTCAGCGGATCGGTGATCGAGAGATCGTGGTTGAGAGCGGCAATGCGGCGCTGTCGTCGTTGGGCGAAGATCAGTCCGGCGACGATCGACACCATGGCACCGGCAAGAATGATCGCTCGCGTGACCTGGATGTCGCCGGAGTCGTGGAAGAGCAACGCCCCGACTATGAACGAAATTGAGGCGACGCAATATGGCACCGCAATACGCCACTCGTGCAGAAACGCCACGGCGAGCAACGGAAACATCACCAGCAGTACCAGCGGACCGATCGCGTCGCCGACGAAGAACGAACCAATCGCAAGCACGATGTATGGCACGATGATGCGTAGGTGCGGCCCCCACCATGCGTTCGGCGCGAAATGCGCGCCCAGCAGCAACAGGGGGGTGCACGCGAGCAGGACGGTGGCGAGAATCCCGATCACCGGATCGATCACATCGCCACTGGCAAATCTTTCCAGCGCAAGAATTGTCAGCCCGCCCGCCCAGTAGAGCGCGGCAGACACGTACCAGCCGGCTTCCTCGGGAAGACCGATTCCGGCGAAATGCCCGGCCTTGTTGCTGACTGTTTCGCCAGCAGGCAACACTGCGTCGTCAATTTTGCTGCCTGCGCCGTCCCCTCCCGAAGACGACGCTGCGTTTCCGCGTGGACCGCGGACTCTGCCCTGAACATCCATGTTCAGCCCCCTATCCCATTGCACCA
>JBMYXO010000022.1:0-27217 GCA_049608465.1 Solirubrobacterales bacterium | reverse complement strand
CCAAAAACGCCAGGCGTACCGCATCATTGGCCCCCGCGGCGAGGGTCCCGGCGGCGGACCAGAGGCCGCCGGCGCGTCTTCCGGCGCTGGTTAGTTCGGCCAGGTGATCGCTGATCGACGAAGAAAGGTCACGGACGAGACCCCGCGGGCTCTCACCGTCGGGCAAAGGGCGGTCAAGCCACAGATACTCAAGTACGCGTACTAGGTGAGACTTGCCGCTGCCGTAAAACCCACTCACCCAGACGGCTGGCTGTTGAGCTTGGTTGAGATTCGTCAGGAAGCTGTCGAGAATTCGCTCCAAGCCCAGCTCGTACTGCCCCTCGCAGACAAAGCTGGATAGCTCCCACCGCAATACGTCCCACTCCTGTTCAGTATGGGGATGAGAAACGCGCGCGACACCATCGTTGGGAATCTTGCGCGCGGTTGGATCAGAGACGAACAGATCTCGGTTGACAAGCGTCAACGCCTTCCCCCTTGAGCACTAATTGGCACGGCCAGGTAGTTCCAGCCATCTCGAGCATCGAGAAGACGATAACTGTTCCCTTCGTGGCTACCCGGGAAAAATACAAGGAGCCTCCCTCCAACCGTGTCCGCGATGTTGTTGATCACTGCGGACACCTTTGCTTCATCGCCAAGTCCAAACAGTGAACCGGCACCGATTACGGCGACGACGCCGTTCTCATCGTGCGCGCTGAGAAGCTCCCCACGTATAGCCTGCGTCAGCGCCTCGACAAAGGAAGGCAGCGAGGTTTCGAGCAGCTCCGGATCGCGGAAGTACTCCTCACGGTATTCATGAGATGCCATCCACGATTCGAACTTCCCAGTGAGGTCGATTTCGGCCCACTCGTGCTTGGCCCGCCTCGTCGCAATCTCGAAGTCCTTCACGCGGAGCCGTACGCGCCGCTCCATTTCCGGGGGGTAGGTGAGCATCCAGACCCTCTGCGCTGGTGCCAGTCCGGATTGCCACGGCAGACCGACGAATGCTTCGTACGCCTTGATCAAGTCATCCACTTGGCTCATCTGTGCGCCCCGCCGAACGGCCTCAAGAGTTCGGCGAACTCGATTTCGACGACCCCGCCGGCACTTCGATACTCCATCAGTCGCTTCTGCGACGCGGACGCCGCGAGATCCTCCAAATGGGAACTCGGCTGATCGAGGATCTGCAGCCACTGGGATTCGAAGAGCTCAGCACCTTGGACCCCTTCGAGAGTGGCGAGCAGGAGGGCGTACGCGACATTCGACGGACGACATGTTGCGCGCTTCCGAGTCTTGAAGCCCGCACGCGAAGCCTCCAAATGACCGGTCTGCTCCCAACTGGAGAACGTGTTGCGACCGATCTTGGCAAGAGTGGCTTCGCCATAGGTCCCCGGAAAGCGATCGCCGACGGATTGTGCAAGGTCGGACGCAGTGAGGGTCGCCCCGGGCGGGGTGTCAAGGATCGCGCTGAAACTCGCGCGGAACACCGAGTCGCGAGCGAACGCGCATGTGGCGGCCAGGAGCGGCTGGGCATCAACATCGAGAGGCCATAAGTCGCGAAGCGCGCGGAACACAACCACATCGGGGTCGAGCGCGTAGAGCTCTCTGAGATACCGGAACGTGCGTCGACGCGACCCGTCGGTTGCCTTGCCGAGCACATTCTCCTCGATAACCGACACTTCATACTCTTCGAGCGTCGCAGTCACCGGAGTCGCCGCAAAGAGATTGCTCGCGGCGTCAAGAATGATCGTGTGACTCGTGTTGGTACCGCCGCTCTTGGCGCCCGAGGCAATCCCGGTATCAAGCTCATTTTCGAAGAGTCGCAAGTCAATCTCCGCCAGCTGGATTTACGCGCTCGATCTTCACAGGCAGAGAGTACGGCTCGAACGGTCACTCTCTTTGACTTAATTCGGGCCTATCCATACCCAGCCGCAGGAGACAAGCCGTTGCGCCGATACAAACAGGAGAGATTAGAGATCGCCTCGCTCCATGCTTTCAGCGCCGCTGCACCCGCCCAAATAACCTTCACGAAAAGGTGTTACTTACGGACGATGGGGCGGTGAATTTGTCGGAGTTACGGGGTACCAAACAGCGCCTAGGTCTACTGGCGCGGTCGGCTAATCGCTAAGTTCGCGCAGTCGCGCGAGAATCATTTTCGTTTCGACGTGTGCAAATCGCGCCCAGCTTTCGCTCTCAGTGTTCAAGTTCGAATCGTGACCGGACAGATGATTTGCGATCTCTTGGATCGGAGTTGACGCAGGCACGCTCGCTTGGAGCTCGGAAACGACTGCGTCGAACACGTGATGAGTTTTCGAGAATCGTCTGCCACTGATTTTTTTCAGCTTCGCTTTCGACGGATCCAGTTCGAACCGCTTCCCATCGAAATAACCGATGTAGCCCCAATTTGACACCAACTTAGATAGGCGCTCTTCGGCTTTGTCTGACTCGTCCGAATTCATCGGATCAATGAACTCATAGAGCTCAGGCCTAAGCCGGACGCCAAGCTCACGCACTTTCCTACTTGACTTATAGCCGTCCAAGTGCTGCTGAAACCGCTCATTGATCGGGATTCCAGTTTGCCCAACGTAGATAAATGGCAACCCGCTCATTGAGACCCCTGCATCGGGTGCGCATTCGATTGCGTAGATGCGACGTATGCCCATAGCCCTTATCTAACACGCGGATCCAGAAAAGCCGACGCCCAGATTCGAACTGGGGACCCCTTCATTACGAGTGAAGTGCTCTACCAACTGAGCTACGTCGGCGCTGGTGCAATCCTAATCGGTCCGGACTGGCTTCCCCATTAGGCCGCAGGCCGATGCAACACCCGCGTAGATTGCAGCCATGCGCGCGATGCAGTTCATCAGCACAGGCGAGCCACTCCGCCTCACCGAAGTCCCGCCGCCGACCGCCACCGAGGACCAACTCCTCCTCACCGTCGAAGCCTGCGCCGTCTGCCGCACGGACCTCCACCTGATCGACGGCGAAGTCGCGATCGCCGACCCGCCCCGCACCCTCGGCCACCAGATCGTCGGCACCGACGAGCACGGCGACCGCTTCGGCGTGTCCTGGCTCGGCTGGACCTGCGGCACCTGCTCCTTCTGCACCACCGGCAGGGAGAACCTCTGCCCCAACGCCAAGTTCACCGGCTGCGACATCGACGGTGGCTTCGCCGACAAAGCCGTGGCCGATCGCCGCTACGCCTTCCCACTCCCGAAGGACCAGCCAGCAGAACAACTGGCTCCCCTCCTCTGCGCCGGGCTGATTGGCTACCGCTGCCTCAGCTTCTGCGGGCAAGCGCAAAACCTCGGCATCTACGGCTTCGGCGCCGCTGCGCACGTCATCACCCAAGTGGCCGTGCACCAGCAACGGAGCGTCTTCGCCTTCACGCGGCCGGGCGACGCCGCGGCCCAGGCCAAGGCCAAAGAACTCGGCGTCACCTGGGCCGGCGATTCAGAACAGCAACCGCCCGAGCCGCTCGACGCCGCGATCATCTTCGCCCCGGTCGGCGAGCTGGTTCCGCTGGCGCTGAAAGCCACCAAGCCCGGCGGCATCGTCGTCTGCGGCGGAATCCACATGTCGGACATCCCCTCCTTCCCCTACGAACTGCTCTGGCACGAAAGAACCATCAAGTCCGTCGCCAATCTGACGAGGCGCGACGGCGAAGAGTTTCTGCCGCTGGCGGCGGAGATTCCGATCCGAACCGAAGTAACCACCTATCCGCTCGAACAGACCAATCAAGCACTTGACGACCTGCGCAACGGGCGCTTCACCGGCTCCGCCGTGATCGTGCTCTGACTTGCAGATAGGGGCAGCCGCCCGGCGGGGGACGGGCGAACTGCGTAGGACCGCTTGCCTCGGTACTGAAACCGTTAGGCGGCTGGGCGCTGGCCGTTGCGCCGGCCGCGTTCCAGCTTTGCGCGGGCGGCTGCAGCGTTCGCGGTCTTGTCTCCGGTTGGGCCGCCGCTCCTTGCGTTGGCTCCGGTCACAACGAGCACGACTTTGTATGCCCTCTGCGCTTGCGGCCGCTTGACCATCGGTTGATGGTCAATCTGATCGGCGAGTTCAGCGAGATGGGCATCGATGCGCGCCGCGGAGGTGTGTGATGTGCTCAATTGGCTCCTCCCCAGAGTCCAGCGGCACTGTTAAATGAACCTCTCCAAGTTACTCCTTTCAACCGGTTCATGCAGCGCGGCTGTGGCCTGTAAGCTGGCGCCGTGTCGACCGATCTCGTGACCTACGAACGCCTCGGCTCTGCCGCGCTGGTCACGATCAGTCGGCCGGAGGTTCGCAACGCAGTGAACGGTCCGACTGCGGACGCGTTGCAGGCCGCCTACGAGCGATTCATCGCCGACGACGAAGCGCTCTGCATGGTGCTGACGGGTGCTGGCGATGAGGCGTTCTGTGCCGGTGCGGACCTGAAGGACGTCGCGTCGCTGTTTCCTCGTCTCGAAAGTGAAGGCGGGCCGCTGGGCTTCACGCGTTTGACCTCACCGAAACCAACGATCGCCGCTGTTGGCGGATGGGCGCTGGCGGGCGGATTCGAGTTGGCGCTTTGGTGCGACCTGCGTGTTTGCGCGGAAGGGTCGACGTTTGGTTTTGCGGAGCGGCGCTGGGGCGTGCCGCTGATCGACGGAGGTACGCAGCGGATCTCGCGAATCGTTGGGCTTGGCACGGCGCTCGATTTGGTGCTGACAGGCAGGATGGTCGAGTTGGACGAGGCCGAGCGGATCGGATTGGTCACGCAGCGTGTGCCGCGCGGCGATCATGTGGCGGCTGCGCTTGCGCTCGCCGAGCTTCTCGCCGGCTTCCCGCGCGAGACGCTGCTCGCTGACCGCGCGGCTTTGCTGTCTGGACTCGGTCGCCCGCTCGACGAAGGCTTGGCGATCGAGGCCAAGAACGGGCCGGCGACGGCGACGGTCGCCGCTCGCGGGGCGTCGCAGTTCGCCGGCGGCAAGGGTCGCGGCGGATCGTTCGACGGCTAGCGCTGCGCCGGTTCGTACGGCTTGCCTATCGGGGCGCCGATGGCGATGAAACTGAGGCCTTCTTTGGAGGGAATCCATTTGCGCTTCACGTCTGCGGCTACGCGAACCATGTCGCCAGCCTCCACCTCGATGTCGTCATCGGCCATGCGCAGGCCGCCCGACCCAGTAGTGATCACGTAGACCTCCTCCTGACCGTCGGCGCTGTGGTCGTGGTCGGGATAGCCGGTGAAATCGTCGACGCCCGGCTCCCGTTCGAGCACGACCCTGCTGATGCCGAACGCTTCGATTCCGAGCGCCTTGCGGACCGGGTACATCCCAACACCGGGAACGACACCGATGAACGGATCCATCTCATCGAAATTCTTCGCCGTGTAGTCGTCGCTTGATTCGTGGCCCTCCACAGCCTGCACGCCGGGCAGGTCCGGGATCGACCACTCGGGCGCGCCGGCCACCGAGTTGGGGAACGGTTCGTATGCCTTGCCGGGCATCCCGCCGACCGAAAGCAGTCGCAAACCTTCCGCGCCCGCGATCGGGCGACGGATTGCCGTCGGGCCTACGCGGATCGCGTTTTCGGTGGTCAGCGGCACCCGCTCGCCGTTGATCTCCAGCCAACCGCCACCGGCCAGCGCGATGTACACCTCCTCCTGCCCGTCGAAGGTGTGGACGTGTGGCGGGACGCGCTCGAAATTTGGTGGCAGGTCGCTGACCGACATGCCGAAGGCCGAAGCACCGAGCGCGGCGCGGGCGCGTTTGAAGCCGCCGCCCCAGATCGCCTCCATGTCGTCGATCGGAAGCTTCTTGAAACTCTCAGTTGCTTGCGGCTGCTCGCTCATACCCTCACGCCCCTACCCTCGTGCGATGGAAACTAGTGATTCCGACGGTGTTGTATCCAGAATGGATCGCGCCAACGATACCCGCGCGGCGTTGTTGGCGCTCGCTCGTTCGCACCGCCCGTTCGACGATGTCGAGCGCGCGCACCAGATGGCGATCATCGATTGGCTCTCGCTTGCAAGTTCTGCGCTGGCCGGCCAAGATCCGTTCGATCGCAATGTCTTCGAGCCGGGCCATGCCACCGGCAGCTGCATGGTGCTGGGCCGCGACGGTCGAGCGGCGCTGATCTTTCACAAGAATCTCAAGCTGTGGGTGCAGCCTGGCGGGCACGCCGATGCGGGCGAGACCGAACCCGGCGTGGTTGCCGCGCGTGAAGCAACGGAAGAACTCGGCGTCGACGTCTCCGCCTCAGCAGTTGAGCTGTTCGACCTTGACGTCCATCGCATCGCCGCCCGTGGCGACGTTCCGGCCCACACGCACTTCGACTTCCGCTACCTCGCGGTGATCGAACCAGTCGACCTCGCCCCATCGACCGACGCCGCCGAAGCTCGCTGGCTGACCCGCTCCGAAATCGCCGCAATCGGCGTCGACGCGGGCGTCCGCCGAATGGCCGACAAGGCCGTCGCCCGCGGTCTGCTCCAACCCACTGTCACGACTTTGTAAAACAAGGATTTCTTTAGAGGGAACCTTGTTTGCGCCAGGCCGGGATTGTGAAGTTGGTGAAGGCTCGGAGGAGCCACTCGAGGGGGCCGTAGGTGTGGCGGTTCAGCCACCAGGCGCTGATTGGGATCTGCGTGGCGAAGATTGCGAGGGCAACGAGCAGGGTTTGGAACGGGCCGAGTTCGCCGAAGTAGCCGAGGCCGTAGCCGAAGAAGACGAGGCCCATCAGGACCGACTGGAGGACGTAGTTGGAGAGGGCCATGCGACCGACTGGGGCGAGTGCGTTGATCACGGCGGCGCCGGCGCGCTTGGTTGAGGCGAGGACGAAGATCGACACATACGACCCCGTGAGAAACGGGGCCGTCAGCGCGGCGATCGAGATGCCCGCGTAGAGCAGTGGGTCGTTCGGGTCGAGAAACGTGGTCTCGGCGTAGGCGATCGCGCCAACCACGCCGATCGGCAGCGCGATCATCAGCGCCCGCTTGAAGTCGCGGCGGTAGCGCGCGACCTCCGCAAACAGATTGATCTTTGCGGCCGCAAGGCCGAACAGGAACATCGCGAAGGCGACCGGCGCCTGGGCGATTACGATCGAGCCGAGGTAGTACGGCAGTTCGATCAGGCGCTGATCGAGGACGTCTCCGAATCCGCCCCGGTAGGCCGCGGTCGCGTCGCGCGCTTCGATCATCGATTCGCCGAGGTCGAGCTCGAACGGTTCGAGCGAGAGCACGGCGGTGAACATCAACCACAACGCCGCGTAGGCCGCGAGCACCACGACGCCAACGGCCACGGCAACGTTTGGCGACACCCCGCGCATCGCCAACAAGAACAGCCCGACAACGGCGTAGGTCGTGAGAATGTCGCCGTGCCAGAGGAACACTGCGTGCAGCGAGCCGATCACGAACAATCCGAGCAGTCGTCGCAGCATCCGTCGGCCGAAACTCTTGCCCTGGCGCTCGGCCGACAGCATCTGCAGCACGAAGCTGTAGCCGAACAAGAACGAGAACAGGATGTAGAACTTGTACTCGAACAGCAACGCCATCATCCATTGTGTTGCGTCGTCGAGCCACGAGGTCGCCTGAGGATCGGGAAGCCCGAGATCGCGCAGATAGGCCGTCGAGAAGTAGGTGATGTTGACGATCAGGATCCCCAGCAGGGCGAACCCGCGCAGGCCGTCGACCAGTGCGATTCGCCGGGGTGCGGTTGGTTGCGGCTCGACATTCATCGGCGCGGATTCTGGCGCACGCGTTCATACTCTTGCGCTTGCTTGGACCCAGCAACTCAATCCGCCGTAACTGGTTTGCACTCGCATTCGCGGTGCCGTGGTTCCTGCTGGCGAGTATTCGAGTGTTCGCGTTGGACCGTGTTTTTCCGCTGGTCTCGATCGTCGCCTTCTCGCCGCTGATCCTCGCCGCCGTGGTCATCCCGCTGGCCATCGCGCTGCTGCTACGGGCGCGGTACATCGCGATCGCGGTCACGGTTTTCGCGGTCGTGCTGGCTCTGCTGGTGCTGCCACGCGCGGTTTCTCAGGGTCAACCAGATGCCAAAGGGCGCGTGGTGACGCTGATGACAGCGAACCTGCTGGCCGGCTCGGCGGCGACCGACGGAATCGAGCGGATCGTGGCCGAGAATGACGTTGACGTGCTGGCGATGCAGGAGGTCACCCCGATCGCTTTCAAGGTGTTGCGTGATCGTGGACTGACTCAGGAGCTGCCCTACTTCACGCGCACCACCGCGCCAGGCGTAGCCGGCAACGTGATCGTTTCGCGGCAGCGAATACGCGAGCGCGACTTTGGTCGCGATCCGAATCTGTCGGTTTGGCCGGAGGTCATCGTGCCGAGTCTTGGCCTGATCGTTCGATCTGTCCACCCGTATCCGCCGATTAAACCTCGCCAGACCGGAATCTGGCAAGACGACCTACGCAGCCTCCCCGCAGCCCGCCCCGCCCCCGGCGACAACCTGCGCGTGCTGCTCGGCGACTTCAACGCAACCCTCGACCACCGTCTATTGCGTCAGCTGGTCGCCCGCGACTACGTGGACGCTGCCCGAGTCACCGGCAACGGCCTCAAACCGACCTGGAGTGCCAACCGACTGATGAAGCTGACGATCGACCACGTGCTGCTCGACAGCCGCATCGAAGTCGAGAGTTACAAGACCTTCGACCTGCCGCGCAGCGACCACGACGCCGTGGTCGTTCGGGTACGACTGCCGCGCTAGACGCCGGCGAGCACGCGGTCGAGCCGAAAGCTCATCGCCTGAAGGGTCAACTCCTCGGCGACGTTGCGTCTGAGCGTGCGACGGGTCTCGTCGATCTCGGCGGCGGCGGTAAGGAACGGCGCGATCGGGCGGTCGGCGGCCGTCTTGACGATCGTTTCCGCACGATCGCGGGCGAGCAGGAGGTCGGCGTTGCCTGACGCGGCTGTGGCGAGGTCACGCAGCAGCAATGCGGCGATCCTCAGCGATCGATCCAGCGCGACCGAACGCACGCGTCGCGCACTGCGGTGGGCAGACTGTTCGCCCTCCTTCTGCGCGGCCGAGCGCTCGCGACCCTTCGGGAATGCCTCGATGCGCGTCTCGAGATCCACGAGTTCTGCGGCTTCGGCCGCCTCCCCTGCGGACACGGCGCGCGACAGAACGGCCTCCCACGGCCGCTCGCGACCGCTCACCCCTCGTAGTGCGCAGCCGACGATCCGGCCGGCCTCGCTGCGCATCGCGTCGCCGTCGTCGCTGGCCAACTCGCGAGCAAGCTCAACGTCGCCCGCGGCGAGCGAAGCGCTGCTCATCGCCCGCGATGCGTCCACCCCTTCGGCCGCGAGTTGATCTGCGATCACCTGAGCCGGGATCGCATCGAAGCGCACGGCCTGGCAGCGCGAGATCACCGTCGGCAGCATCCGACCGATCGACGAGGTGAGGAGAATGAAGTGGGCAAAGGCGGCCGGCTCCTCGAGCGTCTTGAGCATGCTGTTGGCGACGGCGTCGGACATCGTCTCGGCGCGCTCGATCACGAACACGCGGCGGTTGCCCTCCATCGGCGTGCGCGTCGCTCCGCGGATGATCGGCTCGGCGACGTCGTCGATGCGCATGTCATGCGCCCCCGATGGCTTGACCCAGGTGAGATCGGGATGCGATCCGCGAAGCGCCCGGTCGAAGGCGGATTGGTCGTCGACGGCACCATCGGTGAGCAGCGCGCCGGCGAAGGCTTTGGCAGCTTCGGCCTTGCCGACCCCGCCGGGGCCGTGGAAGAGATAGGCGTGCGAGGCAGTGTCATTCGCGAGCGCCGCGCTGAGCGAGACGCGGGCCTGCGGGTGGCGCTCGGTCGCGGCGAGCAGGGGAGCAGTGAACTTCTCGTCGGTCGTGACTGCGGGGGCGGGTGCGCTCATCGAGGCCAGCCTACTCATAGCGAGACCCGAAGAACCGTTCGTTCAGCTGGGCGCGTTCGTTGTGCCCGTTGAGGAAGTCGAGATAGTTGTCCACCCCGCCGAAGTACTTCAGTGGGGTTCGGGTGTTCAGCCAGCCCGGCGCTTGATCGGGATCCACATAGGCGCGATGAGTTGAGTAGCGGTAGTTGGGTCCCGAACCGTCGTTGCAGTGGACGTACGCAATCGCCCATCGCAGGTCCTTGGGATCCTTGAGGGCTCGAGCCTCGAAGGGACCGGAGTACAGCGGGCCACGAGTGCCGTAGCGGCGATTGAAGTACATGACGTACGACGTCAACACGCTCTGCATCAGTCGACGCATGGCCTCCTCCTGCTTCTGCCACAAGACGAGATGAAAATGCGTCCTCAGCAAGCACATCGCAAAAAGGTCGACGCCTTCCACCCGACGAACGGGTCGGCCGTCGGGACCCGCACTGGAGTGACTTCGGGAAAGTCGGCCGGCGACCAGGTCGCGGAATCTGTCGCGGTCGGCGTCATCCCTGAACGCCGCCCGTCCACGATTGGCGCGTTTGTATACGTGGTACGGGAGCAGTTCGCCGCGGTCTTCTGAGTTGAGGCGAGGCATGGCACCAGACAACCAGCACGCCAGTTACGGATCAAGACCGGATCGAAAAACTTCGGTCACAAGCCGGTACCGATTCTGATGCGGGAAAATTGTTCAGGACTCCCCCGCCGGGGGACTCCTCGACGAAAACACCGCATGAAAATGCGGCGCGCTAAATCTTGAAGCGCTGGTCGATCACGGAGGCGACGTCGACCGCAACCTCATCGGGCCCACGTGCGCCGTCGACGCGAACGATCCGGTCGGGGTTCGCCTCCGCCAGCGCCGCGTACGCCTGAGCGACCTTGCGCTGGAATGCGACGCCCTCGTTCTCGAAGCGATCGTCCTCTTCGGCGCCGCGTTCCAATGCAACCGCAGGGTCGACCTCGACCAGCACGGTGAGGTTGGGCATCAACGAATCCGCAGCCCAGCGATTGAGCGTTTCGATCGCGTCGCTGCCCAGCGCACGCGCCACGCCCTGGTAGGCGAGCGAGCTGTCGATGTAGCGATCGGCGATAACGATCCGGCCGTCGTCGAGCGCCGGGCGGATGACGGTGGCTACGAGGTCGGCGCGCGCCGCGGCGAACAGCAGGGCCTCTGCGCGCGGTGCCAGCGGAATCTCCGGGTCCTTGAGGATGCCGCGCACGCGCTCGCTGAGCGTTGTTCCTCCGGGCTCACGAACCAGCAACGCGCGGTCGCCGAAGCGTTCGGCCAACACCGCCGCCTGGGTGCTCTTGCCGCTGCGATCGATCCCCTCGAAACTGATGAAGTAGCCGCCGTTGCTCACGGCATTCGACTGTAGGCGATTTCTGCAACTGGTGAATCGAATTTCGGATAACTACCGCCGCCGTAAGTCTCGCGCGTATTAAATTGCCGGGATGGCCAACGCCAGCTCCAAGCGGAAGACCAACACCGCCGCGCCGTTCAACGTCGCCTGGATCGTCTTTTTCGTCCTGTTGATCTTCTCGCCAGACACGCTCACCGACATTTGGGAGTGGGTGCAGGATCTGGCGCTCGTCTGGGAGCTCCTGATCTGGTTGTTCACCTTTCCCTACATGTTGGCCCTCGCGGTGTGGGAATCCGGCTGGGCCGACTGGCAGAGGATCGCCCTGGTGGTGGCGATCGCCCTGCTGTGGACGGGAATCTTCAACGGCTCAGCGGCGCAATCACGCAACCGGTCAGGCAAGTGACTCCTGTTTGCTGCGAACGCCAGCCACCGCGTTGGATCCGGCGAACTCAGTGATCGCAGCCGCCAGAGCCTCGGGCTGATCCTCCGGCAGAAAGGTCATCGCATCGGGGATCTCGACGATGCGCGAATCCGGAATCGCCGCCGCCAGGCGTTCGGCAAGATCGAATTTGAAGAACGTGCAGTCGCGGGCCCAGGCCATCATTGCGGGGATCTCTAACGATTCGAGCTTCTTGGCCGTCTCCATCGTGATCTTCGAGTCCACGCCGGCCGCGAACTTGACGCCGTCGCGCCGCACCGACTTGTCCCGCAACCCCGGGCGGATCCACGACTTCACAATCTCGTCGTCGTAGCCAGTCTTTGTGAGCAAGCGAAAGGCGGCGAGACGGCCGATCTTCGGCCGCATCGAATGCCAGACAACAGACGGCGCTCCGGGGATCTTCGAGATCGCCAGCAGCGCGTTGTACGGAAACGGCGGAAACTTCTCGAAGGCGTCACAGGGAGTGAGCACAAGCGCGCCGATGCGCTGCGGGTGATTGGTGACGAGGATCTGCGAGATCGCACCGCCGCTGTCGTTGCCGACGATCACGACGTCTTCCAAGTCGAGCGCCTCGATGAAGTCGGAGACCAGTCGCGCGACGCCGTATGGGGACAGATCCGCATCCTCCGGCATCGGCAGCTCATGCGAGCCGAGCGGCCAGTCGGGAACGATGCAGCGGAAGTCGCTCGACAACAACGGCGCAACGTGCCGCCACAGATCGCCATTCACGAGAAAGCCGTGGACGAACACGATCGGTCGCGCGGACTGCTCGCGGTCTGGTCCGCTCTCTCGGTAGCGAATCGTGCCCTGCGGAAGTTGCACCTCTTTTACTTGGCCGAGTTGTTGGGTGACGGACATTGCCGCTCTCCTTTGGTGTAAGTTACATACATACTGTTTGTATGTATACCACAGATGCCGATAGATTGGCGGGCGATATGACCAAGCCGATGAAATCGACCGCGAGCAGCTCGAACGCCGAGCGCACCGAGCAGACTCGTGGCAAGCTGATTGCGGCGGGGCGAGAACTGTTCGGGCAGCGCGGCTACAACAGCGTCTCGACCGAACAGATCGTGCAGCGCGCGCAAGTCACGCGCGGCGCGCTCTATCACCACTTCGGCGACAAACGCGATCTGTTCCGCGAGGTTGCCGAAAGCGTCGAGGCCGACGCCACGAAACGCGCGGCCGAGGCTGCGCTGGCGGCAGCCAAGAACGGTGATCAACCGGAGGCGTGGCAGGCCGCCTTGAACGGCTCGCGCGCGTTTCTCGACATCTGCCTCGAACCCGAGTTTCAGCGAATCATGATCGTCGATGCCCCATCGGTGCTTGGTCAAGCCGAGTTGACCGAGATCGCCGACCGCCACGGAGGAGCGCTGATCGAGGGCATGCTCACCGCGTTGATCGAGGCCAAGCTGATCAAACCGTTGGCAGTCAGGCCACTTGCCCGCGTCCTGACCGGCGCGTTGATCAACGGTGGCCTGACGATCGCCGAGAGCGACGATCAAAATGTCGCCCGTGAAGAGGTCGGCACGGTGATCGAGGCTCTGCTTGATGGACTGGCCGATCGCGAGTAGTTCTGCGCGTCCGATCCGGCTAGCCGAGCGCCTCAATCTCCTTCTGGTCCGGCTCGACCAATCCCCACACCCGCACGCCGTCCTGTCGGCCTCGAATCGGCATGTCCTCGACAAATTCGAAGTCCGTCGGCCGTTCGCTGAGTTGGTCCATCGTCGACTGAGCCATGTACAGCTGATACGGCGTGCCCTTGGTCGCCCCCTCGAGGCGCGCCGCCGTGTTGGTCGTGTCGCCGATCGTCGTGTATTCGAGTCGTCGCTCGGATCCGACATTGCCGGACATCACCGGTCCGGTGTTCAAACCGATGCCCATCTTGAATCCGTGACCATGGCCGTTCTCTTCCATCCACGCGTTGAACCCGTGCATCCTGTCGAGCATTCCGCGCGCGGCGGCAAGGCCTGTGTCGGCGTGCGTTTTGCTGTCGACCGGCGCGCCGAAAACGGCCATGATGCCGTCGCCCATGAACGACACCAGCGTGCCCTCATGATCGAGGATCGCGTCGGTCATCTCGGTGAGGTAGCGATTGAGGATGTCGATCACCAGCTCCGGTTCGAGCTTCTCTGCAAACGACGTGAAGCCGCGGAGGTCGCTGAACAGGAGCGTGGCATCGGTGCGACGCCCGCCGAGTTTGACTCCATCCTCTGATTGCTGAAGAACTTGGTCGACGACACTGTCGGCCACGAAACGTGAGAAGACGTCACGCACCCGCTCGCGCTCGTACTGCGCCGCCAAGAAGTTCACTGCCAACGCTGAGATGATGCTCAACGCCAGCGCGATCATCGGGTAGACGTAGAGAATGATCCAGCCGAGCGTGAATGCGAAGTACGCGACCAGCGTGAAGGTGATTGCCGTGGCCACAGAGACCGCGAAGGCACCGCGAGGATTGAGCCAGATGCTGGCGAGCGGCGTCACGAACCCGAGCAGCAGAATCAGCAGTACGCCAAAAATTGGCCCCGTCTCGTCGAGCCGATAACCCGCGAGTGCGGTCAGAACCGCGTTCGCCTGCAACTCTGGACCCGCCATCTCTCCGTCGCCGGACGTCGGAGTTCGGTGCAGGTCCTGCAGGGTCGGCGAGGTGGCTCCGACGACAACGATCTTGTCCTTGAACGTTCCCGGGGGGAACTCCTCGTTGATGACGGTCGAGTACGAGATCGTCTCGATCGTCTTTGGTTTACCGGCGTAGTCGATCCATGCGCCGTCTTCGTCAAACTGAGATTTCGCTACTGGTTTGCCCGTCACGCGATTGGCTACGGCGACCGAAAACGTCGGGATTCCGCCGCGTTCATACTCGACCCTGCGAACGACGCCGCCCGAGTCCTCGGGAAACAGTGAGTTGCCGACCGTTGCGTTCGCCCCCTCCACCACGTCGTCGCCACCAAACACGCGTGTCGAGCCATCGTCGGTCTCCGCCGTTGCCAGAACCACGTTGCCCGCCGCCGTGACGGAGTCGATCAACAGGTCGTCCTGCTCGGAGTCTCCGCTGGGTTCGGTGAACTGAATGTCCATCGCAATCACGTTCGCGCCATCGGCCTTGAGCGTGTCGATCAGCTGCGCGTGCGCGCCGCGCGGAAAGGGCCACTGCACGCCTAGTTCGTCAAATGTGACGTCGTCCACACCAACCACCACCGCGTCATCAACGACAGACGGATCCTTCTCGCCACGGATCGTGAAGCGTTTGTCCACGCTCGAAAGCTCCAGCGATTTGAGCGCGCCAAAGCCGTACGCAAGCAGCACGAAGAGACTGAGCCCCAGGCTCACTCCGAACAGCGCGACCAGACGTTTGTTTCGCAGCATCGCCGCGGAGACCTAATCGATCAGCCGGTGAATCGCGGTTTCACGCGACGGACCGTCTTCTTGGCCTTGCGCCAGTTCTTGTCGGCGAAGTAGCTTTTGCCGCGGCGCAGGCGGATGCTCTTTCTGCGATAGAAGTCGCGGACTACGACTACGCCCTCGGTCACCCGCGTGACCGTGCCGTTCTCGTAGTTGGTCACGCCCCAGCGCGTTCCACGAACGGAGGCCGAACTGCCGTTGCCCCTGATTCGGAACTTGCCCTTGCCCTTGCCCCAGAGCTTGTTCTTTTTCTTGCCCTTTTTGTTTTTGCGCTTGGCTGAAGTACGGGACTTCTTCTTGCTCTTTTTGGCGCTCGAGCGGGCGGCTGTGGCCGTGCGACCCTTCGACATCGCCGACGCCGCAGAAGCGGCCGCGGCCTGTGACGGCGACTCCGGGAACTCGTCGTCGCGCAGCTCGAGGATGGCCTCTGGCTGATCGCCGCTGCCTTGAAGAATCTGGAACACACCGCCCCAGAACGTTGCCGAGTAGAGGCTGCCGTCGGCGTTGGCGAACGTCAGTACGCAGTAGCCGTCGACGGCGTCGATGATCGTGCCGACCGGTACCAAAGCGTTCTTCTCGAGCCGCACCCAGGTGTCGGTGCCGGGCAGCTTGACGTAAATGTCACCGGATGAACGCGAGAGGTTGGCGGTCTGACGGATCACTGGGACTTGGTCGATCGCGACGACGCTGATGGTTGCCGTGTAAAGCTGGCTGACGCCGGTCAGTGAGCGGGAGCGGAAGGCGAACGTGTCGGTTCCGGCGAAGCCCGCGCTGGGCGAGTAAGTGAGCGTCCCGGTTGCCGGATTGAAATCACTGATCGTTCCGCCAGTCGGTGGTGCGGCTATCTCATAAGTGATCTGCGGAGCCGGGCTGGTGTCGCTGCAGTTCAGCGAGACTGCGACAGGCGCCGAAGCCTGAGTTGCCGCGGACGCGGATGCACATGTCGGCGCGGCGTCGTAGGCGTAGCGTTCTATCCCACTGGAGTAGGACGACTCTTCTTCTTCGTCGTCCCCACCGCCTTCGCCGTAGGCAACCAACAGAATCCGCTCTTCGGGCTGGATCGACAGCGACAAGATCCAGCGACCGCTTTCCGACAGGTCGGCTGCGACGCCGAGCTGCTGTCCACTCAGATAGTCGATTGTGAGAACCTCGTCCGACTCTCCTACGACGTAGAGGACGTTGTTCGGGTAATCGATCGCCAGCGCGAATGGCCAACTCGTCGGCGATGGGATCACGCGGAGCAGTTCGCCGGCAGGCGAGTACTCCTCAATGCCGTGATCATCCGAGATCGCGACCAGCAGATTTCCGTTGGCGGGATTGATCGTGAAGAACTGCGGTTCACGGCCGTCGGAATCCTCGCCGCCAGAAAACCAGTCGGGATTGCTGATCGTACGCAGATACGCGAGTTCGGCGTCGAAAACCTGGATCCGCAGTTGTTCGTCGAGAACGAAAACCTCACCCGCGTGAACGGCGATCGCATAGGGATAAGAAAACTGACCCGGTGAAGTTGAATTGACCGGACAGTCGATGCCTGGGCATTCGGTCGGCGTGCCGCCCGGAGCCTGCGAAACCGCCGAGAGCGATTCGCCGAGGATGTCAAAGCCGACAACGCGATGATTTCCCTGATCAACGGCATAGAGAGTTTCGCCGGCATCGTCGACCGCGAGTCCGTTGATGCCGTCAATCTCACCCGCGGGAGACGTGTAGTCGATGTCGTACGAATCGATCAACGACTGCCCGTCCGCAGTGAATCGCTCGATCGTGGCGCTGTCGCCTTCGCCGACCCATATGTCCTGTGCGGCGCCGGTTGTGTCGATTTCGGCGACGAAGCCACCGACCCAGTCGAAACTGCCGTCCACCGGGTCGACGGGCGTCCACGCGGCAGGCGCAGTGGTAGCCAGCGCGAGCGAAAGCGCGCAGGCCGCGAAAAAGGCCGCGAGTGTTTGAACGACCCGTTGGCCGCGATTTGCCGAGATCCCCGAGAACATCGTGGACAGCAATGTATAGCGGGTCATTGGCCGCCCAGTTGTTGCGATGTTGAATAATTTCGTGGCCCACTTGTACGTATGGACAACTGCCCACGGATAGCATCCCACCCCATATGAAGTGCCTGGTCACCGGCGGAGCCGGATTCATCGGATCGAACCTCGTCGACGCGCTCGTGGCACGCGGCGACCAGGTCAAGGTGCTCGACAATCTCGCAACCGGCAAGCGCGCGAATCTCGAACAGGCGATCGCGGGAGATGCCGAGCTCATCGAGCAGTCACTGACCGACCGCGCTGCAGTCGACAGGTTGATCGCAACGTTCAAGCCCGAGACGATTTTTCACCTCGGCGCACAGATTGACGTGCGTCGCTCGGTTGAAGACCCTGCGTTCGATTCGCAGGTGAACATCGGCGGCACGATCAATCTGCTCGAAAGCGCTCGCGAGAACGATGTTTCCCGCTTCGTCTTCAGCTCAACCGGCGGCGCGATCTACGGCGAGGCACCGGCCGACCAAATCCCGACCCCGGAGACGTTCCTCCCCGCACCCGAGGCACCGTACGGCCAGGCCAAGTTTGCCGCCGAGGGCTACATGTGGCTGAACCAACGGCTCTATGGCCAATCGGTCGTTGCGCTGCGCTACGGCAACGTCTACGGACCACGCCAGGACCCGCTCGGCGAGGCTGGCGTGATCGCGATCTTCTGTGGCAAGCTGATTCAGGGCGAACGACCGACCGTGTTCGGCGACGGAACTCAGACTCGCGACTACGTCCATGTAGACGACGTCGTCGCAGCAAACCTCGCCGCGGCCGATGCGACCGTCACCGGACCGATCAACATCGGAACCGGTCGCGAAACCAGCGTGCTTGAGTTGATCGACGCGCTCAAGCCGCACGCCAAATCCGACTTCACGCCAAACTTCGAACCGGCTCGCCTCGGCGAGCTTCCGCGCAGCGCGCTCGATGTAGCTCGCGCACACGAAGAGCTCGGCTGGCGTGCGCATGTCGATCTGCTCGACGGGATGGAAACGACGCTCGAAGCGACGATCGCCGCCGGAATCTGAGCTAGCTCAATTTTTGCCACCGTCCAGTTGACCATATCGTCGGTCGGCCGACCGCATTCGGCAATGAAACGCTCGACCCGACCACCCGTCGGCTTTTCCAGAACCAGGCCTCGAAGTGTCTGTCCAAAAAAATAAGCCGACGGCTGCGAGGACGCACAGCCGCCGGCTTGAAAGGGCTTGGCGTGGACGATCGGGGACATACGAGTCACAGCCTTGAACCCATTTTCGCGACAGTCAGGGAACGGTTATCGGGGCAGACTCCGAAGCCGCTCGAATCACTGTCACGGGTTATGTTTCGCCGCAGGTTGACCAAACCTTTAGCGGTTACTGGTCGGTCGGCCAAATCTTTGTCCAGTTGACAATAACTACGAAATTTCAGGTAGTGCCATCCCGATCCCGCACCTCATCTGGGTTACGCCGCAGTAATTCGAAAAATTGGAGTGACCCAAGGGTCAGCGCGATCATCAAAATTGGAAGCACGGGAATTCGGAACCTTCCCTCAGCATGGAAAAGCAAGTGCACGATCGGCAGAGACAGAACGAGAATTGTGACCAGCCGTCCGCCCGAAGCGACTCCCTCGAGCCAAAGAATCCACAGGCCGGCGAGTGCAGCGGCAACGTAGAGCGCCATCAAAACGACCGCGAGTACATCAAACGCTGTGTCGTAGGTGCTGTCGTCACGGATCGACTGCGGTACGAGGTCCTGGTAGCCCCATTTGGAAGAGCTGTAGACGCCACTCGAATACTCAGGGCTCCACGGCGTGAACAATGCACCGAGGCGGTCGGGTATGGCAGTCGCGGCGGTCGCAGGGTCGGACGCGAGCTGGTCGATACCGGCCTGCTGCATGCAATCGCCCCAAGCAAAGCGGTCGGCGAAGTCGGGTGAGTTGAGGTCGCTGCGGGGGCAGGCCGGCGGAGACTCGCCCTGGGCAACGCCGTCACCCGTGAAAGGTTCGACGTTGTCGATGTAGAGCGATTCCTGTGGACCGATCGAGATCGGCACGACGCGATCGAACTGCGCATAGTCGCGCATCACCCAACCGACCGGCAACAGCAGCGCGACGATCGCGAAAACCAACGCGTGCTCCCAGTCGATCCCACGCACCGACCACCAGATCAGAAACGGAAGCGCCACGACCACGCGTGGCTGCATCAAAATCGCCGCGCTGAATGTCAGCGCTGCGAGCATCGTGACCAGCAGGAAACGTGGGGAGTTCTCGTTTTCTCGATGTTCATGCGAAATCAGCAGCAGCCAGATGACAGCCGTCAGCAGGAACATCAGCGGCGCCTCGTAGGCAAACATGTTCGTCATGTCGATCACGGCGATCGAGGCGGTCAGTAACACGGGTGGCACCAGCGCGCTGAAGCCGAACAGATAGCGCCGGGCGATCGCAAACGTCATCAGCGTCGTCAACGCGACGAGCAACGACTGCGTGCCGAAGGCGATCAGTTGGACGTCGCTCGTCAACGCGAGCACGTCGGCACGGGGAACGAGCAGCCACAGCCCGGCCAGCAGGAGGCCGTATCCGGGCGCGAGCATTTCGCGGTCCACGTTGGCGATTCCGGGTGCCTCGGGGTTGCCAATTCCGCCGGCGAGAAAGGCGCGCGCCTGTCCGAGGTAGACGTCGCCATCGGGGCCGAGTCGCATCGCCAGTTCGTCCTTGAAGTTGTAGAACCAGAGCCCACGCACCGCCAGGCCGACGATCGCGATGAAGATTGCCCAGGCCCAGAGCCGGCGCGGCGAGGCCAGATCCAGGGCACGCGGCGGCGGATCGACCGAAAATTCCTCTTCAGCGACCGCTGTGTCTGACTCGTCTTGCCCGGAGCGTTTTCTCATGCGTTTCGACGGAGCATGCGGTTGTATTCGGCGACGGTACCGCCCATACATGCAAGATCGAAAGAGAGTTGATCCCGCTCTTTCGCACTTTTTAACTACTCGCGGGCGGCTCGCCGAGGTGATTCGCAGCCTAAAATCACTTGCGAACCGAGTTGGTTTCTCCGCCGCTGATCGGCCTCCTGCACGTTTTCAAGACGATGTTCCGTCCGGGAGCCGTGATTGATTGTCGAGTTACCCGCTGATAGCGGTTTTCGAGTTCGCAAAGTGGAGCAAAACGGGTGGCGCACGGTCCTTTCCGGTGCCGAAGTCACAAGGTTTTCACCTCAATTGCGACGGGGCGTCGAACTTCTTCTCTGAAGTCGCACATCCCGATCGGAAGGATTGCAAACCATTTTGCATTCCGTGCATATTTTGTAAGCAGACCGCAAGCAGCGCTTTTCAGGGGGCGTGCAGTAACAACGGTCTTTGGAGGAGGATCGCCTTATGAAGCCCATCGAGACAGAGACAGCAGCAACACCGATTTCAGGCGCCATGCCGTTGGATCAGCACGACCTACGAGGCCACGGCCGCGGTCTGCAGATCGAGCGCCGTTACACCGAGGCAGGCGCGGACCCCTTCGACTCGGTCGAGTGGGAGATTCGCGACGCGATCATCGGCAACCCGGAGAAGCCGGCATTCGAGCAGCGCGGCGTCGAGTTTCCGAAAACGTGGTCGCAGAACGCGACCAACATCGTCGCCCAGAAGTACTTCCGCGGGCAGATGAACACGCCGCAGCGCGAGAATTCGGTCAAGCAGATGATCGGCCGTGTCTCGGGCACGATCGCCGGCTGGGGCCGTGAACTGGGCTACTTCGCCTCCGAGGACGACGCCCAGGCGTTCGAAGACGAGCTGACCTACATCCTCCTCCACCAGGTCGCCGCCTTCAACTCGCCGGTGTGGTTCAACGTCGGATTCGAAGAGCGTCCGCAGTGCTCTGCCTGCTTCATCCTCTCCGTCGAGGACACGATGGAATCGATCCTCGACTGGAACACCCAGGAAGGTCAGATCTTCCGTGGCGGTTCGGGATCGGGCATCAACCTTTCGAACATCCGTGGCTCGAATGAGCCTCTCGGAAAGGGCGGCACCGCGAGCGGGCCGGTCAGCTTCATGCGCGGTACCGACGCCTGGGCCGGCACGATCAAGTCCGGCGGCAAGACGCGGCGCGCGGCGAAGATGGTCGTGCTCGATGTTGACCATCCAGACATCGTCGACTTCGTCTGGTGCAAGGCCAAGGAAGAGGACAAGGCCGAGGCTCTGCGCAATGCCGGCTTCGACATGTCGATCGACGGCGACGGTTTCACTTCGATTCAGTACCAGAACGCCAACAACTCGGTGCGTGTCTCTGACGACTTCATGGAGGCCGTGAAGAACGGCGACAGCTGGTGGACCAAGTCACGTGTGACCGGCGAGCCGGTCAAGGAGTACGACGCTCGCGAATTGATGGAGCAGATTGCCGAAGCTGCGTGGCGCTGCGCCGACCCGGGGATCCAGTACGACACGATCATCAATCGTTGGCACACGTCGCCGGTGAGTGGTCGGATCAACGCGTCGAACCCGTGCAGCGAATACATGCACGTCGACGACTCGGCCTGCAACCTCGCTTCGCTCAACCTGATGAAGTTCCGCCGCAAGGATGGTTCTTTCGACGCGCCGCAGTTTGAGCACGCGGTCGACATCGTCCTGCTCGCGCAGGAAATCGTCGTCGGTCCGTCGAGCTACCCGACCGAGAAAATCGGCGCCAACGCGCGTGCGTTCCGCCAGCTTGGGCTTGGCTACGCCAACCTCGGCGCGTTGCTGATGAGCAACGGCCTGCCCTACGACAGCGAGCAGGGACGCGCCGACGCCGCAGCGATCACCGCGCTGATGACCGGCCGTGCCTACCGCCAGTCGGCACTGATTGCCGAGGCCATTGGCGTGCACGAGAAGTACCCGGAGAACGCCGAGCCGATGAACAACGTGATGCGCATGCATCGCGAGGCGGCCTACGAGATCCCCGAGACTGCTCTGGAAGACGGTGATCTGCTGACCGCAGCGCGCAAGTCGTGGGACGAGGCAGTCGAGTTCGGTGATCGCTTTGGTTACCGCAATGCGCAGGCCACGGTGCTCGCTCCGACCGGAACGATCTCCTTCTTGATGGACTGCGACACGACCGGCATCGAGCCGGACTTCTCGCTCGTCAAATTCAAAGAGTTGGTCGGCGGCGGCAGCATGACGATCGTCAATCAGACGGTGCCGCTGGCGCTCGAGACGCTTGGCTACAGCGAACAGGAGGGTGAACAGATCGTTGCCCACATCGCAGAGCACGGCAACGTGATTGACGCACCACACCTCAAGCCGGAACACCTCGAGGTGTTCGACGTGGCCGTTGGTGAGCGTGCGATCAGCCACATGGGCCACATCAAGATGATGGCCGCAGCGCAGCCGTTCCTCTCGGGCGCGATCAGCAAGACCGTGAACATGCCGCAGACCGCGACCGTGGAGGACATCGCCGACGCATACATCCAGGGCTGGAACTTCGGCCTCAAGGCGCTGGCGATCTACCGTGACGGTTCGAAGACCGCACAGGCGCTGCGCACCGACGCCCAGGACGAAGTGGACGCAGATGGCAAGTTGAGCATGACGCCGGAAGAGTTCGAGACGGCCCTCGAAACGGCCAAGGCCGAGGGCGCAACCGAGGCCGGCAAGAAACCGCACCGCCGCAGAATGCCCGTCGAACGCAGCTCTCTGACCCACAAGTTCTCGATCGGTGGCCACGAGGGCTACATCACCGCCGGTCAGTACGACGACGGCACGCCGGGCGAAATCTTCCTCACCGACATCGGCAAGGAAGGTTCGACGTTGCGCGGCATGATGAACGCGTTTGCCACGGCGATCTCGGTCGGCCTGCAGTACGGAGTTCCGCTCGAGACGTTCGTCGACAAGTTCTCGTACATGCGCTTCGAGCCCGAAGGCATGACCAGGAACAAGGAGATCCCGTTCGCCAAGTCGATGCCCGACTACATCATGCGCTGGCTTGCATCGCGTTACTGCGACGAGGACCTGCAGGAGGAGCTCGGCATCATGACTGCCGCCGTGCGCGCAAAGAAGGAGGCCGAAGAGGCCAGCGTGGAGATGCGCGGCGACACCGCTGGGCCGGCAACCGGGAATGGGAACGGGACCGGTGCGCAAGGCAACGGCACGAATGTCGATGCCAAACCGGCCGCCGACGCAATCGTCCCCGATCAGCCATCATCGGCCCCGGCGCGGATGATGGGTCTCGAACTCGGCCCGGTCTGCGGCCAGTGCGGCGGCATGATGCAGCGCACCGGCTCTTGCTACACCTGCAGCAGCTGTGGCAACAACACTGGATGCGGCTGAGCCGGTTCAGAAGTAATCAGCGCATTCGCGCCGAATCTAAGCCCGGGTCTTCTGACTCGGGCTTTTTTCGTTCCACGCCGTTCAAACAGCTGATGAGCATCGAAAACAACAGCAGGCCACGCATCGATCCGTATCTCGCGGTGATCGTCGTGATCGCATCGATCGCCGGTGCGCTGCTGGTCGTGAAGGCTCGCAACTGGGCGCTGATGACCGACGAACTGCTCTACGGCGAAATGGCTCGCAACATCGCCGACAGCTTTGTGCCGCTGCCGCAGGCGCGCGGTGAGTTGATCCACGTGAACCAACTGCTGTATCCACTGCTGATCACGCCGATCATCGGACTGTTTTCGATGCCGGACGCTTATCCCATCGTGGCCGTGCTCAATGCGATCGTGATGGCCACGGCTGCGATCCCTGTCTATCTCTTCACGAAGTACGCAAGCGGCAGCGTTGTTGCGGCTCGTTGGGTGGCGGCGTGCGCCGTGTGCCTGCCCTGGCTGGCGTTCGCGTCGAAGATGCTGCCCGACGCGCTTGCGTACACGACGATGCTCTGGGCGTTGTACGCGATCGCTCGCACTGCGGATGGTCGCGACGATCCCTCCGGTGAGCACAGTTTTCTGCGCGGCGATGCCCTCGTTCTGCTTGCGATCTTCTTGACGTTTCTGGTCCGCAATCAGTTCATCGCGCTGCTGCCGGTCTGGCTCGCAGTCGTCGGTCTACGCCGCATTGCAGTTGCGATTCCGCTCGACGCGGCGGCCACATTCGGAGATCGCGCTCGCGCGATCTGGCGCGCGATCTGGCGAACGCCGCTGGAGCGCCCGCTGCCGTTCTTTGCTCTGGTCGTGGTCTACCTTGCCGTCCGCCTGGAGCCGACATGGACACTCGGCATCTACACAGCGGCCGCGAGCGGGAGCCAAGGCCAAGTGGCTCCCGATGGCGTGTTCGGCGCGCTGATCGATCACCTCGGAGTTATCGGCGTCGCGCTCGGCGGTCTGCCGTTGGTACTCGCACTGCCATGGCTGAGCAGCGCAATCCTGCGAATCCGCAGCGTCGCCGAGAACCAGTCGGCACTGGTGATCTTCTTCGCCACGCTCGTACTGCTATTCGTCGGTGCTTCGTTCAATCAGCGCTTCGGCAATGGCCTCGTGCTCGAGCGATACGTCTTCTACGTTGCGCCACTGCTACTGATCGCCGCGGGATGCCTGCTGGTGAAGCCGCCGAGGAGTCTCGGCCTGTTTGCCCTACCGGCGCTGCTCGGGATCATCCTGCTCGCCATTGTCGAGCCGTACGGACTCGATTCGCCGGTGACAATCGATGCCAATCATGGCTTCTCGCCGTCACAAATCGGGCTGATCCTGCCGCAACGACTCGCCGATGCGCTCGGCAGCACGATCTTCAATCTGATGTTCGTCGTGACCGTCGCAGTGGCCGGAATCGCATGGCTGCTGCAATCGCGCGGACGTATCAACACTGCATTGGCGTTGGCGTTCGGAGTCACTTTGAGCTTCCTGTTCGTCACGACCGTTTACTCGGTCGACAAGGCCGTGTTCCGGCAGAATCAGGCCGTCGATCGCGCGTTCGGCGTGCGAACGGCAGCTCAGAAGTCCTGGATTGATTCGAACATCTGCGCGACGTGCTCGGCAGCGCTCGTGTTCACGCCGCTGATCAGCGTTGAGCCGCTCGACGGGTCAGCCGGTGCGACCAGGAATTCAGACGGGTCGGTGCGGCTGCGACCGGATCTCCGACTCGACCAGCGCTTTTCGACATGGTGGGATTTGGAGTTTTGGAACAGCAGGATCGACTCGCTGCACGTTCCGGGCTTTGGCAATCCGGGTGTGGCCTCGCCAACCTTCGGTCCGATTCGCGACGTCTCGATCGATTGGCAGAACGGCGCGATCGAACTTGGGCAGGACGTCGACTCCGAATACATGGTCGTTGCGAAGCGCAACCCATTCTTCCAGCCGCAGCCGAGTTCTGACACGAAGCCGATCACCAACCCAAGTGGACTCACGCTGTATGAGATCGGCCTGAACCCCACGGCTGCCTGGGCGACTTCCGGCTTGACGAGGCTGGGATGGATTCCGCCCGGCGGCGCGACCGTGCGCATGTGGTCGCCGACGTCGGCCACGTCGACCACCTCGCTGAACGTGCTCTTGCGGTTGGCCTCGACCAAGGGAGACGCCGGGCTTGAACGCCTGGTCGTGGAGGGCGCCGACGTCACGAAGTACGCGAGCGGAACGTCAACCGTTTATCGCTGGCGCACGCGGGTGCCGGCGAACGGGCACACCGATTTCACGTTGGCGTGGCGCGGGGCGAAGGGCCGCGCGAACGCCCACGTCGAAGAGATCGTCGTCAGCCCTCGCCTTTTGGGATTCCGAAGTAACCGCTGACGTTGACCTCGCCGGCGTGCGTGCAGCCGCGCGGACCTTCATCGAGCTGCTTCGCCGATGGCGGGTTGAGCACCAGCAACTCGGGAACCGTAACCATCCTCAAGCCGCTGCGGCGAATTGCCGGAATGACGCGCTTTCGCAGTGCGGTCAATGTCTCGTCGGGACGATCGTGCATCAACACGACGGAGCCGGGTCCGAGCCCGTCGATCGTGTTCTTGGCAATCGTTCGCCAATCTTTCGCCAACCCATCCTCGGAGTCGGCGCTCCAGAGAATTTCGGCGTAGCCAAGCTTGTCCACCGTCTTGGTGGTGACCGAATTGCGAGCTCCGTACGGCGGGCGCATCGCCATGTAGTCCTGATCGGTCTCGCGAGTGATGACGGCCTGCGTGGTCGCAAGCTCGCGCTTGATCTCTTTGCCGTTCAGCGTCGTGAACGCGGAATGACTCCACGAGTGGTTTGCGATAGCTCCGTGCTCGGCGAGCGCGCTCATGTACTGCGGGAAATCGGTCGCGGTCTTTCCGGTCACGAAGAACGTCGCGGGGATGCCGGCACTTTTCAGCAGTTTCAGCAGCTCGGGTGTGTTGCTCGACGGTCCGTCATCGAACGTCAGAGCGGCATAGTCCTTTTTACCGGCGCAAAAGAGCGGACGGTTGCGATTCACCAATCGCTTCAAAGCTGCAGTCTGCTCGGCCGGTGAAACGTAGAGCGCGTTCGAGTTGGCGAGTTCTGCCCCGGCAATTCGCGGTAGCTCCGAAACCTCGATCGATGGGCGTCGGACGTCCGTGTGGGCGAGCGACGTCGACATCGAATACGCCATCGACGCAAGTACCACCACCGTGGAAACCAGCACTGCAATGCGCAATCGTGGATTTGGTCTACGACGTTTGTCCATCTTCCTTGCGTCCATGCAACATCGATCCTACGTTGATCTTGCGTCGAATTGGGCAACGATCTCTGCGGACTGCCGACAGAGAGTTTGCATTCGATTCGGGGCATCAAACCCTAAACGGATGAATCGCGAACTTCTGGCCCCCGGTCTCTGAGCTGCTCGGGAGCTGGAAATGCAATCCCCGACTGCGGAGGCCGGGGATCGCTGTGAGAAGAGCCGGCGCAAGCCGGCTCCTTCTCTTTAAACGAGCATTGCGGGCCGGCGCAACCCGGCTCCTTCTCTTTAAGTCGTGACTTCGCGGACTCGGGGTTCGTTTTCTCGGTGGTGACCGTCGCGGCCAACGTAGCCGCCGGCTGCGCCGAAGCAGACGTAGGTCGCTTCGTCCTCGCCGATGTTGGCGATGCTGCGCTGCGTGCTCGGGTCCACGCGAATCACTCCGCCCGGACCGAGAACGACCTGGTGTTCGTCGTTTTCGCCAAGAGTGAAACGCAGTGTGCCCTTGTGCACGAAATAGACCTCCTCCTGGCGTTCGTGCCAGTGAGTGCCGCTGCCGATCTTCGAGAAGCGGCCGAGGCAGATCCGGCGTTGGCTGCGTAGGATCACCCCGC